>JBDTAW010000001.1:0-7380 GCA_039924445.1 Gemmatimonadaceae bacterium
GGACCTTCTGTTGTTCACCACCGGAGAGTGTCGGATAGTGCTGGTCACGGCGATCCGCCATCCCAACGATTTCCAGAGCTCGTTCGACGATCTCGACATCGTGCACGCCGGGAGATCGGCCGTAATGTGGATACCGCCCCATCAATACGACGTCCCACACGGGCAATGGGAAAACGAGTTCGACATGCTGGGACAGAACAGCGCGTCTGCGCGCCAGTTCGGTTGGTACAAAGTCGCCAACTGCCTTGCCGTCGTAATTGACCATTCCACTAGTTGGTTTCAGCAAACCCGTCGCAATCTTGAGGAGAGACGATTTGCCTGCACCATTCGGCCCGAGAATGACGTTGAATTTTCCGCGCCGGAATCGGGTCGTGACGGCATCCAGTATTTGCTTGCCGCCGGCTCGATAGTCGACACCTACGACCTCAACCATAAAAGCTCGCCGCGCCGTTACGTTGCTGTCGCAAAAGAATCCACAGAAACACCGGTGCGCCAACAACCGCGGTAATGATCCCTACTGGAAGCTCAGCGGGCGGGATGATCATGCGTGCGACGATATCAACCACCGACATCATCACCGCGCCAAGCAGCGCTGAAGCAGGTATCAGGAATGTGTAGTCGGATGACTTGAGCATCCTTAGAACGTGCGGGATCACCAGGCCAACGAAGGCGATAACGCCCACCATTGCTGTGGCAACCGCGACCATCACCGTGTTTACTATGATGAGCCGAAGGATCAACTTCTCTGGCTCGGTTCCGAGAAATGCGGCCTCATCCTCACCGAGCATAAGCGCGTTAAGAGCCTTTCCATATCGCATCGCGATCGCGAAACAACCAGCGAACGCAACCCCAACCATTTCGACGCTGTGCCAGTCTGCGGTTGTGAATGTCCCGAGATTCCAGAATGTGATATTGCGAGCCTGCGGATCACGGGCGATATACGACAGGAAACCAGTACCCGCACCGCAAACCGCATTAACGGCAATCCCCGCGAGCAACAATGTGAAGACGTTGACCTTACCGAAAGACGTCGACACCCGATACACGAGCATCGTCGCGCCAAATGCGCCAATAAACGCAAGAATCGGCACGGCGAGCGAGCCGAGGGGTCGAGTAAGTGCGCTGGTGCTCCCGAATACGAATACAAACGAAGCTCCGAGAGCTGCACCAGCCGAAGTTCCGGCGAGACCCGGTTCGACGATCGGGTTGCGGAATATTCCCTGCATCAGTGTGCCGGAAACGCCAAGTACCGCTCCGGTGAGCGCCGCAAGGAACACACGTGGTAGTCGCAATTCGAGAAATACATTGCGGCCAAGCGCATCCGCGGGTGATGCCACCACCCATCCGAAGGCTTCAGCGATATGGCGCGCCATAGTCGCCGGGCTGAATGTGAAGGCGCCAATTCCAGCGGATGCCACCAGGGCAAGGACGAGCGCGACCCACAACAGTGCGTATGTTCCTGAATACGACGAACGGCTCAACATCTCATAGAACTGAGAGAAAACATTGGAGTACGTCGAGGGTGGCGAAGATGAACTACAAAAACACTACGTCTCGCACACGCGTACGTTGCGCGAGTCCGTGGCTGGCAACGAAGGCTAGCCACCCGGCGTGAACCACGCCACCATACGGGAAACGCTCGGAGCTGTCGCGACGTTCATGCTTTTGGCATGTGGACCACACGTCGTACTGCCACCCGTTCCCGCAACGCTGCCGAACCAGTCAAGCGAGGCTGATGTCGCGCTAGCCAAATCCCTCGCGCCGCTGCTCCACCTGCAGCGCGATGAACCGTTCGCTCTCGAGCGAGTTGTCGCCGTGGTGAACCCAACCCGTCCCGTCATCGCCTATCATCTGCTGTGGAGTCACGATGTAAATGGTCAGTGGGTGCCCTGGGCAAAGGCAAGCGACGCCGAAGAAGTCTGGGTCGGTTATGACCCCACCTCACACCGTCCGACAGAAATGTGGACGTACTGGCACGGTGATATCCTGCACACCTCGTGGATCGACAAGGGCCGACCAGCGGTTGATATCCAGTGGGGCAAGCACGGAACTCTTCCATTCGGAGTCGTCGAGAGCGATCTGCCTCGAACGAAGACGCTTAATCTGTTTTATGCCGCGGAGTTCCTGCTTTTGCCGGACATCTGGCTCGGAAAGGCCAGCCACGGGGGGCCGTGGGGATTTTTCCACAGTTATGGACGATACCGCGACTTTTCGAAGATCGTGGAACTCGCTCCCCGGATTGACGCAGTAGTAATGATCGAAGATCCCAGACAGATACTCTTTGAGATATTCGGACCGCGGCACGCCAGGAAGCAGCCGTGGCCGTGGACACCACCCGAGCACTGACAGATTGCACACCAGTCGATCCCACGCAGCTCGACAATGCACCGGAAGCACCGAGCGTATCCGATTACCGGACAATTCGATTAAGCAACATGGTCTCGCACACTCGGCGTCGTGTCCTCGTCACCTAGCGTGGTGCGGGCCGACCATCCTTGTTCCATTGCGGGATAGCGCCGTCGGCGAGTATGCGCACGGCGCCTACTCCCGCCTGAATCACTTGCGTCATATGACGAAAATTGATCCGAGACAACTCATCAGAAGGACGATGATAATCGGTATGCATGTTGTACGTGGACAGCGTATGAGCCGGGATCCCCATTTGTGCGTAAGCGATGTTGTCACTTCGCTCGAAGAAGTGTTGAGCTGGTCGTGCGTCAGCGACAATCGGTAATCCCGCGGCGGCGAACATCCCACCCATAGTTGATCGACTATATCCCGTCAACCAGGCTCGTCCAGGTCCTCCAGCGAGTGAGTCCGGGCGACCGATCATTTCTATCTCGAGATTGGCGACGATGGATGTGAGCGCGACCGGTGGGTGCAGAATGAACCAACGTGTGCCGAGCAGGCCGACCTCTTCACCTGTAGTCGCAACGAAAAGAATCGTACGCTTGGGTGGCGGACCCGCAGCGATCGTCCACGCGATTTCGATTACTGCTGTCGTGCCAGACGCGTCGTCGTCGGCCCCGTTGTAGATCGAGTCGCCATCGACAGGTTTGCCAATTCCAAGATGATCATAGTGCGCGTCAACAAGAATGACTTCGCGCGCCAATACCGGATCGCTACCTCGGATCATTCCTGCAACATTCAACCCGGGCCGACGGTGATCGGCGGGAAACGTATCGAGCGAAACGAAATCCGTCATAAGGGAGAGCCGCTCCTGACCATTGCTGCGTCGTGTCAGTGCTATGGGAACCCTCTGGAAGTAACCGCTGTCGCCGGCCGGCACCAAGCCCGCTGCGCCCATCTGCTGCGCGATGAAGGTCGCTGCTTTAGCAGAGCCACGCGATCCGGTCATACGGCCCTCCATCGAATCGTCAGCAAGCACCATCATCACCATGCGAACCTGAGACTCCGCGACTGAGCGATCCGACCCGACTGTGGCTACGCGATTGGAACTGGGGCTGGGGCCGGTTGACGAAGGCACTACGGCAGGAGCGCATGCGAGGATGCCAGAGACCGCAAGACAGCCGGCGATTACGGCTCCGAAATGACGATGCGTCGATTTGCTCACGTGCTCAGGTCCAGGAAAGTGAATTGTGAAATGATCGTTACCCTCTGAATTTCTCGGGTTTTCGTATCCAACGTGATCCAATTGTCGTGCATATTGTAGGTCCATGCAACGTGCCACAGTCAAAGCGAGTGCCAAGCTCGGCCTCCTCGTCGTCATATTTGTCGCATCGTTTGCCTTTGCACACCATCTGGAACTGACCCACGGCGGGTTGAAGGATTTTGCCGAGCAGGCTCGAGGGCTGAGAGACGCTCCGTACGCCATACCGCTGTTTCTGGTGCTCTACGGCATCGCCGGAACGCTGGGCGTGCCCGGCTCGATTCTTACGCTCACCGGCGGCGCGGTGTTCGGTTTCGAGCTCGGCACCTTCCTGAACTGGATCGGGGCCACGATCGGAGCGATCGGTGGCTACTGGCTGGCAAGATTACTTGGACGAGATGCGATCGAGCGCATCGGTGGAAGAAAGATCTACGCGCTCGAGCGACTAGCCGGGTCGCATGCTTTTTCCACGATCCTGCGGCTTCGACTCATTCCCGTGGTTCCATTCAATGCGCTGAACTACGCCTCCGGCCTGGTCGGGCTCGATTTCGCCTCGTACCTGGCAGGGACGATGATCGGCGATCTTCCTGTGACCGCCGCTTACACGTATTTCGCGGATGCTCTCCTGTCCGGCGTGGCCGGAGCCCGGCGAACCGCGCTACTCCATGCGTCGGTGGCTGGCGGCGTGCTGATACTCCTGTCTTTCCTACCAAGTCTTGTAAAAAGAGTCCGGAAGAACCGAGCTTGACAGGCCGATGGGTGAGCTATAGTGTACTAGGTAACTGGTACACCATAACACCTACGTTATGCTCATCTCGTTGGATCCACAGGACGCGAGGCCGATCTACGTTCAGATAGTGGACGAGGTCAGGCGCGCGCTGGTTCTCGGAACGCTGAGCGCCGATGATCCGCTCCCGTCTGTGCGCGATCTGGCCGTAAAGCTTCGGGTCAACCCGAATACGGTAAGCCAGGCTTATCGCGACCTTGAACGACAGGGGATGGTTTATGTTCGGCGCGGCCAGGGGACGTATGCGAGCCCCGGACAGCAAGGTCAGGCCGAGCGGCGGCGGCTAGCAGACGGGGTCGCTGAACGCGCCCTGCACGACGCACGACGCAACGGATTGAGCGTCGAGGAACTGATCGAAGCGATACGCATCCACGACAACCAACGCTCGAGCGAGGAACCGCAATGACGACCGCCCTACCAACGCGGATCAACGGCGGCGATCTCGCCGTCGACACACGAGGATTGACGAAGCGGTTTGGAGATCAGGTTGCCCTTAGCGATGTATCACTACAGGTCCCCGAAGGGGCTGTTTATCTACTCGTAGGGCCGAATGGCGCCGGCAAGAGCACGACGCTCAAGGTACTCCTCGATTTGGTCCGCACAGACGCGGGCACTGCCGAGGTATTCGGAATCAATTGCCGGGATCGTGCACCAGAGGTGCGCGCGAATATCGGTTACGTACCTGAGCGACCGGACTGGGGCTACGGCTGGATGCGCGTGGGTCGGCTGCTGAAGCATCACGCGCTGTATTACCCGACATGGGACGCGGACTACGCCGCCAGGCTGGCCCAGAAGTTCGAGCTTCGCATGGATCGGAAGATGGCCGTCCTGTCAAAGGGTCAGGCGCGCAGAGTTCATCTCACGATGGCGCTTGCACACAGGCCACCGCTACTTCTACTGGATGAGCCCACCGACGGACTCGATCCACTCATGCGTGACGAGACGCTGGGTGTGATCGCAGACCATCTCTCCGACTCGCCAACAACTGTAGTGCTTTCCACGCACCACGTAGAGGAAGTGGAACGGCTTGCCGATCACATCGGTGTGCTGAGGAACGGTGAGTTGCGTGCACAGATGTCGCGTGCGGATCTGGACGCTGGCCTGCGGCGTTATCGGGTCGAAGTACCCGAAAGGTGGACCGGCGCGCCATCGCTCAACGGAAGCGTGCTCCTTCGTGTGACGTCAGCTCGTGAAGTTCAATGGACTGTGTGGGGTCAGGAAGTAGACGTAGTGCAGAAGTTGACGGGTGCAGGCGGGACTGTACGGGAGGTGGTACCACTCTCGTTGCTCGACGCTACGCTGGCACTACTCAACCCGAACGATTGACATCCAATGACATCAACCCAATTGCACCCGACCCCCAACGCGCGCGCCGTGGTAACCGAACAATTCCGCGCGGTTGGTTTGGCAGTGCGTACCGAAGCGTATTTCTACCTGGGCGCGCTCCTCGTGATAGCGATCCTGGTTATCGTGAGCACGATTCGCTCTGTCCACATGTTTCCAGCAAGCAGCCACCATTCGTTCGTTTACGGAGTCGGCGTTCCAGTGCCGATCCAGGTAATAGCGTTTCTCATCCCTTTCGGTGTGTGGCGGTCAGAAGATCCAGCGCGTCGTGCGTACCACTGGACCATGCCGGTGGCACGCGGCCCCCATACGATAGTAAAATTTCTATGCGGCTGGGCGTGGTTGATGTTTGCGACTGTAGTGTATCTGTTATCCGTGGTGTTGCTCGCCGTCGGCATTTCGTTGATAACCGGCGAGCCAAACCGTGTCGCTACCGGCGCTGGCTGGGAGTGGCTTGTGGCTTTCACCGCGCCGACGATCCTGTACCTGCTGGCATCGATAGCGGTAATCGGCAGCGATCACGCATGGCGGTGGATCGGGGGACTGTTCCTCGCGTTCTGGGTTCTCATCGGCGTATCCGCGTCGTTCGGGCTGCCGGAGTTGAGTCTTGCACTCCGCTCAATATGGGACGGCGCGTACGGGCTCAGGACGGCGCTTGTCGGACTTGAGAATAAGGACGGTCCGATCATGAATTCGTGGCTTGTTGCGATGCCGCTCTGGATCATCGGATCCGCAATCGCAGTCACGATTGCTTCGTACCGACATCGGGAATAGAACTATTCCGCGCTCACACGACGAGGTCCAGGAACAACGCATCAAGTTCCGCGTCCACATCGCTGCAGACGCCTTCGTGCACAGGGCCCGCTTGAATCACATCTGACCGCGGAGCTGTGAGCCAGTGGAACCGTTCCGACGGTGACCCGAACGAAAGCGTCCCGCCCGAGTCATCCGCGAGCGACGCAGCCTTGAAGGTTGTCAGGTAGCGAACGAGCAGTTCAACGTCGACGTGTGGAGCGCGCGCCGCGAGTGCCGCGCGCTCCACCAGAACTCTAAGACCGACGAACTGCTCGGTGGGAGCGTGCAGGATCACGCCAACGGGCACCGCGCTGCCGATGTGCACATGCGGCACAACATGCAGCACAGCAAAATTGTAGGGAATGCTGTGGTCAGACTGTGTCACGGCATCACCGGCGAGCCGTTCGTTGAAGCGGCACCTCTGTCAGTTTTTCTGCGCGCGCCCTGGACGCAGCATGCGCAAACGGACGCGGACTGCGGAGGCGCTCGTTCAGGTACGAAGCGTAGCGCGCGCGTGCCTCGGCCGGCGTATCACCATCCGCCTGGAAGGCTGCGTCAGCCAGCAATGCATCCGGAACCTGTTCCAGTACATCGGATACAACATCACTGGTAAGTGTTGCAGCCATCTGCTGGTCGATGGAAGCTACGTCGTGTGCGTGAGTGAGCAGTACATGGTCGCGGATGAGCGGAAACGGCGAATGAACCCGCGTCGTGTCGACGGAGGCCCAGTCGTGGTGTGCGTACAGGGCTGCACCATGGTCGATGAGCCAGGGTGAGCGTTCCCAGATCAACATGTTGGTGTTGCGCGCGGTACGATCCGGATTGGTCAGAAACGCATCGAGCC
>JBDTAW010000002.1:0-21266 GCA_039924445.1 Gemmatimonadaceae bacterium
GTCGAACCAGGACTCTTCCGCTCCAGAGGCGGACGTGTTGCCAGTTACACCAAGGGGCATCGGACCGACGGTTCTCGCCGGTAGTTCCACCAAACTTACTAGGCCCCCCAAAGCCCAACAACCCCGAACCTCCCCATGGGCGGCCAAGGTGGCGGCACGGAGGTACCTATATTTCACAAGTCTTGGCGGCAAGGCCGGAAACGTTCCCGCCTATCCCGACCGATCGATCACCCCAGTCAATTTTCATGAAACGCCTAGCCATCCTCGCATTCGCCGCGCTGGCTCCAGCGATCCTTGGGGCGCAGGTCCCAACCGCCGAGCCGCAACCAACGATCGTTCCGTATCCGCCAACAAAGCTTCCGCTCAAGCACAAGGCTGAACCAACGACCGACGCCATCACTCCGCAGGACCTGATGACTCGGCTCTACATATTCGCCGACGATTCCATGCAGGGCCGCGAGGCTGGCACAATCGGAAACGTGAAGGGAACCGATTACATAGCGGCAGAGGCGAAGAAGATCGGGCTTATCCCCGCTGGCGATAATGGTGGCTACTTCCAGACTCTTCCGTACAAGACCCGCTCGGTAGACAAGGCGTCGAGCTTCACAGTCGGCGACATCAATCTCGTCTATGGTACCGACTGGGTCGCCTCAGGATCGAAGTCTGTCGACGCGGACAATGTGGAGCTCATCTACGGCGGCGTGCTCGGCGATACCAGCCAAATGATCAAAGCCAGCGAGGCTGCTGGCAAGCTCGTCGTCTACAGCTTGCCCGCGGGTGCGTCAATTCGTGCATTCCGCAGCGCGGGAAGCGCCGCACCGGGCGCCGTCGCCATAGGCATCATGGGACTCGACCAGTACATGTCGTATTTCACTCGGCCGCAGCAGTTTGTCGACGATCCGAGCAACGAGCCTGCGCAAGGCTCTCCACCGACCATCCTCCTTTCGCAGGATGCCGTGGCAAGACTCACTCAGGGTGCAACTGAAATTCCAGTAGGAACCGTCGGCCCGATACCCGGCAATTTTCACTTCAAGGTCACGGTTGAACCCGTAGCATATCCTGCGCGCAACGTCGTGGGAATCGTGCGGGGAAGTGATCCAAAGCTCGCCGGCGAATATGTCGCGATCGGTGCCCACAACGATCACATCGGCTTCAATCACCGGCCGGTCGATCACGATTCGCTTCGCTTCTTCAATCACATCGTGCGTCCCGGTGGTGCAGAGGATGGTGGCAAGCAGGCGACCCCTGAGCAGCAAGTAGAAGTGAACAAGGTGCTTTCGGCGTATCGCTCCACGCACCCCGGTACGCAGCGCGCCGACTCGATCAACAACGGCGCCGATGACGATGGTTCAGGCAGCGTGAGCGTTCTCGAGATAGCGCAGAAGATCGCGTCGCTAAAGGTCAAACCCAAGCGCTCGATCCTGTTCGTCTGGCACGTCGGCGAAGAAAAGGGCTTGCTCGGATCGACGTACTTCACGGATCACCCAACGGTGCCGCGCGATTCCATCGTGACCCAGCTCAACATCGACATGATCGGTCGCGGTGATGCATACGACATTACGGGGCGCTCCATAGACGGCAAGGTCCTTCGCGGTGGCCCAGGCTACGTACAGCTGGTCGGCTCGCGCAGGCTCTCCACCGAACTCGGGAATCTCGCCGAGACCGTAAACAAGGAAGACAAGCACGACCTGGTCTTCGATTACGCGATAGATGCCAACGGACATCCCGACAACATCTACTGCCGAAGCGATCACTACGAATACGCTCGTTACAATATTCCGATCATCTTCTTCTTCACGGGAATTCACTCCGACTACCACCAAGTGACGGACGAGCCCCAGTACATCGACTACGTTCACATGGCGCGCATCGGCAACTACATCGATGACCTCGCTATGCATGTCGCGAACCTGGATCATCGTCCGGTCGTTGACGGCCCACGCATGGATCCGCACGGCTCCTGCAAGCAGTAGAGCTCCAGCAGTAGAGTTCCAGCAGCATGCGGACAAAACGGGGCGTGGATCTTCATCCACGCCCCGTTTCGCATTTCAACCGTCAATCAATGATGAATCAGTATCAACTACGACGCGAGGCATCCGTGTCGTCCGACTTGATCGCATCGCGATGGTTGTCAGGATCCATCGCCCGCTGCACCTTGCCTGCCGTTTTCTGGACTTTCCCCTTCAACTCGTCAACGCGGCCCTCAGCGTGCATACGTGAGTTATCAAGCGCATCACCAACGTCACCCTTCACCTTGCCCGCCATTTCCTTTACCGTGCCTTTGACCTGATTCTTTGTGCCCTTCTTATTTAGGTCTCCCATTGTATTTCTCCTCTCTATTTGTGATGCCCACGAATAGAGCAAGCGTCATGCCGGGGTGCACCCTCAAGGCAGGGTATAATCCGTACACACTTCTGGCATTGCGCTGCAGCGTCAATAGCTTTCGTATGGACCCGTACACATCATCGCGAACACACCTTGATCAATACAACCGCGCCAATTTTCAGCGCTCGCAGATTTTCGAGACTCTGCGTTGCCACCGCCACTGCTGCAGTATTTGCACTGCCGCTTACCGGGTGCGGCGACGCGCCTGCTGCATTCGGTCCAACACCTGCTCAGGCGCGAGCCAATGCAGACGGACTGTTCGGAGCGTTCGTTAAACGGTTCACCAATGTTTACCGTGCACCTCGCTACGAACGCGCACGCCAGCAGTTGTTGCGTTATGCGCTGACGCCATCAGAAGTGTACGCCGACACTTCCATCTGGACTGTGTACGGCCCGGATAACAATCGTACGCTCTTTGGCGACGCCACATTCGCCAACGGACGCTACACCTTCACGAACACGGTCACCAATGATCCTGTCTCGGAACTCGGTGAAGGTCGGCACATCATGCGGCTGCGTCAACTCGGCAACGATGACTATAGCTGGTTTACGGGTGTCGATTTTGCCGCAGGAACAATCACCGCAAACGATTTCGCAAACGTCATTAGCCGCTGGATCGCCGCTTCCGAGGGACGCAGCGAAGCAACGCTCCGCGCCGGATACCGCACAACCTTCCCACGCACGACCGCGGTACTCGGCAAGCTGTATTCGCTGGATTCACTGAGATCCACGGCGGACGCAAATGGTACCAACAAACTCTACGCCGTCATCCACATCACACCGGACGGGATCCGCAACGATTACCCAGCCTACGCGGCATTCATGACGAAATACGTCGACAAGGTGAAGCTTAAATTTTCACTCGTCGATTCGCGTAATGTCCGATGGCTCGATGTCAGTTCACGCGACGGATTCATCACGCTCAGCATGCGCTCACGCGACGGCCATTTCGTCCCATTTGAAGGACCGCCGCGCCCGATGCCGGATACGCTTGTGGTCAAGCTGGACTTCACCGCCAAGATAAAGCTCTTCACTATCGGGGTCGAGCATCTCACGGGTGAGTGGATCAATCTTCATTCGCCTCACGAGCGTGGGTGGGCGCTCACCTTCACGCGCGAGCCCGGCTGGGTTCTGCCACCTGTCGTTGGCTATTTGATCAAGTCTCCACTGCGTCGACCCTTCGAAGGGTCCGGCACTCAGTTTCGTTTTACGGTACGCGACCAACCCGGCTCACAGACACTCATGAGCCGCCGCAGCAACACAACGGTCCGCGAGAGTGCAATCCTCCGATTCCTCGGAAAGCTTGGGGGAGGAGCGATGGGAGATTTTGTAGCGGGCGCCGAGCAGGATGAGAACAAATTCAACGTCGCTCTGTTCAGTGCGATGCAGGCGGATATCGCTGCAGCAAACCGTTAGCCGTCAGCGATTCAACTACTCGTCCAGCGCCTCGGCATCATCAAATGGTATGACCAACTCCATACCGTCGCGCGCAACTACCGCCCCGGGGAATACCTCACGAGCCTCCGCCGCCAATTCCTGAACATCGCGCGAATACCGGGAAGAGATGTGAGTAAGCACCAGCCGTTTCACCCCCGCGCGATCGGCGACAGTCGCCGCCTCGCGAGCGGTTGAATGACCAGTCTCAACGGCAAGAGGAGCCTCTTCGTCCGCGAAGGTCGCTTCGTGAATCAGAATGTCGGCGCCAGCGGCGATCTCGATGGTCGTTTCCGATGGTCTCGCGTCGCCGGTGAAAACAAGCTTGCGGCCCGAACGCGTGGGACCGACCAGCTCGGAGGGATGCACGACTCGGCCATCAGGCAGAGTAATGGCCTGACCCTTATGGATCTGCCCCCAGAGTGGTCCCTCGGGAATACCCATCTCACGGGCCAGGTCTGGCCTGAAACGACCCAACCTTGGCAATTCGACGATTGCCAGCCCCATTGCGGAGGCGCCGCCATGGTCAACTGCGAACGGAACAATGCTATATCCCTGCCGAACGAGGGATTGCCCAGGCGTCATCTCCACATAGTTGATCGGGAAGTGCTGTTTGTCGCTTCCGAGAGTGACAGCCTGCCTCAGGAGTCGCTCGGACTTTGGCGGGCCGAAGAGAGTCATCGGCTCCGTCCGACCCTGGAGCGCCATGGTCCGCACCAGCCCGGTAACACCCAGGATGTGGTCCGCATGCATGTGGGTGAAGAAAATCTCCCCGACATTGAACGAGACCCCATACCGCATCATCTGGCGTTGAGTCCCCTCACCGCAATCGAACAGAAAGGTCTCGCCTCCACGCCTGATCGCCAGCGAGGTGACGTTGCGCTCAACGGTCGGTCGAGAAGCAGATGTTCCTAGAAAACCTACGCTCAGATCCATGGGCCCAATATATCGAAGTTGACTTTGGAGCCATTCCGGCCTATATTCGTTGGAGTAGCCCGTGTGCGACGGGAAGCTACGCCTTTGTCGCAACCAGAATTCACGGTCGCGGGGCTGTAGCTCAGTTGGTAGAGCGCTGCAATCGCACTGCAGAGGTCAGGGGTTCGATTCCCCTCAGCTCCACTTGTTGTTACCGACGGCCAGCTTGGTCGTCTTGATATAAATAGAAGTTGCATTGCCCGCCGCCGATCGGTAGGACGTAGAGTTCCAATGACGGCGCGCGTGGCAGATTTCAACCCCGGGATGCTCCTGGGGTATTTTTTTTGCCCTGGCGCCCGCCGTAATCCCAGGGCCGCCCCGTAACTGACTTGGCCCGGGGGCGGGACCTCTTCTACGCTGGTGGGAAGGCTGGCGCGCCCCAGCCAATTGGCGCTGAACGCTTGAACAGATCTGCAATCACAGCGTCGCTCAACGCAGCACGAATTTTGGTGACATCCAGGTGACCGACCACATCCGCTGACTCGGGACCACGCCACTGGAGACGAGCGTATCGATCCTTCCTGGATGTTCCGGGGTCCGGATGATGAAAGACGACATTGGCGCTGCTGGAACCCGGAAGCTGCACTTCAACACCCCAGCGAGTCCCGTCGGCCGTCTGGAACGGCTTCATATTTTTGATACTGCTCATGGTCTCTCCCTGAAGAGTTGCTGTACATCAAACGCGACACCGAGGTAGTTGATCTCGGCGACGTAGCTCTCTATGTCCACGGCAAGCGCGCGCACGTCCGCTTCCAGCGCCAGCGCCGCTTCGGTGGGCGCACCGGCAGTACTGTTGGCGGACTCGAGCTCGAATTCTCTCACCTTCTCGCACCAGACCGCGAAATCACGCCTCAGGTCCGCAACGATACCCCGCACCATCGGGTACGCCGGATTCTTCGGGTCAAGCAACGGTCCCCAATCCATTCGCCGAATCTAATCTGCGGAGTTGTGCGGTTGTAGTAAGCCCACCGTCACGTCCCGCTGTATCGCTGGTCGAGCTGCAGTGCTACGTTGATGTGCCAGCTGTATCTGCACGATCAGATATGAGCCGAGCACGATCGCCAGCGCAATGCCCTGCGCTATAAGCGTCTCTACGGTTGGGAAGACTGCGAACCAGAGTCCCATCCACGGCCGAATTATCCCTTCGAGCGATGGAATCGGCGTAGTCCCGATCCAGTGGGCCAACTGCATCTCCTGAGCCTGCTCGCCGACCATTACCAGAAGCACGACGCCGAGCAGCACGCCGGTGAGAATCAGCATGCGCTTGTACGGCAATTTGCGATGCGCAACAAACGTCAACGCCGCCACGATTACCGAGAATATCAGGCCGAGCACGACACCGTGGAACACCGGTCCGCCACCAAGCTTCAGTCGATAGTTCTGGAGAAACAGCACAACTTCAAAGCCTTCACGATACAACGACGTGAAGCCAAGTAAAGCGAGTCCCCACGCTACACGTGCGTGTGACTGGCCTTGTGTGGCGCTCTTCATGAGCTTCTTCTTTTTCCGGGTATGCAGCGAGATCCAACCGGACCAGTAGAACTTGTGAAAAAACCAGTTCATCACGATGAGAAGAACGACTATGGCGAGCAACCCGGTTGCAGCCTGGAGATCGAGCGCCGGAACGCTCTCGGAAATGTTATCTAGAATCCCGACAACGATTCGCCATGTGATCAGTGTCGCGACGAAAGCAACCGCAGCGCCGAGCCCTATCGGGCGCCGGTAAGACTTGCTGTTACCAACCATGCTCGCTGTTATCGCTGACAGGACCAGAATGCACTCTAGCCCTTCTCTGAAGACGAGTACGGCAATATCGATAGACCCGGCCGTCGAACCATGACTCGCCATGGGATCGGGGTTGCCTGCCGCTGTGACGCCCTGCCAGATGAGCAATGCGACAATCGCAAGCGCGCCGGCGATCCAGGCAATTCGGGAAGCGATGTGTGGGCCGGTGTCGACCGCGTCAAGGGGCTTGGGTTCGGATAAGTCAGTCATCTGTCAAATGGTGCTCGATTACGTAGCGTGTCTGGCCGGCGACCGATGAGATCCCGAGCTTGCGCGCAATGCTTTCCCGATGCGTCTCGACTGTGCGGTGGCTGATCCCGAGCGCTGCCGCGATTTCCTTGTTGGTTCCACCTGCGGCAACACGAACAAGAACCTGTCGCTCGCGTTTTGTGATCGGGGATTCCTGCTGTGCAATCGCCGCCACGCGCGGCCGACTTAATTCCGGGCTGAAAAAACTATCTCCGTTCATCACTGCGCGTACGGCGGCACGGAGATCGGTAGCCGCACTGTCCTTCAATAAATATCCATTGGTACCTGCACGCACGCTCTCGGCGATGTATTCAGCATCATCGTGCATGCTCAAAATCAGGATGCGTGTGCCCTGGAGATCACGACGCAGATCCGACAGAACGCTGAGCCCCGAACCACCGGGCATGGAAACGTCCAGAATTATCAAGTCGGGCTTGTACTGTCGAGCAAGCTGGAGGGCGGACGGCCCATCCGATGCTTCTGCGACAACCGATACGCCCGGCATGGATTCCAGGATGTGCCGTATCCCCGCGCGAACGACAGCGTGATCGTCTGCTACGAGAACCGATATCATCTCGATCGTCGCGGTCACGCGGGAACGCCCGCGTCCAGCGGGAGTGTCACTTCCAGCAACGCACCGCGTCCGTCATTATTGCGGAGCTGTACGGAGCCGCCGAGCGATGCGAAGCGTTCGCGCATTCCGATGAGTCCCATCCCCGATCGTCCCAGGCCATCTTCGCTGCTCGGAAGCCCACAACCGTCATCGATCACAGTCAATGTCACGCTGCCACTGTCGGCGTGCAACGATATATCCACTACTGAGGCGTCAGCATGACGACCGATGTTGGAGAGCGCTTCCTGAAGTGCACGGTAAAAGGCGAGATCGGCTCCATCGTCAAGGAGGGGCAGGTTCTGGGCGGGAAGCAGCGCCAGCCGTACCTGTGTGCCGGAACGTTGTGCAAATGCTGTCGCCACTGATCGAAGAGCTGGAACGAGACCGAGGTCGTCGAGTAGTGTCGGACGAAGATCGTGCATCACTGCACGAATGCTTCGTATGCCGGCGTCTGTCAGCGCGAGTGCGTCATCAACGCGCACCGTATGGGGTTCCGGAACCACGTCGCGCAGGATTGCCAGCTCCATTTTGACTGCGGAAAGCAATTGCGCAGTCTCATCGTGAAGTTCGCGCGCCAGTCGCCGGCGCTCTTCCTCCTGTTGCAGCACCATGCGCGTCGAAAGGCGCTCGAGGTCTGCAGTCCGCTGTTCCAACGCGGTATACAACCGGGAGTTTTCAAGCGTACCACCCATCTGACGCCCAAGTGCCGTCAGGAATTGCGCGTCGAGTGCGGCGAATGGAACGTGATCTTCCGCAACGATCACCAGAGCGCTACCCGTACCATTTTCGCCGCTTTCCACCGGAAGCACAGCGGCAAAGGGGAATGCCGGACTGTAACCATCCGCATCTGAAGCCGCGCTCCACTCGGGAGCGATAAACGCTCCCTCTGTGCCCGTGGCAACGCGGGACAGCAATTCCGCCTGGGACTGTAGCGGACTCGTGCCGGTCCAACTCTCGCATGCGCCAACGCCACGTTCGAAGTAGCCATCATGTCTTGCATCGAGCCGGAAAACGGCTGCGCCGCTCACCGCTGGTGCCGAGACAATTCTCTGCAGCACCGTGGCGACGACGCGCTCACGCGACGATGACGCGGCCGACATGAGATCTGACGAAAGTGTACCAAGTGTGCCCACACCGCGTCGGAGATCATCGGTCACAAGCAGCAGGATTCCGGCGCCGACGGTGACCGTGAGAAGCACGTCGACGTAATAACCCCACGGAAGCCACGCTCCATATGCGCGAAGAACGGGGTAATCGAGATGATGAAATCCCCAGATGAAAAAAGCCGCGGCGAGTACGCTTGCCCCAGTTGATCGCGTGGCGCGCGCGTAGCGCATGAACACGACACCCGTCCAGAGAGTGGCGCACGACAGAAAGAGAACCATCGGCACCGACGCAATTGTATAAGCACCTAAATGGTAAACCGCGAAGTACGACCAAACGGGTGGAAAGAGAATGGCGAGGAGGTGCCACTTGCGGCGGCGCAATCGTCCGGAGAAAACCATGGCGGTGGCGAGGACAGCAATAGCTGTCCATCCAGTGAATACCTGGTGCCAGTACAGCAGCACGGTTTCGCGAGTGAAGATGAACGCGCCGATCGCAGCCAGGCGAAGGACGTAAAGCCCCCAAGCCAGCGACCACCAGGCAAATACCGGCTTGCGATACTGCCGGTACTGCCATGCACAGACCACCATGAGTCCGAGCGTGACCGCAATTTGCAGCAGCACTGCGGCCAATTCGGCGCCGGCTGCGGCAAATGCGGGGCTGGCGTCTGGCGACCAAGTCTGGAACATCGACCTCAACTGAAGAAAAACGCTATCCGAATAATTCTCTCGGTATTATATCGCCGGGTCGCGCTGCGGCAAAGTCACAAATATGCTTTCTCGATTGGTTGCGGTCATAACCGGGGGATCCATGCAAGCTGAGCGGATTGGTGGCACCTTGCAGGAGAAGCCGCGCCGTCCGCAAGTTTCGGCCGGCTTCCGGCGCGGGCTGTCCGGACGAGTTTTGACTCGCAACTCCAGAGGATTCATGCGATCCCCAGTTCTTGTCGCTGTTGCCCTGGCCATGATGTCTTCGGCCGCCGCGCCCGCGCAGAGTAGTCCGCGCCCATCGAGCTCCGCTGTATCGGCAGACAGCATCGCCGACACGACAAACACAGGCTCACCGGTCGTGTTTGACGCCGACACGCTTTTTCGACTCTATGGCAATCTAGGTCCGTTTTCGGCGGCGGAACGGGCGGCGGCGGTCTCCGACCGGCTGCGCCAGGTGCAGCGGTCCATTCTGGCGGGTGACTCGATTGGGATCACCAGCTACGGCAGCTACAGCGAGCTGACAGTTCGCGACGCTGTGCTCATGACTGTTCTCGATGCGGATGCCGCTCCCACGAAGATGGAACGCTCCACGCTGGCGCGAAATTTCTCAGCACGGATCCACGCGGTCGTATTAGCAGCTGCGGATCGCCGGAGTACCCGCGCTCTGGTGATCGACGCTGCGTACGCACTTGCAGCGACGATTGTTCTTTTCCTGGCTCTCCGGTTGCTTGCATTCGGCTTCCCCAAGCTGCACGCACGCATTGCCGCGCACGATCAGATTCGGTTGGCGTCCATCCGCATCCAGGATTTTGAACTGCTCTCGGCGGGCCGACTCGCGGCCTTGCTGTCCGGTGCCGCGAAGCTCCTGCGCGTGTTTCTGACGCTGCTGCTGCTTTACATCTACGTTCCACTCGTCCTCAGCTTCTTTCCGTGGACGGCCCCGTTGTCGCGCCGCATAGTTGGCTATGCCCTGCTCCCATTCGCCGCGGCATGGACGGGGTTAATTCAGTACCTGCCGAGCCTGTTCTATCTGATCGCTGGCATCGTGATCGTACGCTATCTCCTTGCGTTCGTTCACACGCTGTTCGGCGCAATAGGATCAGGCGCCATCACGCTCAGCGGGTTCTACCCGGACTGGGCTGAGCCTACGTACAAGATTCTCCGCGTAGTGATACTGGCACTCGCAGCGACCGTTCTTTATCCGTATCTCCCTGGTGCAAGCACCGACGCATTCAAGGGCGTATCCATATTTGTCGGGGTGCTATTCTCGCTTGGCTCGTCATCGGCCATTGGCAACATGGTAGCCGGAGTGGTGCTCACCTATACGCGTGCATTTCAGATCGGGGATATTGTTCAGATTGCGGACACGGTTGGTCAGGTTATGGAAAAAACGATGCTTGTCACACGGCTTCACACGATCAAGAATGTAGCGGTGACCATACCAAATGGCGCGGTGTTGAGCAGCCACGTCGTCAATTTCAGTACTCTCGCAACTACCAGTGGGCTCATCCTGCACACAACGGTGACGATCGGATACGACGCACCATGGCGAAAGGTTCACGAACTGCTGATTGAAGCGGCCAGGCGTACAGAACAAATCCTCTCGGACCCGGCACCGTTTGTGCTTCAGACTAGCCTCGATGACTTCTACGTCAGTTACGAATTGAATGCAACAACAAATCGTGCCGACCTCATGGCAGTGACATCGTCACAGCTCCATCTGAATATCCAGGAGACCTTCAACGAGGGCGGCGTCGAAATCATGTCGCCGCATTATGCAGCGCTCAGAGATGGTAACTACACCTCGATCCCCGAAGGTTACCGACCCTCGAACTACGAGGCACCGTCGTTCCGACTCAGTACGCTTGCTGCAAACGATACGCCGCCCGCTACGGATCCCGGCGTGAAGAAATGACCGAAGCGCTCAAATGGTGGCTCCTCGATGCGACGTTTGGGCGTATCATCAAGTGAGCCGCTATAAATGAGCGCCGAGGGGTCGTTCATAATCCTGTTCGCGATCGCCACTGGCGTCGCGATGATGGTGCGGACGCTCCGGGTTCCTTATACCGTCGCTCTGGTGCTTGTCGGGCTCTCGCTGGGCTGGCTGCAGCTTGTCGAGGTTCCCCACCTCACCAAGGATTTGCTTTTCGCGGTATTCCTGCCAGGCCTGTTATTCCAGGCTGCGTTCAATCTCGACGCGCGGGAATTCGGGCGGAACTGGCTGGGGATCAGCTCCCTGGCAGTGCCTGGCGTCATCGTAGGCATCGCGCTTACCGGCGTGATCGCCACGAGTGTGATTCAGGGGCTGGGACTGGATTCAGCATTTTCGTGGCAATATGGACTGGTGTTCGGTGCGCTCGTCGCAGCGACCGACCCGATCGCGGTCGTCAGCCTTTTTCGTGATCTGAATGCACCGGCTCGGCTACGTGTAATGGTCGAAGGTGAAAGCCTGCTCAACGACGGAACGTCAATCGTTGTACTGAGTCTCATTCTTGCCTACGTCGGCGGCGTTGCCACGTCACCCGGGGCGCTGTCCGTGCGTTTTATCACGATCGTTGGAGGAGGCGTCATCGTCGGCGGAGCGATCGGGTTTGGCGCGTCAAGAGTCATCGCGCGCGTTGACGATGCGATGATCGAAATCACTCTGACTACGATTGCAGCGTACGGCTCTTTCGTTCTGGGCGAGCAACTGCATTACTCCGGCGTCATCGCAACTGTCACTGCGGGCATGATATGCGGCAATTATGGACGACGAATCGGCATGTCGCCGTCCACACAGTTGGCCGTAGTAAGCTTCTGGGAATACATCGCGTTCGCGCTCAATTCAGTGATATTCCTGCTGATCGGCTTCGAAGTGAGCCCGCTTGCGCTGCTCGCGTCATGGGCCGTTATTGCCATCGCGTTTATCGCCGTTGTCGCTGGTCGCACGGGTGTCATTCTGGGCATGACAGTACTCCTGCGGCGAACTCGCGAACGGATACCGCTGGCGTGGGGCGCTGCGCTGACGTGGGGAGGTTTGCGCGGGGCGCTCTCGATGGTGCTGGCCCTTGCACTGCCGTTCGACTTCCCCGAGCGTCGCCTCCTGATTACGATGACCTTTGGCGTCGCTATCGTCTCGATCCTCGTGCAGGGAGTCAGCATGCCGTACGTGCTCAGACGACTGGGGCTCGTACGGGCCGACGATGATCGGCTCGCGTACGACATCGCGCGAGGCAATCTCCAGATCGCGGCTGCCGGCGTAGCCGAAGTCGATCGCATGCGCAGTGCACACGCCGCTGCGCCCGACCTGCTCGACGAACTTGGTCAGCGGTACGCCGAAAGACGCGATCGTGCTCGTTCGGAATTGCTGACTCTTCACGCAGCAAGTCAACAGGTCAGCGACCAGGCCGAAGCCGATACCATCGAGCATCTCCTCATGATCGAAAAGTCGGAGCTGAATGATCGCCTGCGACTGGGAGTTCTGCAGCGCGATGCATACGTCAAGCTGGCTGCGGATGTCGACGCAAGGCTGATACGCCTCCAGGAGCGACATTTCCAGAATCCCGCTGACCTTATTGCGGTCAGCGAACGTGGAGCTGCTTCCGGAACCAAACCGCAAAATCCGACAGACGGACCTGACCCAGATCAGGCACATGCACCGGGCACTCGAGGTAACGACAAGTCGTCAGCGTAAAAAGTCAAGCTTAGCTGAACACAACTACGGAGTGCTACTTGCGTTCGCGCTCCGCCAGTTGACGTTCGCGCATCACGGCCGCGATTTTGTGTAGTCGATGATCTTCCTCTGTCTCCAGCAGCAGCGGAGGAACTGGTGCCGGTTTCCCGTCATCTCCAAGGTGCACGAACGTCAGCCAGCACGCATTAGTATGGCGACGATTGCCATTCCGCAGGTCCTCGGCAAATACATCAGCAACAACGGACATGGATGTTCGGCCCACATGCGCAACATGCGAACGAATTTCGACGAGCTCGCCGACCAGTATCGGCTCCTTGAAGAGGATCCGTTCGACGGACAGAGTCGTCGCCTGACCACTGCAATGCTTCATGGCCGACAGTGCGGCGCACTTGTCCACCATGCTCATCACGACTCCACCAAAAATCGACGGCGCCTTGAGGCCGTTGGCCTGGCTCGGCATCATCAGATCAGCGAGAATGGCATTCGACTCGCGCGGTGTTTTCCCCTTCATTCTCATTCCTCCTTGCGAAGCGCATCCGTTGACAGCGCGCTTTGACTCATGCGTGACGGGCTCGATGATTGACGATGGACCGGCTGGCGGGACGCACATACCGCACGTACTTGACCGTCTCGTCATAGGAGGAGGCCGCGTTGAACGCCTTCATGAGCGCGCGACGCGAGGCGGCACTCACCGGAGGCTCATCCAGCCAGTACACGCGTGGATGGGCGCCCACTCTGAATAACTCCCACGTGTGATGCGCGGGATCACGAAGAGAGAGAATTACGTTACTGTCGCCCTGACCGCGCGCGTCGAGCGAGTAACCTTTGCGGTTCCACGTTCGCGGCACCTTGCGTACAAGATTGGAGTCCTCCGTCGCGGAGTCGCGCGCCATCGCTTCCTGTGTTGCTGCTGCGCCGGTTCGCAAGTCCACAGCAGTGCGAATGGTATCGTGCTGGCCGCCCGCAGCCATTTCGTACTCAACCCGGTGCTCGAGTAGCGCATACGGCCCGCGCACTTCGAGAATGTCGGTCTCACCCGAAGCTGTAATATCAGGATTCGTTGGCGTGTCGTCGTTCGGGCCAAGTGGCGCCGCGTCTGGATACCTGCGCGCGTGTTGTGCCGCGATCGTTACTATCGCGGTGTCATCATAGACCAGCGTCGAATCGTCGGTCTGTAGATCACGCACATAGACGCGCTCGCCAGTAAAGATCGCGTCGTCGTATGACCGATCGAGATCAACGATGAACACTTCGTGGAAGTGGCCATCGAAGTGCGCGAGGGTCATTGGCACGGCCTTGACGCGGATCCCCTGCGAGCCGCTCCGGACCCAGAAGGCAGAGTCTGCCGTCGTGACCAGAAACTCCGCATCAGGCGGGCCGGAACCCCTTCCTGAGCACGCGAGGACCCCTACGATCAGGGCCGTGGCAGCCCCCGCAAGTGCGGCGCGCGCGACTCCGCCTGCGTGCTGGCTTGATAAAATGCGATTACGCCGTGGCATCGCGCTGAATATAGTCCGGACACCCGCCACGCTCTAAATTTCACCGGTCGTTCACTCTCTGCCACCTTCCTGTGCATCGTCTTCGCATTTTCGCCTTCCTCCTGATCCCGCTTCTTGCCTGCGAATCAGCTTTACCCAAGCCGACTCAGGCACCGCCAGCTTCGGCGTCGGCTGGCACCGTCGATTTGGCCAAGGGTACGGCTGAAGCACCCGCTCTTCGGCCTGATTCGTCGCGGGTAGTCTCCCCGACTGGATCGGCTGAAGTCATCGCGTTGCAGAAGGAGCCACGGCCGATCCGTGCTCTATATGTGAATCGCTTCACGGCTCAGAGCACCGCCAGAATGCGGCATCTGATAGCGATTGCGGATTCTACAGAGATCAATGGCCTTGTAATCGATATCAAAGATGAGTTCGGGCTCAACTGGCATTCTTCGGACCCGCTTCTTCAGCGCAACGAAGGGAAGATGAACAAGGTGGCGAACCTGCCTGCGCTGGTGGATACGCTCCGCGCTCACGGGATACTTCCAATCGCGCGAATGGTGATCTTCAAGGATTCAGTGGCTGCCCGGATGAACCCGGAGCATGTGATCCGGAAATCCGATGGCACTCCGTGGCGCGACAAGAAGGGCGTGACCTGGGTCAATCCGTACTCGCGTGCGATCTGGGATTACAATCTCCGCGTCGCTGACGAAGCGGTGAAGATGGGCTTCGCCGAGATCCAGTTTGACTATGTGCGCTTCCCCGAGCCATACAAATCACTGCCAGCCCAGGTTTTTCCCGAGGCGGCGGGACGAACCAAGCCAGACGTGCTGCGTGATTTTCTCAAGGAGGCGCGTGCGAGGTACAACCAGCACGGCGTCCGCATGACGGCAGACATCTTTGGCCTGGTCACCACGGTGCGCGGCGCACTCGAAGTCGGGCAGGATTGGGAAAAGATTTCGCCAGTGATCGACGTGGTGCTTCCCATGGTGTATCCGTCGCTGTATCCTCGTGGCTCGTTCGGCATCCCGATTCCGAATGCCGAACCGCACAAGACAATCTTCATTGCGATTACCAGCGCCCGCGAGCGTGACGCCAAGCTGGGGATCACGACCCCCGAGCACGTACGCCCGTGGCTCCAGGCCTTCACGCTCGGCGCACCCCACTACGGAGCAACGCAGCTCGAAGCAGAAAAGCAGGCTGTGTACGATGCTGGATACGACGGTTGGGTGCTTTGGAATCCAGGATCAAAGTATGACGAATTCCTGCCAGCTCTCGAGAAACGGTTTATCTCTCGGAAGAAGTCACCACCGCTACCATTGCCCGCGGGCACGCAAAAGGACTAAGTTCTCGGTGGCATGATAACGATCGTAACTATCGCCGGCATGCGCGGCGAGCATTGCAAGCGCGCAGTATTTACCGCGCTGACGCCAGTCGCTGGGATCCGTTCGGCGGACGTCTCATTGGGACGAGTGACGATTGACCACGATGGCACCGTAACAGAAGCCGAATTGTGCGAAGCCATATCCGTAACCGGGTACGTGATCGCGGATGTGGTGCATGAACGCCGACTATTGCCGATCGTGGGCAATCAAGTTGAGGCAAATCCGATCTAGCGTTCGTTCGGCAGGCGTTTTTACTCCACGAACAGATCGTCCAGCGCTGTGTCACCCTGCCCTGATCGCAGAAAGAAATACATCCCCACAATCGCGATAATCGCGAACGAGAACCACTGTATAGCGTAGCTCTTGTGCGGTCCCTCGTCGAGCGGCGGCGGCGGTACCCGCGGTGGAATTTTCCCGTGCGATGCCGGATCGCCGTCAAGGACTATAACAAACGGGTACACCGGATACGGCAAGCGCGCGTGAAGTGCATTCAGGTCCAGCCAGCGGAAGGTGTCCGGTCGACCAGGTAGAATCGGAGAACCGGAGAATACCCTGAAGAGTGGCCGCGCATAGCCAGTCCCGTCCAGGGAGTCCGCCTCACGCCAGTGTGACAGGTCTGCAGTCAGCCCGTCCGGTGCGTAAACCCAGCCACGGTTAACCAGAACTACCGTGTCACTCCCAGGAATCAGCAAAGGTGTGATGATGTTGATACCAGGTGAGCCGTCGCGAGTACGGTCCGCAATCTTGACCTGCCGGGAATAATCGTAGCGTCCCTCCAGAATTACCCTGCGATAATGGAGGGCCGCGGTATCGTGAGTGAGTTGTCGCACCGGAATCGCTGGCTGAGCGAGACGAGCCACCACTTCGGCGTTCTGCGCCCGTCGCTGAGCAAGTCGGCGGAGCTGCCAGAAGCCGAGCGAGGTAGTCAGGGAGACGAAGCCAATCGAAAATACGACCAGCACATAATCGCGCGTACGTCGAGCCATGCGTCGAAACTAGCGGGGGAACCCGCACTTCGCCGATGTGTCACCCCGCCGAAGGGCGAGGTCCATCCATGGTCGCGGCCGTCAGCCAGACCGCTACCGCCTGTCCAATTGCTTGCAGCGGCGCGAGCGGCCTTCTCTTTCCGCGCTAGAACAGTCTCATCTGTTCGCCGAGCATTTCGGGATCCACGTCGTCAAGCCCGAGTAGCTGTTGGACCTCGCGAGCCGACCGCGGGGCGTGGCCAGCGAAATAGTTACTCATGTAGCCATAGAGATCAGTCACCGTGGCGGGCAGTTTCTCGATTGCTGCAACCCAGCGCGCAAGCTCCTTCGAGCGGTCAACCTGAATTCGTGAGTGATCCACCAGGTTCCGGTTCGGGCCCATCCAGCGGACGTAGTGGAAAGCTGCGGTTGGACGCGCCATGAGTTCTATCATCCACCGGCGCGGTATCCATTGACCGTCCACGAGGGCGACAGCAATTCCATAATCGCGGAGAAAAGCCAGCACTCCCGGGGTCAACCAGCCTCTAGCACGAAATTCTACCGCAACGCGCACATCACGTGGAAGGCGTGGGATGAAATCGACGAGCGCAGGCAACTCCTCCGGGCCGAAGTCCGGGCCGAGTTGGACCAGCACCGGGCCGAGTTTCTCGCGCAGCTCTCGTGCACGTTCAAAAAAGACGTCAGTCGTTCCGTCAACGTCGCGCAGCCGCGTCTCGTGCGTGACAACCTGCGGAAATTTGAGCGCGAAAATGAAATTGTCCGGCGTACGCTCGTACCATCCACGGACCGTCGCCGCAGCGGGGACGGCGTAGAATGTCGAGTCTACTTCGACCGTACTAAAGGCGCGCGCGTAGACAGCGAGGAAATCCGCTGGCCGCGTTCCATCAGGATAAAACACGCCGGCCCAATCCGAATAGTTCCATCCCTGAGTCCCCACCTGAAGTGCAGCGCTCATTCATTGAATCGGTACGACAAAGGCATCGGTGTCAAGGTAATTGGCACCCCCCTTGCGCTTCCTGAAGTCATCGGAAGCCTTGCACGCCAGGAGTTCATTGGCATTCCCCCCGGAGGGTTTTATGGATGACATGCACGACGAAAGACGTGATAATCCAGACACGGAGCATTCGAGACTCACCGGCGATCAAGTCGGCGAGGCCGTAACCGGCGTTTCTGGAGCGATTGTGGGCGCCGCCATAGGTTCTCTCGGCGGTCCCATCGGGACCGTCGTCGGAGGCATCGCCGGCGCCGTAGGCGGGTGGTGGGCTGGACGCGCGGTCGTGGACGCCGCCGAGGAATACACGCTGGACGATGAAGCGGTGTACAGGAACCATTATGACAACTCACCGCTGCGTCTCGCAGATCGTAAGTTCGACGCCGCCCGGCCGGCTTTCCGACTGGGTCACATTGCCGCGCGGAATCCCGATTACCGTGGACGCTCCTTTGTAGATGTCGAACCGGATCTTCGAAAAGGCTGGGATTCCAGCACCAGCAAGCTATACGGAGACTGGGCGAGTGTTCGCGGTTACGTCAACGATGCGTACGATCGAAAAATGAACATGATCGAACGCGAACAACTTCGCGAGAAAGCAAGTAACGCTGCGGATGAGGACACGAGGCGCCTCAACGCCAACGCGGACCTGAACCTGTATTGAGTAATTCGTGGTGACACAATTGGTCGAGGGTGCAACCATTCTCAACCAATTGTGCTAACCACCAAACGTGGGATCAGTCGTCGATATCGCCACCAACGTCTGCCCAGTCCCTGAAGCCCCCCTTCAGAGACGCTACGCTGCTGTAACCCATCTGTCGCATCGTATCGGCGGCGAGAGCAGAGCGCGATCCGCGAGCACAATAGACGATGATCTTGCTGTCTCGTGGCAGGATCGCTTCAATCTTTCCTTCCAGCTGACCGCGTGGAATGTGCACTGCGTTTGGTACGTGGCCCAGGTTCCATTCCGCAGGTTCGCGAACATCGAGGAATATGGTGTCGCCTGTTTTCTGCTCGACGATGGCTTGGGCCGCGTCAATCTCCGTTATTCGAGTCTTTGCTTCCTCGATCAGATCACTTCCGCTCTTCGTCATTGCGCCTCTACGCTGAGGGTAACTGAATCGGCATCGAGCGTCGCGCTCGCGCCGAGTGGAATGGTCCATTGATCGTCTACGTGGCCCATCGGGATCCCGGCAATGCACGGAATGCCTATGGCGTCCGCGAACTCGCGTAGCACATCGTCGAGCGTGCGCGATTCACGCGTATCGCCGGGCGACTCGTCACTATCACAAGACGTGCAGTATCCGAACGCGATTCCCTCCAGCGCCGCAAGTTCTCCCGCCAGTGCCAATTGTGTAAGCATCCGATCGATCCTGTAGAGTCCTTCATTCGTGTCCTCGATGACGAGAATCGCGCCGTCGAGATCCGGAAAATAAGACGTACCGACCAGGGAAGATATCAGCGACAGATTCCCACCGGCCAGCCTTCCGCGCGCCCGACCACCGCGAATGACACGGGCATCCGATGCTACACCGCATGAATCCTGCCCATGCAGAAGCGCTTTCTCAAAGGAATCGCGCGCAAATGGCGATAGCGCAGTCCGCGCGTTTGGCGAGTGATAGGACACAATCTCACAGGCTCGGCCAATTGCCGCATGCAGTACCGAGATATCCGAGTAGCCCATGACTGGCTTGGGATGCCGCCGCGCCGCGTCATAGTCGAGATGTTCGACGATTCGCATCGCGCCGTAACCTCCACGCAGACACCATATCGCGTCGATCGTATCGTCCCTGAGTGCAGCATTGAAATCCGCGATCCGTTGTGAATCAGGCGCGGCAAAATAGCTGTATCGCTGGAGTACATGGTCGCCGACAACGGCGTCCCAGCCCAGCGACTTCGCATTCGCTATTGCCGTATCGACATCCATAGCGCTCTGCAGTGGTCCTGATGGAGCAACAAGCGCAACCCGAGCGCCGGGTCCTGTAGTTCGAACGGTCTGATATTCTCTGATTGGCACGGATACACTCTGGATAACTGGTCGGACAACCCATGATAGGACTGTAATCTGGCACATGCGTTGCCGCTTTTCACGTCTGATTAAAGGAACGAGCAGAGGCGCGGGGCCAGACTCGTGCCGCGAATTGACATGCCCCCGCGCCAGACTCGCGGCAAGCTGTATCCCACTCCCCTATCTTTCACACGTGCCGAACCTGCTCACTCCTGTCGAAGTGGCGCTCATCGCTACGATCCCCTGGATCATCACCCCTGTGATCGCCACGCTACGCATGACCCGCTCGACCTTTCTGGACGATGAATCGGCCGAGCCACCAATAGAGCCACCACGCGTTTCCGTCATAGTGCCTGCGCGAAATGAATCAAGGAACATCGCAGGTTGCCTGCGATCAATCCTCGGATCTGAATATCCGGAATTCGAAGTCGTAATCGTCAACGATCATTCCAGCGACGACACCGCACAAATCGCACGCAGCGTTGCAACCAAGGACCAACGCCTCATAGTCCTGGAGAACCCGGAGCTGCCGCTCGGATGGTTCGGAAAGCAGTGGGCATGCCAGACTGGAGCCAACGCCGCAACCGGCGACATCCTCATCTTCATGGATGCTGATGCGCGCGCCTCGTCCGATCTCGTTGCTCGATCGGTGAACGGAATGCTCCGCACGGACGCAGACTTTTATTCGGTTCTCGGCCGGCAGGAGATGGTGACGTTCTGGGAGCGATTGCTTCAGATGCAGATATTTACCGTGCTCCTGACGCGCTTCGGTGGAACGGAGATCGTGAATCGGGCAAGATCAGCGTCGGCCAAGATTGCAAATGGTCAGTATCTGATGGTTCGCCGATCCGTGTATGATGAATTTGGCGGTCACGGCCTCGTGCGCGGATACGTTGCAGAAGATCTCATGCTCGCCCAGCGTTACTTCGAACTTGGCAAGAAGACTGTGCTTGTGTCCGGAATGAGCCAACTTTCGACGCGCATGTACACTTCACTGCGCGAGTTGGTTGGCGGATGGCGCAAAAATCTCTTTGCTGGCGGCCGCCACTCCATGCCGCTAGGAGCAAAGGCAGCAGTGCTCGCGCCGCTGCTCCTGCCGCTCCCGTTTCTCATGCAGCTTGTGCCGGTGACGCTGCTGGTCGTAGCAATCGTTTTCAATCTGCACGCTTTGTTGATATGGAGCTCCCTATCAACAGGTTTTACGCTGCTCTCGTGGCTCGTGTACTATCGAATGGCCCAAGTGCCGGCTGGCTACGCGCTGCTTTACCCCGTTGGCGCCGCCGTCGCGCTGTACATCGCATTGTCCGCCATCATTCGCGGCAGCAGCGTTGAATGGAAAGGCCGCGAGTACGAGAGCGCAAATCCCGTCAGCGTGTAAGTATAGCTCGATCCGAAACCGTCGGGCTGCTAAGGATTGGTCAACGGACGATTGAGTTCGGTCCGCCAGTATATCGGTTTGGGGCTGGACTCGGGCCCTACGAGGTAGCACTCCC
>JBDTAW010000003.1:0-9769 GCA_039924445.1 Gemmatimonadaceae bacterium
TGGACAACCACGACCGCATGATACCGCATGAGGCCTACGGCGTACGCGTGGTTTCGCTCGGCTTTCTGGTTGCCCCGGATCAGCCGGCAATATGGCGAGGGCCCATCATCATGAAGGTGATCAACCAGTTTCTGCGCGACGTTGCGTGGGGCAAGCTGGATTTTTTGATTGTCGACATGCCACCGGGTACCGGCGACGCGCAACTCTCGCTCGTTCAGGCGACGCAAGTGCACAGTGCGCTGATTGTTACAACGCCTCAGGACGTGTCGACTGGCGACGCGCTGCGCGGTGCGAAGATGTTTGAGCGCGTTGGCGTTCCGATTCTCGGTATTGTCGAGAACATGTCGTACTTCGAGTGTCCTCACTGCGGCAAGCCGACTGCGTTGTTCGGCTCAGGGGGCGGCCGCAAGCTGGCTGAGACGCTGAGTCTTCCGTTGCTGGTGGAGATCCCGCTTTACCCACGTGTACTCGAAGGCGGCGATTCCGGGAGACCGATCGTCGACGCCGAGCCAGAATCGGGGGCGGCGAAGGCACTTACGCAACTCGCGGAACGAGTACTAGCCGCGTTCCCGGCCCAGCCACAGTCGACCGGCGCGGCAACCGGTGCATAGAGGCATGGTAGAATGCGTCGGTGCAAGTGATAGCAAACGCACTGGCGGCAATCGTCCGGTCGGTGCTCAGATATGACGGCTCTGGACGAGGAACGCGCCACGGCAGATGCCGCGGCCACGGGCGCGGCGGTGAAACGCGGCTACGTCAAGCAGATGTTCTCGGACATCGCGCCGCACTACGATCGCGTCAATCGGATAATCAGCTTCAGGCTGGATCAGTGGTGGCGTCGAAAGGCGATTCGCGAACTGAATATTGACCGCGATCCAGGGGCGACCTATCTGGATCTTTGTGCGGGCACGATGGACATATCGTCGCAGATTGCTGCAGGGAAGGGATTCAAGGGGTCAGTGGTCGCGGCGGACTTTGCAGAGCCCATGCTCCGTGCCGGGTTGCGAAAGGTGTCGCCCGATGTTGTGTGCCCGGTTACAGCTGACGCACTGGATCTTCCGTTTGTCGACGGTTTCGCTGCAGGGTCGATTGTCGTGTTCGGCATCAGGAACGTCGTCGATCTGAATGGAGCGCTTCGCGAGGTGTACCGCGTTTTGCGACCTGGGGCGCGATTCGTGATCCTGGAGTTTGGTGCGACTCAGAATCCGCTGGTGGGATGGATGTATCGCCTTTACTTCAACCACCTGTGTCCGCTGATCGGCAATGCGGTGGCACGGCATCACAGCGCATATAACTATCTGCCGAAGTCAGTCGCGCACTTTCCCACGGAGACAGATCTTGCGCAGCGAATGCGCGATGCCGGATTCGATTCTGTCCACTGGCGCTCGTACACTTTTGGCGTTGTAGCGATACATGTGGGAGAAAAGAAGCCGGTTGGCGATAGCGTCAGTGCTGCTGGACCTGCATCCCGGCATTCCCGATAGCTATTGCGCGCACGACTATTCCGTGTTTGGTGACATAGATATTTGCGACATCCACCGAATCTATCTGCGCCGACAGGGTGACATCGTCACCCAGCTTCCTGTTCATTCCTTCGAGCAGGAGAGATTTTCCTGCGTCGAGCAATGGCGCAACCGGAATTCGTGCCTTATCGCGGAACAGTGCGCGCAATGCATCAGACTTGAGCCAGCTGTACGCACTGATGAGTGGATTGTCGGTGCTGAGATCGTAGTCGAGGTTTGGAACTGAAAGCTCGCCGGCTTCCCGATCGTAGTGCGGCGTCCCGATGAACAGGACAGTTCCAGTTGCGTCTCCGCTGAAGCTTATCGCGAGCGCGAGCTGCCCGTGCGGTCGGGGTGAAACAGAAGCATCTCGTACCGTGACTGTTCGCGATGCTTCTGTTACGGACTTGCCTCTAAGTGCCACGGCGATTGATCTGGATGCAGTTGCGTAATCGATGGTTCCTTCGAGCACAACGCGAAATCCACTTGATGCAGTGTCACGCGCCAGCGCCGGGAGTGGCTTTGCGACGATCTGCGGTTGCGGACCGGTAACAATCCGGGGATGGGCGTCCAAACCGGCGTCAACGACAAACGTGCGTGGCGTTACACCCGGGCTAATGCCACCGAGTCGGAGCCGGTCCGGCGCGAGCAGCAGCCAGACGCTGTCCGTGAGCTGGATCGGGCGATTCAGCAGCGTCCACCATTCCTGGAAGCGACTGGACAGATCGACACCGTCGATCTTGCGGTCGATATCGGGCAGCTGCGTCCGCAGGGCCGCTCTTGCTGCGCTGACGACGCGTTCGGTCACATCGTAGCGAATGATGCTGACGGTGCACCTGTCGCGATCGGTGTTGGTAGTGGGCGCGAGCGTGCGGATACGTGCCTGTGAGTCGAGATGCCAGTCTGGAGAAATCGTCAGCGGCGTGACGAGTTCCACAGTGACTCGCGGTCGGTCGGCGGGCGTATCGCCACCGCACCCGGCGCTTATTGTGGGGCCGATTCGCGGCTTGAAATATCCACGCGCGGCGTAGGTGAGCGTCGCTCGCAGATGAACCTCGTTATCGCGGACGAATGACGTGAATGGCCCGCGACTCGCCTCGTAAGCGTAGTGCCGATTCTCGTCGTCTCCGACCACCTTCACGCTGTCGAGCGAGCCGAACTGTCTAGGAACCGATCTTTCCACCATTTCAAGGATCGGCGAGTAGTCGTAAGTCAGTGGCACATTGAACCGTGACAGCGCGAGCGGCGGCGGCGTCGGTAGAGAATCAAGGTGTTGCACCTCCGCTGTCGCCGGAACATCCCGACGGCAGGCCTGTGTTGTGGATAAAGCCGCGCCAAGAATCAGCGCTGCTCCCAGTCGAAGGAGCGGATGGGAGGCAAGGACGTCGCCCGACACGCGGGTCCGGCGCCGGCGCGGATACCGGTTCAAACGCACGCGATCACAGCTGCAGGCGGGCACGATGAATGCACTTGGTCGTTGCACAAACCTCACAGACCTCCACGGAGACGCACATGACTGACAGCAAGCATAGCAAAAGCCGCACCGGGGCCGATCCGGAAAGCGCGGCTGAGAAGCGGGCTGACAAATTCGGGGAGCGCACCGTCGGGCGCGGGATGGATTCGCCTGATTCTACTGAAGCCGTGTTGGATGCAAAGACCGGCGAGCCAGATCCTCGTGCGACGCAAAAGCCACGAGGTGGCGACAGCCACAAGAAGCAGGATTGAAGTAGCTGATGGGTCTGCTGCGGCTCATCAGGCCACGCGAGTTGCGCGTTTCATCTCTTCTGGGAATTTGCGAAACCAGCTTGAGAGCAACAGCAGCTCGTCGATCTCATGGGTCGGGACTGTCCAGCTAGGTGTTGATTTCTCGTCGAAGATGTCGGCCACCAGCCTCCGCATCGCGGCGCGATCGCGTCGGCTGGTCGGAGTGTCCAGCTCCGCACGCACTACGCCACGTCGAATGACATAGGTGCGATGACGTCCATCGAAGCCGGAGACATCGTATACAAAGGATAGGGCCTCTACCGCAAAGCGAAGGCGATCGAACTGCTCCCGGAGTGTCTCGAGGCGTCCAAGCTTGTCTCGGAAGATCGCGGCGCGCTCAAATTGCATCGCGTCACTGGCTTTTTCCATCTGCTGCCGCAAAGTGTCGGCGGGCCCGGCATTGGATCCGTCAAGAAAGGCGCGCGCCAGCGCCAGTTGTTTGTCGTATTCAGCAAACGTGCAGCCGCCAACACACGGTCCCAGGCACTTCCCGATCTCGTAGCGGATGCAACCAGGAGTGCGCCCTATCTGAAACAATTCGTGCTGATCCGAGAAAAAGATCGGCATGTCGCTGCGACAATCCCGTAAGCCGAGTACGTCGTTGAGCTCTCGAACTGCCTCCGAAACTCGCTGTGCTCCAACGAAGGGTCCGTAGTAAACCGCGGCATCATCCGGGCTCGCACCGCGCACGACGTTAAGTCGAGGAGCAGCACCGCGCGAAATCCTGATGAACGAGTAGTGACGCGCGTCGCGCTTCATTGCGACGTTGAAGCGCGGCCGGTATTTCTTGATCAGCCGGAGTTCGCACAGCAGGGCGGCGAATTCACTCGGCTCGTAATCCCATTCAACTTTGACAGCTTCGCGGAGAATCCGAGCACCCTTGTCTTCCGGATAGGATGCACGAAAGTAGCTCAGCAGGCGAGAGCGGATTTGCTTTGATTTGCCGACGTACACGATCTCGCCGTTATCGGCGATCATCCGGTACACACCGGGCACGTTGCGCGCAGTTTCGCGGACTACGGCTCGCATGGTAGCGAGTTGCTCCTCGCTCGTGGGATCCTTGAAGGTGTATGCGCGGGGCTTTGACACTTGAATTAAGCAGTCAGCTCTGACAGTGCGAACAGAACACCGTCTGTCGTCCATCGACGGCGTGGGTCTCGATCAGTTTTGCGCCGCATCGATAACACTTTTCACCGCCGCGTCCGTACGCGGACAGGAATTCGCTGAATGTGCCGGCCTCACCGGTAGCATTTCGGTAATCCCGGATACTGGAGCCGCCCGATGCGATTGCTTCGTCGAGAACTGCGACGATAGTGTCACGGAGATCGGAGGCTTCGCTCGGAGTGATTCTGTCCGCGGCCCGCGACGGATCGATCCCGGCGCGCCAGAGTGCTTCATTTGCGTAGATATTGCCGACTCCGACAACCTTGTACTGATCCATGATGACCTTCTTGACCGGCTGGCGAGACGCGCGAAGAATAGCCGAAAGTCGCGCGCCAGTAAATCCCTCTTCCAGCGGTTCGTCGCCCAGCTCCCCGAAGTAGTCCTCAAGTCGCTCGGAATTCATCAGTGCAACAGTTCCGAGGCGCCGCACGTCCCGATAGGCTAGCACATAGCCGGAATCGAGCCCGAGGAGAACTGCGGTGTAATGCCGGTCGTAATCGGTCAGCTCACTGCCGCGCGTCGCCAGAAGCGCGCCGGTAAAGCGCGGCTGCACGACAAGCGAGTCGGAGTTATCGAGTGTCACAACGATATGTTTGGCGCGCCGTCGCGATTCGAGAATGGTTGCTCCGCGGACGCGTCGGGCGAATGTACGCGGGGTAGCCTCCCGCAGCACATCCGGTCGCGGGACACCAACAGCTTCTATCGTGCGGCCAGCGACGGCCGCGTTCACGCCGCGCGCAATCGTCTCTACCTCAGGTAACTCAGGCATGGCGATCGCTGCCGTTTGGCGTTTCCATCTTCCGATAAAGTTCACGCCAGCCGATGTCGTGCCTCATTTGCTTTCCGGCAAAGCTGATGCGTCCCGCGTAGTGGCGGCTCATCGTTGCAGCCGAATGCAGTGTCGACGCGACGGCGCTTACGGATAGTACTCGACCTCCATTTGTCACAACTGATGGGACAGGCGTATGGTGCGTCGCTGAATCGTCTGCGAGCCTAGTGCCGGCGTGAAAGATGTACACTCCCTCCTGTGGTTCGGGAAGGGATATTGGATCTCCCTTTCGGACGTGCGAAGGGTAGCCGGCGGCAGCCAGCACTGTTGTTACGCAACAGTCGGGAAGCCATTCGAATTCCGGAGTGTCCACCAGCGTTTCACCGCGCGCAACCGTGAGCATTGGCTGCAACAGCGAGCTCGCCATGAGTGGTAATAGCGCCTGCGTTTCCGGGTCGCCGAATCTGCAGTTGAACTCTACGACCATAGGGCCGCGTGCGGTGAGCATCAAACCGGCATAGAGCAGGCCAGTGAACGGATGGCCTTCCTCATGCAAAGCGGCCAAGACCCGATCGATGATCCGGACCTTGGCGAATTCGCGTAGAGTTGGCGTGTCGAGCGAAACTGGTGCGTATGCGCCCATGCCGCCAGTGTTCGGCCCGATATCGCCGTCCTCGAGGCGTTTGTGATCCTGCGCCGCGATCATCAACCGCGAGTGCTGCCCGTCACATATTGCGAAGATTGAAACTTCCTCGCCCTCCATGAATTCCTCGACGAGAACTTCACTACCTGCTGCACCGAAGACTCCACCGTCGAGCATTTCTGTAATTGCGTGCTCCGCCGCGGCCATCGTTGACGCAATGACCACGCCTTTTCCCGCGGCAAGTCCCGAGGCCTTGATTACCACGGGCGCGCCAAGAGCGTGGGCCGCGCCGATAGCCGTATCCACCGAAGTGTGATGGCTCGCGTGAGCAGTAGGTACTCCGGCGTGTGCCATCAACTCCTTCGCAAACCGTTTTGACGTTTCGATGCGCGCCGCGCCTTTGGTCGGTCCGAAGATGGGAAGACCGTTGGCTCTGAAGAGGTCGACGATCCCGGCGTCGAGCGGTGCTTCCGGGCCCACGAATGTGAGATCAACCGCTTCCGCACGTGCAAGTGCCAACAGCGCGTGCAAGTCGTCCGCCGGGATTGGAACGCAGCGCGCAAGCGTGCCAATTCCCGGGTTTCCGGGGGCCGCGATAACGTCGAGCGTTGGGTCGTCCTGCAGCAACTTCCACGCGATCGCGTGCTCTCTGGCGCCACTTCCGACGATCAGAACCTTCACTCCGATCCGCCGCGGAATGCGTTGTTCATGGTGTCCGTCGCGCGACGAGCAGCATCGCTCATCTGATTCATCATCGACTTGACCTTGTCGCCGTAATAGTCAGCGGCATCGGCGTAGTCATCGCTCAGCGGCCGCTCGGCATCCGGACCACGACGAGGATATTCGCCGCTTCGTATCGTGTCGTATCCGCCTGACTGGATCCACCGCTGCAGTTCAGCGGCCCGAACCGTGTTGAAGGGGTGCGTTCGCCCAGCTACGTTGAGCAGCTTGAACAGAAGATTGACCGCGCCGGAATCGCTCTCGTATTCCTGGGCCTGCACGAGAAATTCATCCAGGCTCGTTTCGTCTGCATCGCTGGTGCCACCCGCGAAGAGCAGGAACATGCGCATCGCTTCCAGCGGTTCCTGCGATGCGAGCAGGCCCGCACGGTCGGCCGAGAACTCGGCTTTGCGATACCATTCGAGTAGTGCGAGCTGAATCGGGAGCGCGATCAGACCGAGCCCGGGAATCGCATTGAACCCGAATGAAAGAAACAGCAGTGCGAGTGTTGAGTACGTGGAGTGACCGCTCATCACGTGGCCCACCTCGTGACCCAGCAATACGCGCTGCTGTGGCTCAGCGAGCATTCCGAGCGCACCGGTGTGCACGACGATGAACGGCTTCTCGAAGCCCACGGCCATTGCGTTCACAAACGGAGTCTGCGTAACGAACAGATCGGGGCGTTCGGACCAGTCGAGTGTTTCCAGCACTTCGGAATACAGTGCGTGCAGCTTGGGTCGCTGGCGCTCATTGACGCGCACGGAGTCGGCGGTGAAAAGTTGTCGCACGCCGCGTTCTCCGAGAAAGCTCATGACCTTTCGCACAAGTTCATCCAATCCAGGAATCGCACGTAGCGTTTGCAACGCTGCGCGGTCGGCCGCATGTTCCCAGGCGACGGGCGCGATCTGGGTCAGGGTGCGACGCTGGAAGGGCGTAACCATAGGAAGAGAGTCGGTCATTTGAGGGCCTGGTCGAGGTCTGCGATAAGATCGCCTACGTCTTCGACACCGCAGGACAGTCGTATGAGCCCGTCGGTGATGCCTAGCTGCGCGCGTCGGGCGGGTTCCACCGATGCATGGGTCATCTCGGCGGGCTGGTTGATGAGACTTTCGACGCCGCCAAGTGACTCCGCCAGGGAGAAGACCTTGACGCGCTGAAGCATGCGTGCGGCGTTATCGCGGCTTCCCGTTTCGACGGAAATCATGCCGCCGAAGCCGGACATCTGCTTGGCAGCGAGAGCGTGCTGTGGATGTGATTCGAGTCCAGGATAGAACACGTTGCTCTCGCCAAGCCTGGACGCAAGCCACGCGGCAATTGCGCGTCCGTTACTGTCATGACGTTCCATCCGCAGGTGCAGAGTCTTCGTACCACGAAGGACCAGCCACGCGTCCATCGGGCCGGGTACCGCGCCGGAAGCATTCAGAATGAACTGCAGCCTGCTCGCCAGATCGTCGTCGACGACGAGCGCAATTCCGCCGACCATGTCGCTGTGACCATTCAGGTATTTGGTGGACGAGTGCCAGACAATGTCTGCACCAAGCTTGAACGGATGCTGGAAGTAAGGCGACGCAAAAGTATTATCGACGATGAGAAGCGCTTTATGCGAATGAGCGACATCCGCAGCGGCCTGGATGTCGGTGAGCCGCATGAGCGGGTTGGTCGGTGTCTCGATGATGATTGCCGCGGTTGCGCTGGTGCACGCATCTGCTATGAGCTGTGGGTCGCGTGTATCCACGTAGGAAAACGTCATTCCGTAAGCACGTAGGATCTTGTCGAACAGTCGGTACGTTCCGCCATACACGTTTTCGCCAACGACAAAGTGATCGCCCGATTTGAACAGCTTCATGATCGAGTCGAGGCAGCCCATTCCGCTGGAAAATGCGAAGCCGTGCCGAGCCCCTTCGAGGGCTGCGACATTTCGCTCCAGCGCCTCGCGGGTCGGATTTTTTCCCCGGGCGTACTCGTAGCCTTTATTGACGCCGAGGGCCTCCTGGACATATGTGGACGTCTGGTAGATCGGCGTCATTATTGCCCCGGACAGGGGATCGGGACGCTGGCCGGCGTGGATCGCCCGGGTTCCGAAGGCGGCGGACATGTCTGAATCGAAGATCTTGGTCATGGCAGGTGTAGGGATCAGAGGCTAGACTACTTCCTGAAATATGACCGGGATGATGACGTGACGGTGGCCGCATCAATGTTTTGTGTAATCGCGGACGATGAGCCCAGGCTGCGACAGGTACTTGTGCGCTTGATGACGAGCGACGGGTTTACCTGCCTGGAGGCTGCGGATGGGGTGGAGGCGCTCGAACAGCTGGCCAAGGTACCAGCAGCCGCGCTTCTACTCAGCGACATCCGTATGCCCCGGATGGACGGTATCGAGCTGCTTCGGCAGGCGCGGGCCAAATACCCGGACCTCGCCGTCATCCTGATTACCGCGGTCGCCGACGTAGAGCTGGCCCTGAGCTGCCTCGCGAACGGCGCGATGGACTATCTGACCAAGCCGTTCCACCTGGAAGAAGTCCTGGCCCGTGTGGGCCAGGCCATGGAAAAGCGACGGCTGATACTCGAGAACCGCGATTATCAGACAGGGCTGGAGCGTCTGGTAGCCGCGCAGGCGCGCCGCCTTGAGGAACTGTTCCTGGGCGGCGTTCAGGCGCTGGTGGAGGCGCTTGAGGTGAAGGACCAATACACCCGCGGGCATTCGATCCGCGTCAGTCAGTATTCATCGCTTCTGGCGCGCGAGATTGGATTGCCGGAGTCGATGGTCAGGCAGATCGAGCTGGGTGGCCAGGTTCACGACATCGGGAAAATCGGCGTTCGGGAAGCTGTGTTGAACAAGGAGGGGCCGCTCACTGACGAGGAGTACCAGCACATCATGACGCATCCGATGCTGGGCTGGCAGATACTTTCGCCGTTGCTCGGCGAGGAGCCTGTCGCGCTGAGTATCGTGCGCTCGCATCACGAACGATTTGACGGGCGCGGCATCCCCGACAAGCTGGCTGGCTACGACATTCCGATGGAAGCGCGGATAGCGGGTGTTGCAGATGCGTTCGACGCCATGACGAGCGGTCGCGCGTACCGGCGTGGTCGGTTTATGTCTCCGGATGACGCGATTGCCGAGATTGCGAGATGCTCCGGTACTCAATTCGATCCTGAGCTGGCAACGGCGTTCATCAAGGTGATTCGTCGTGAAAGGCTGGCGAACCC
>JBDTAW010000004.1:0-5947 GCA_039924445.1 Gemmatimonadaceae bacterium
GTATCCGCACCAGCCGGCGCCGTGCTGATGATGTGACGCGCCATGATCGGGATGAATCGCTGTTGAACTGTCATGCCGCCGATTCTTAATGAATGCTGCGAGTCGCCCGTCCAGCAGTGCTCGTACCTATCACCGTACTCGATTGAACCAGCGTAGTACGGATCCTTCGTAGTGTCAAGAAAGTCCTGCATCAAGTACACGGCGTTGTTCAGATGCCAGCTGTCCATTGTGCCGGAATAGATGTGGATCTTGCCGACGAGTTTAGGCCCCACTTTTTTCCAGTCGCGCTGGAGGATGTAGCGCAGATCGTAGTGTTCCTTCCAGTATTCCGCGACTGCCGGGTTTATGTGGCCCGTGAGCTTGTCGTAAATGCGCGCTGGATAGCCATCGGCGCCGACTGGACCGAACACCGACTCCCAAACATCCCACTGTTCGCTTGATCGATCCTTCTGGCCCTGCACATACTCCCAGTGATTGTCATCTCCGACCGTCGTGAGCAGATGACCGAGATAATTGCGACCCGACGGTTGCGGCGTTTTTTTCCAGTCTGCGGTGAAGTAGAACGCACTCGTGTCGCTGTAGATATTAATGGTTTCGTATTGGCGAAAATCCACCGGATCGGGGCAGAACGCCCACGCGCCGTTGAAGTCGTCGGGATAGAAGATCTGTTCGCCAAGCGACTCCCAACCACCAGTCGAACCACCGTAAAGCGTGCGTGACCATCCCTGGCCAATTCCGCGGAATTTCTTCTCGACGTACGGACTCAATTCCTTGACGATAGCATCGCCGTAGGGGCCAAGATTGGCGGAGTTCACTGCGTACGAATCATCGTAGAACGGATTCGCATGCTGAATCTTCATGACGAGCATGCGCGGGAAATTCGGACCCGTCCATTTCTTGTAGAGGTCGTACGCGTAGGAAACACGCACGCTATCGCGCGAGCCCGGAACTGGCGGATTGGGGCTGAACTCGCCAAATCCCGTTGGGTAGTGACCCTGATCGACTGCGAGCGGGTAATGCGCTTGTGGATGATCATCGAATCCCGCTGGGAGCAACACGTACGCGCCGATGTACATCGGAGTTCCCCAGAACTTGGAGAGGAGATCGCTCTTTATGCGAACGTACTTCACCCACTTGGTGTCCTTGGGCTCGGGGATCGGCGCGATCACCTTGGCAAGGCTGATATGCACCGTCTGACCCGACGCGGGATCGATGTGCACGTGCATCGGTTCGCTGTAGAAGTTGCCCGGCTTGCTGAACCAGTGCTGTCCCTCACCCTTGTCGGGCGCGATCTTGATGGTGTGGCCGTCGGAACGATGGAATGTTTCGTATCGATTGAGAATGGCCTGCACTCGATAGTCGCCGGCTGGAATATCCGCGACGCTTTTCAGTGGCCATCCCAGAACCTTCGAATCAATTACGGCGGTCTGGCCTGGAGCGAGTCCGTCAACATCCAGACCGAAGCCTGGCTGGACGTCGGGAGAGTACACCTGGTACTGGAACCGAGGCTCGCTGCTGGAGTCACGAGAGATGATCAGGATGATGTGGCCATCCTGCTTGGCTGATGAAACCGAGGTGGGGAACGAGACGTCGAATTGGAGTCCGGATCGCGCCCCAGAGCGTTGCGTGGTTTGGGCGTGGGCTGACGCGTGGCCGTCGATGAGGGGGCCGGCCGATATGGCGACCAGTAAGAGCACGGACGCGGTCATGCCCGCGTGAGCGACGACTCTTGCAATGTGAACGACTGTGCTTCGGGTCATATGGATATCTCCGTCAAGAGGCGAACCTAGGCGGCCGGAATTGGGTCGTCAAGCCAAACAACCTGATCCACTGTTAGATTACCGACGCACCGCCATTCAAATGTTTTTAGGGCTTCGACGTTGTGCCGAAAAGTTTACGCAGTGCTCTGGGCGTTTTTGACACGATCTGTGCTGTTGAGTCCCTTTTTGATCCTGAATAGATGAAACCGACGACGGCCTCTCCTGCTGGTGCATCAGACCCCCAGGCCCTCCTCCGCGAATCGAAGGGCCTGTACAAGCTGCTTGTCGACAAGGTGCAAGATTACGCGATCTTCGCCCTCGACCCGCTCGGCAATATCCTCACCTGGAATGCGGGAGCTCAGCGTTTGAAGGGGTACCTCCCACATGAGATCATTGGGAAGCACTTTTCCGTGTTCTACCCCCGGCACGACATTGAGGCCGGCAAGCCCGACTGGGAGTTGGAGGTCGCGACCAGGGTTGGCCAGGTGGAGGACGAAGGCTGGCGCCTCCGCAAGGATGGTTCGCATTTTTGGGCAAATGTCCTGATCACGGCACTTCGGGACGATGACGGACAGCTGATTGGCTTCGCGAAGGTCACTCGCGATCTCACCGAACGTCGGAAAGCTGAAGAGAAAGTTCGGGAGAGCGAGGAGCGGTTTCGGCTACTGGTGCAGAGCGTGGAGGACTATGCCATCTTCATGCTCGACGCGAACGGCTACGTCGCAACGTGGAATACCGGTGCTAAACGCATCAAGGGCTACGAGGCGGACGAGATTGTCGGAAAGCACTTCTCAGTTTTCTATCCGCCGGAGGACGTCGAAGCCGGGAAGCCGAAACTGGAAATTGCCGTTGCGACGCAGACAGGAAAGTTCGAGGAAGAAGGGTGGCGGCTTCGAAAGGATGGCACGCGCTTCTGGGCAAGTGTCGTCCTCACGTCGGTGCATCTTCCTGACGGAACGCTCACCGGGTTTGCCAAGGTCACGCGGGATCTCACGGAGCGACTCGCGGCGCAGGAGCGTGCAATAGCAGACGCGCAACGCGTCGCTGGCGAGGAAGCAGCCCGCACTATTGCCGAAGCAAACACAGAGACAATGCATGCGCTCATGGCGGAACTCGACGCGCAGCGGAGCGCGGCAGATAGAGCGAATCGCGCCAAGAGTGAGTTTCTTGCCGCGATGAGTCATGAGTTGCGTACGCCGCTGAATGCGATCGGGGGATACGCGCAACTCCTGGAGATGGAAGTCAATGGACCCATCACCGCTGGGCAGCGCGAGCAGCTGGAACGCCTTCAGCGCAGCCAGCGACACCTGTTGGGAATCATCAACGATATTCTGAACTTCAGTCGGATCGAAGCAGGACAGATCACATATGAAGTGGGTTATGTGCATGTGCGCGACATACTTGAGCAACTCGGTTCGATGATCATGCCGCAGGCGCACGCCAAAAAACTCGCACTCAATGTCGCAACGTGTCCTGCATCATTAGTAGTATACGCCGATCAGGCGAAGACTCAGCAGATTCTCATAAATCTGCTGTCTAACGCGGTGAAGTTCACCCCAGATGGTGGCGAGGTTGAACTTACGTGTGGCAAGAATGACGATCATGTATGGTTCAAGGTGCGCGATACCGGCGTCGGCATTCGTGCCGAGCAACTCGAATCCGTTTTCGCACCCTTCGTGCAGGTAGGGAGAGGTCTCGCGAACCCACAGGAAGGCACCGGTCTGGGATTGGCGATAAGTCGCAACTTCGCACGGGCCATGCGGGGTGATTTGACGGTAGAGAGCGAGGAAGGGGTTGGTTCGACGTTCACGCTGACACTACCGTTGGGAGAATAGCCGGCGTTCTATAGGCACCCGAACACGATCCCGAAACACACCCGACGGTGCCCGAGCGGTTACGGCAAGGGATCCCACAGCTCGGGGGCGGTCTTCCGAAATCAGGACTCCTCTGTCAACTTCTGAAGGGTTAGGAACGTACTATTTTCACAGACATCCTGCGCCGCGCGATCGCGGCGTTCCCTTCAAACCGTCTAGTCCATGTCACGCATTCGGATTCTTGCACTTGTTGCCTGTGCAGCCATCGTATTTCCAGTGCTCACGATAGGAGCTCAGAATCAAGGCCCGCCGGGCCCGCCTGAGCCTCTCAAGAATCTGAAGTACTTCCCCAAAAATATTCCGCGTCGAGCGCTTCTGGATACGATGGAGACGTTCACGAAAGCGCTCGGTGTTGGTTGCGAGTTCTGCCACGTGACTGGCGACGAACCTGGAACCAAGCGCGACTTTTCGTTGGATACAAAGCAGACGAAGATCAAGGCTCGCACGATGCTTCATATGGTCGCCGCAATCAACGGCGAGTATCTGACCAAACTCCCATCGCGGTTGCAGCCGCCAATTGTTGTTTCGTGCGCGACGTGTCACCACGGCCTCACTGAACCTCGTCAACTTCAGCAGGTTGTTCTGACGGCATACGATTCCGCCGGTCCCGATTCTGCGATGACGCTGTACCGGAACTTGCGGACGCGTTACTACGGATCCGGCTCGTACGATTTTGGAGTCGCTCCACTCACAGAAGTCGGTGAGACGCTGCAGCAGCGGAGTCGCACGTCCGATGCGCTCAAGTTCTACATGTTGAATCTCGAATTCGCTCCAACGTCCGGGCCTGCATGGAGCGCCGCCGCCGCTGGGCAGCTCGCTTCGGGTGATACCGCGGCGGCTATCAAGAGCTACGAGAAGGCAGTCTCGTTGAATCCGAAGGATCGCCGCGCTGCGCGTGCCCTTCAGATGCTCCAGCCGAAGCCGAAGCCGTAACGTTCTCGGCGTCTCGTCGGACATCTCCCACGGTTAAGAGAATGGCGAAGGAAGTGGTACGAACGACGCAGGCCGAAGAGGTTGCATTTGCCACAGACGTTGCGTGGAGCAAGTGGCTGGATAAAAATCACGCCACTTCCAACGGCGTCTGGATCGTGATAGGTAAGAAAGGATCCGGTATCGCGTCAGTGACTCACGCCGAGGCTCTGGATGTAGCATTGTCTTTCGGCTGGATCGACGGTCAGCGGAGAGGTCGCGACGAGAAAACGTTTTTCCAGAGGTTCACGCCGCGTCGCGCCAGGAGCATCTGGTCACAGATCAATCGTGACAAGGCGATAGCGCTGACAGAGAGCGGGAGAATGCGACCCGCGGGCGCGCGCGAGATGGATCGCGCAAAAAAAGACGGCCGTTGGGACGCGGCTTACGCACCGCAGGCACAGGCGCAGGTTCCACCAGATCTGCAGGCCGCACTTGATGCGAACAAGAAAGCCGCCACGTTCTTCGCGACGTTATCGAGCCAGAATCGATACGCAATTCTGTTCCGTATACACAATGCAAAGCGCGCTGAAACCCGCGCTCGGCGAATTGCAGACTTCGTAGCGATGTTGGCTCGGCATGAGACGCTGCATTGACGTGAGCGTCTCTGATACGTCATCCCCGCGAAAGCAGGAATCCATTTTCAACCCAGCCAAAAACACAACATGGATCCTCGCTTTCGCGAGGATGACGGATGGAGCCCGCCAACTACCTCAGTGCATTCCACACCAGTGGATAGGTCGACATGCTCTGGCCGCGGTACTGAGGTCGGAAACCGAACAGCACTACATGACCCTTGCCGCGTTTGACATCCACCATCGCAGCCTTGCCGTTGATGTGATCCGCGCCGAGTAACCAGCCAGAGAGTAGCGGATCACCCCGCGCGGGATATCGAGCAACGATCGTGACACGTGATGGATCAGTTGCTTCGAATGCCGGACTTCCTTCGAACCAGACCGCAGGCTCCGGTGCCGTCATTCCGGCTGCAAGCGGATTTGCACGATCAAACTCGACGCGGAACAGCGAGCCCGGTGCGTAGAAATCCTTCGGGCGTAATTCCGCGAGCACGTTCTTGACCGGAAGCGACAGCGCCTCTATCGCGTAGTTGCTGGCCGAGTTGAACGCGACGAGAGTTCCACCCGCATCGACGAACGCTGCGAGTTGCTTTGCGCCTCCGTCACCAAGACCACCCTTGAGTGAGTCTGGGTAGTTGCCACGCGCACCGCCGGATATCTGTCGCGCATTCTGGTCGGGCAGCACGATCGCATCGAATCGTGACGCAAGATTCCCGGCGCGGATGTCCTTGTCCGTGATCATCGTGTATGGAACGTGGTACTGATCGAA
>JBDTAW010000005.1:0-10685 GCA_039924445.1 Gemmatimonadaceae bacterium
TGGAGCCTCGACAATGGCTCCAGTATCTGCTCGAACGTGGCGTCATCCAGTGATGGTGGAACAGTGATGACGTTCGTCACGTTAGCGAGAGTTCTCCTCGGAGGTAGCTGGCGAGGCTGGTTGCCCCACGGTGAGTCAGGTTGCGCGTCGCTGCCAACATTGCCGCATCAATCGCGTCGCCTAACTTATCACCTGCGAGCAGGCGCGCGAAATAGGTTGAGCCCCAGACATCGCCGCAGCCAGTCGGATCGAGCGTTCGACTAGGCTCTTGGGTGATCGCCGCCACCCGTGAAGTGCGGATTGCACCATGCACCGCTCCGGATACGGGGAGCGATGATCTTCGGATATCGGACAATCGTTCGAACCCAGGTGCGGCGAAGTAGATCGCGCCCCGTGGACCCAATGTCACATTTATGGCAGATACCCCGGCCGCCATGGCGGTCGCGGCTAGCTCCAATGCATCGGGCGCGAGCAATGCGAGTTCGTCCTCGTTGACCTGGAGCACATCGAAGCATTGCATCCACGCCGGCACGTTTGGAATTGCCTGCGGAACCCGATAACCGTCAGCGTCCACCGCCAGCAGCAGGGAGTGCATGTCGCAATACACTACGCCCGGGAAGTTCTGACGGATGAGCTGTGCGGTTTCGAGATTCAGTTCCCAACCGCTGATCAGGTTGATGTACAGCGCATCGAGTCCAGTGAGAAGTGGCTTGAGCCCGAGCCACTGCCAGCCCGGAATTCCGCCAGTGAGTTTTTCAGTTCGCCGCTCGCTGCTCTCGTAACGCAATGTTACGCGATTGTTCGGATACGGCACTTCGATAATTGCAGCATCCGGCGCCATGCGACGCAGGGTCGTGAGGTGATCGCGCGCGCTGCGCGAGATCGCTTCCAACCTTTATGAGCGGAACGATTTCCCAATCATCGGAGAGGGATGCGTCGAGGCCAGCGAGGGCGTAAGTGATGCCGCCCCACTCCTGAATGGGCGCCTGTATGGGATCACGACCGTGAATCTCGTCCCAGACAAAAGTGCCGATGACGCCGACGCGGCGTCGCGCGCGCATCAGAGTGAACCCAGTACCCGCTCTTTGAATGTCGCGACAGCGCCAACGACACCAGCTGACATTGGAAGCGAGCCGAGCACGATCCTGCACGCATCAACAGAGACTTTGAATGCGCGCCGCTTTACCTCGGCCTGTAGTGGAAGCATGAGCGCCTCGCCCGCCTGCGTAACACCGCCGGCGAGGACGACTGTATCGGGATTGAAGATGTTGATGAGATTGGACAGTCCAGTCCCGAGGAATCGCGCCGTATCGCGCACGACTTCGCGCGCGACAACATCGCCCCGGCGTGCAGCTTCGTACACAACGTGTGCGGTGAGTCGCGACATGTCGCCATCGACGAGCGCGTCGATCGTCGCGCTCGGATCACCATCCAACGCCTCGCGCGCGCGCTCTGCTATCGCGGGGCCCGAGCAATATGCTTCGAGACAGCCGTAATTTCCGCACTTGCAGCGACGTCCATTCGTTTCGATCGACGTGTGCCCAATTTCGCCGGCAGCGTCCGAGACGCCGTGATACAGACTCCCGTTGAGAACGAGTCCGCCGCCGATGCCAGTGCCGAGGGTCATGCCGATGACGTTGCGCCCACCTCGCGCGGCTCCGCGCCAGAATTCACCGAACGTCGCGCAGTTCGCATCGTTATCGAGCGTAGCGCGCATGTTCACGCGCTTCGATATTTCGTCGCGTAGCGGATAGTCGCGCCAGCCAAGATTCGGTGTAAAAATCACGACTCCGCGTTCACGGTCGAGCGGGCCTGGAGAACCGATTCCGACTCCGAGAATATCATCGCGACTCGCGCCGGTATTTCGTGCGAGGTCGATCACGACGCTTTCGATCATGACTGCGATTCGGTCGGATACAGCGTCTGCGCCAAGATCGGCGCGTGTCGGAAGTGTACGCAAACCGATCTCGCGGCTGCCATCAATTGGCATCGCGCCTACGGAGAGGTTGGTGCCGCCCAGGTCGACGCCAATTATGTATTGCTCGCGGCTCATCGGTTTGTTTCCTCGAGAATCACGGTTCGGACCATTTCGGCGACCTCCTCAGCGGTAATCTCGTTCATGCAACGCCAGTGTCCAAGCGGGCACACCGCCGGACCATGGCGATCGCACGGGCGGCAATCCAGCAGATGATTCCCGACCGTCCGCGAGCCGGCTGCCAACGGTCCAAACCCGAACTCAGGAACGGTCGGACCAAATATGGTTACTGTCGGGGTGCCGACCGCCGAAGCCAGATGCTGTGGCGACGAGTCGTTGGTTGCAAGAGCAACGCTGCGTCTGATCAGTTCGGCGGAGCCCAACAGAGACAACTTACCAGTCGCATCGACTATTCGCTCAGGCGCAATGCGCGCCGTAATGTCCCTCGCCGCCGCGAAGTCCCCGGAGCCACCCACGATTGCGATGTCGTATTCGTCCGCGAGCAGCTCGCCGAGCCTGCCGTAGCCCGGCCAGCGTTTTGTCTGCCAGGCACTCCCGGGCGCCAGTGCAACAAAAGGGCGTGCTCGATCCTTCACCAACTCATCTACTGCGTCGCGATCTTCGCTGGTCGGGAACAGAGTTGGCCGGATCAACGCGCTTTGAGGATCGTCGGCCGAAGCGGCGAGTGCGGTATCTCCGAGCGACAGAAGCCGGCGCGCGTGGTGCCAGTCCTCACGATATTCCACGCGTCTGGTATATGTCCATCTTCCGTCAGATGTCGTGAAACCGATCCGCTCACTACAACGCGCCGCAAACGCGAGTGCGCCACTTCGAGTAGATCCCTGACAGAGGAACGCCGTATGCGCTCCGCGTGCCTTGCCGGCGATTCGCACGAAACCGGCTACGCCTTTGTCTCCTGCACGCTTGTCGTACACGATGAGCCGCGATACTGCCGGATGCGTCGTGAGCAGTGTTGCGCCAATCGGAGTCGTGACGACATCCACGTCTCCGTCCTGCGCCAACCGCGCCAGAAGCGGCGTCGTGAGCACGACGTCCCCGATGAAGCTCGTCTGCACAACGAGCGAACGCATCGGTCAGTCTACCTGCAGTACTGCGAGGAACGCCTCCTGCGGGATTTCAACCGAGCCTACCTGCTTCATGCGCTTCTTGCCTTCCTTCTGCTTCTCGAGCAGCTTGCGCTTCCGCGAGATATCGCCGCCGTAGCACTTCGCAAGCACATCCTTGCGCAGCGGTTTCACCGTCGTACGAGCGATGATCTTGCCGCCAAGTGCAGCCTGAATTGCTACTTCGAACAGCTGACGCGGAATCAAATCCTTCAGTTTGTCCGAAATCTTCCGGCCCCAGTCGTACGCCTTGTCGCGGTGAATGATCACCGAGAATGCGTCCACCGGATCTCCATTTATGAGCATGTCAAGTTTGACGAGATCACTCTTCCGGTATTCCAGCATCTCGTAATCGAGCGACGCATAGCCGCGGCTGATCGTCTTGAGCTTGTCGAAGAAATCGAGAATGATTTCGCCGAGAGGAAATTCGAAATCGAATTCCACTCGTGCAGCGTCGATGTATGACATGTTCTTGTACACGCCGCGTCGTTCGGTGCCGAGCGTCATTATTGGTCCGATGTAATCGCTTGGCGATACGATGCGCGCTTTCACATACGGTTCTTCGACGTGTTCGATGACCGCTGCCAGCGGCATGAGCGATGGGTTCTCGATGAGCGCCATCGTTCCGTCGGTCAGATATACTCGGTACTCGACGCTCGGTACGGTTGTTACGAGATCGAGATTGAACTCGCGCTCAAGCCGCTCCTGCACGATTTCCATGTGCAGCAGCCCGAGAAACCCGCAACGGAAGCCGAAGCCAAGAGCGGTCGAGGTTTCGGGCTGGTAGTTGAGCGAAGCGTCGTTCAGCTGCAGTTTGTCGAGCGCGTCGCGCAGGTTCTCGTATTGAGTCGTGTCTGTCGGATAGATACCGGCGAACACCATCGAGTGCACGTCCTGATAACCGGGCAGCGGCTCAACTTCGTCGCGTGTCGCGTCGAGCACCGTGTCACCAACTCGCGTTTCCTTGACGTGACGCACGTTCGCGACGACATAGCCAACCTCGCCGGGTCGCAGCACGTCCGTCTTCACCTGACGTAGCTGGTGGTACCCGACCTCCTCGACATCGTATTCCGCGCCGACGGCGCTGAACTTGATTTTCATTCCAGCCTTCAGCTCGCCATCAACGACGCGGACGCTCGGAATGGCGCCACGATAGCGATCGTACATCGAGTCGAAGATCAGAGCGCGCAGCGGAGCGTCAGCGTCACCTTCCGGGGGCGGCACACGCTTAAGCACTTCCTCGAGCAGTTCGGGAACGCCAGTGCCTTCCTTGGCGCTGACACTCAGCACACGGTCCTCTGAGACGCCGAGCAGGTCGATGAGTTCCTGGCGCCGTCGCTCCGGCTCCGCGCCGGGCAGGTCGATCTTGTTCAGAACCGGAATTATCTCAAGCCCGGCATCCATGGCGAGGAACAGGTTCGACAGCGTCTGCGCCTGGATACCCTGGGATGCGTCTACTACCAGAATCGCGCCTTCGCACGCGGCGAGCGAGCGCGAGACTTCGTAGGTGAAATCGACGTGCCCGGGTGTGTCGATGAGGTTCAGCTCGTACTTCTTGCCATTCGCGCCGGTGTAACCCATCCGGACGGCATTCAGCTTGATCGTGATTCCGCGCTCGCGTTCCAGATCAAGCGTGTCGAGCACCTGAGCCTTCATTTCGCGCCGCTGGAGCGTGCCGGTAGCCTCGATCAGCCTGTCAGCAAGCGTGGATTTTCCGTGATCGATATGTGCGACGATGCAGAAATTGCGGATGTGCTCGAGCTTCATTCGGTGCGTTCGGGGGATATTCTGAGGCAGCCCTGAAATATACCGGGACAACATGGCCTCTCCTGCGGCCAGCGCATTTGCCTCCAGGGAACCCTCTGGCAAGTACGCTTTTCGGGATTGCCGCACCCTGGTTTTCCCGGCACGAACAGCGACTAGTTCAATCTTTTCCGGATAGGCGGCCAACTGCGATCCATTACGGCCGCTCCACGGCCGCTCCACGGCCGCTCCACGGCCGCTCCCGCGCTCCGTGTTTCGGGAAATTGTCCAACTGCTGTGCGCGCGCCACACTGTGTTGAGCCAGTCCGTCAGGCGGAGTGTTCCGGACCGTGCGAGGCCAGGCATGCAGCCGAGCGCGGCCAAGCCGTGTTTTACCGCTATACGCAGTGACGCTGCGTCGGCGCTCACTAACGGCCGCCCCGCGATACGATCGCGGCATCACATATGCGCACTCGCTCGGTACGCTGCCAGATTCCGCGGGGAGGGCTGTGTGCACATTCAAGATGCTATCAGCAGAAAAAGCCGCGAACTTCCGGCCCGAACAAGCCGGCTCCGGTAACTCCACCCTTTGAGTACGAGGCTGAATTGAAGGACATGAAGACCTACGCGTTCGTATTTGCCACGTTCCTTCTATCGGGAAGCCTCGGCGCCCAAGTCGTGAACGGGGGCTTCGAAACGCCAGCACCGCCTTCGGGGTCATATACACTGTACAACTCAGGCGGCTCAATTGGCGGCTGGGATGTCGTCGGCACAGGCAACGTCGCGGTCGTCAGCGGGAGCTTCGCGCAGAACGGCATCTCCTTCGGCGCCCAGAGCGGCGCAGCCTGGCTGGATCTCACCGGTCTCTCGAACTCGGCCGCCGGTGTTCAACAGTCAATCGCGACAAGTCCTGGGACCGCATACGATGTGTCGTTCTGGGTCGGCAACGTAGTCAACCCGAGCGGAATCTTTGGCACTACGAGTACGGTCGTGAATGTGAACGGCGGAACATCGTTTACGGCTGTGAACTCCGGAGGCGTTGGGACGAACGCGCTGTTCTGGCAACAGTTCACGACATCGTTTGTCGCGAGTTCAGCAAGCACAACGATCTCCTTCACCAACGGCGACGCCTCGTCGGACAACAGCAACGGCCTGGACAATGTCAGTGTGTCGGCACAGAGCACTGTCCCAGAGCCAACATCAGTTGCGTTGCTCGCCACTGGCCTCATCGGTCTGGTGCCCATGATTCGAAGGAAGCGGTAGCCCTCGCGCCGGGCTAACGAACCACGCATCGCTTGAAGAAACCAGCACCCGGTATCCTCCTTGAGGATATCGGGTGCTTCCGCTTGGGCACACCAAAGCGTGGTACTGGGGCGAACCCACGGTTTGGAGCTACTACCGATCCTGTCCGCGGATCAGCCGCTCCACAACTTTCGCCGAATTGAGCACCCCTGGCACTCCGCCCCCGGGATGCGTACCGGCTCCAACGAAGTACAGCCCGCGTACGTCGTCCGATGCGTTGTGATACCGAAACCAGGCCGATTGGGTGAGAATGGGCTCCGGGCCGAAGGCCGCCCCATCAACTGATCGGAGGGTGTGCTCGAAGTCGTACGGTGTCATTGTAAAGCGTGTACTGATCGCTTTGCGCACACCCGGGATCGGCCCGCGATCCAGCTTCTCGAGGATGCGATCAAAATATTCGTCGGCTATCGCCGGCCAGTCCAGTCCGCTCCGGTTATTCGGTACCGGAGACAGCACATAGAACGCCTCCGAACCCGGCGGCGCGAGCGACGCATCGGTTCGCGTAGGCGCATGCAGGTACAGCGAGAAGTCGGCTGCCAGAACGCGCCTGTGAAACACGTCATCGAGCAATCCGCGGTACCGTTTGCCGAGCACGATCGTGTGGTGCGCGAGCGACGGATACTGCCGAGTCGCTCCGAAATAGCCGACAAAGAGGCTCATCGATTGACGGACGCGCGCAACGCGGCGGTCGGTATTGCGACGTCTTTCTCTCGCAGGGAGCATCCGCGTATAGGCAAAAGACGGATCAGCGTTGCACACTACCAGTTCTGCACGAATCAACTCGCCGGATTCGGTGCGAACACCGGTAACGCGACCGTCGGTGACTTCGATCGATTCCACCGGGGTCGAGAGTCGGACAGTGACATCAATGTCTTCCAGCAGCCGCACGAGGCCAGCGACTATCGCCCCGGTGCCGCCTCTGCCAAAATGGACGCCCCACTTTCGCTCCAGCCAATGAATCAGCAGGTAGATGGAACTGACGTCGAATGGATTCCCGCCGACGAGCAGCGGCTCGAAGGTGAATACGCGTTGCAGTCGCTCATCGCGAATGTAGCGCGCGACCATCTGATGAACTGTGCGCCAGCTTTCGAGTCGCATCATTGCAGGAACTACGCGAAGCATGTCGCTCAAGTGCCCGAACGGTTTATCTGCCAGTTGTTCGTAACCAATCTCGAATATTTCCTCTGCACGCTTCGCAAGCCGCCTGTAGCCGTCAACGTCTCTCGGTTCGAACGCGGCGATCTGCGCAACGAGTCGCTCCTCATCGCCAACATAGTCGAAGGCGCTGCCGTCGTCGAAAAGCACGCGATAAAAAGGATCTACTGGAACGAACTCCACGTAATCGCGCATCGGCCGTCCGGATAGCTCGAATAACTCCTCGAACAAGTGCGGCGCAGTGATCACCGTAGGACCGGCGTCGAATGTGAAGCCGTCCCGCCGGAAGACTCGCGCTCTGCCGCCCGCCTGGTCCAGCGCCTCAACTATCGTGACCGCATAGCCCAGCTTGCGAAGCCTGACGGCCATCGCGAGTCCGCCAAATCCTGCTCCGACGACGACAGCCCGCTGGGCGCTCAGCTGTTCGCCTCGGCGTATTGGGTCGCTGCGTCCGAGAGCCAGCTGTCCCACTCGTACATGTCGCGCAGGAAGACAGCGCTAACCTCCGGCAGCAGACTATTGTGAGTCGATGCAGCCGATCCACCGACGACCAGCGGCGTCGATGCGGGCAGCGCGTCGCGCAGCAACATGACGTCGCGTCGGAGTGTCGCGCGCGGGATCGGCGAGATCATGCTTATTGCGACAACGTCTGCATCCGCAAGCTTTGCCGCGTGCGCAATCTCCAGACTCGGCAGATCGCAGCCGAGGTAGAGCACCCGCCACTGTCGCGCGGCAGCGATAACTGCGGCGATCATCGCGCCGAATTCGTGACGTTGTTCCTGGGTGGTTGCGAGTGCGATCAGCGGGGCGTCAGGCGGCGCGGGCAGCGTCTCGCGAAGCCACTCGAGGACGCGACGCATTGCCCCGGACATGGCGTGCTCGTGCACGGGTCGAAGATTGCCCGCTTGCCACGCGTCACCTACATGGTGGAGTAACGGCAGCGCGATTCCGTTGACGAATCGACGGGGCCCAAGTGAAACTGCTGCCCGCATGAGCGCCGCATGAACGGCGGTCGGATCGAGGTCCGATAGCGTGCCGATGCACTCGTCAAAGTGCCGACCGATCTCGGCCGATGCCGCCTTGCCAGCGGACTCACCGGGCGGACTGGCAATGGGAACCGAGAACGGACCATCGTCGGGCTCGATCTTCGGCGCTGGTATGTCATCGACGGCCGATGGCGATGCGCGCTCGAGAAAATCCGACTGGGTCAGGGATCGGAGCTCCGGAGTGCCAAGCGAAGCCACCTGCCCAATGCGCCTGCCACCTGCCAAGGCGTCGCGGATGAGTCGGATTCGCTCGATGTCAGCGTCCGAGTACAGCCGTTGACCGGCCTCGTCCCTCACCGGAGTCACCGCGGAGTAGCGTCGCTCCCAGGCCCTCAGCAGGTGTTGAGAGACTCCCGTGCGACGCTCAACTATCGCGATGCCATGAATCGGCTGGCCGGCGGAGAAAGAGGTGCTGGGAGAGGATTGGTCCATTGCTTGTTAATGTAGCGAGATAGACAAAACTTGACAATCCCTTATACAACACTTAGACATCAGTTATCCAATTATTCGTGCTTTTTGCACTGGGAGGCCGCCATATGGATGTCAGGGGACCAGATCAAGAGGCGCCACTCTCGCCGACGCATCTTGCGCACATCGACGTCTGGCTGCTCGGTCTGCTCGTCGTGTTCACGGCCGCTGCGGTGGCCGGCTACGCCACTTTCGGCCGACATCCGGAAATGGTCGCGTCCGTGCGCGGTGCTGCCAGATGGTACGGTGTCTCGCTCCAGCTATTTCCGATTGCGCAGGTCTGGCTCGCGTTCGCCGTCATGGCGGCGTACATGACCCGCCGCATAGGACTCGCCTGGCTCGTTGCGTTCGTTGTGCTGTACGGCGTGAGTCTCAGCAGCGAACTGCTGGGGACCGGCTACGGTGTTCCGTTTGGCCCCTACAGCTACGCGCCTCTGCTCGGCGCTGAATGGCTGGGCCGAGTTCCGGTGGTGATTCCGCTCAGCTGGTTCACGATGTCGGTTTCGTCATACGCAATCGCGAGACAGCGCCTCGGTGCAGCGTCGCGCAGTTCCAGGTGGGGTGGAATCCTGATCGCGTCGCTGCTGCTGCTTTGCTGGGATTTGAGCCTCGATCCCGCGATGAGCCATGCGACCACATACTGGGTCTGGGGTGCGCACGGCCCGTACTACGGAATGCCGTGGTCCAACCTGCTGGGTTGGTACATCACAGGCCTCGTGCTCAGCTCGCTCCTGATGGCGCTCGACGCGGACAGGTGGCTCCGGCGGCTTCCGGTGAAATGGTTCGTCGGTTTCTACGCGGCCAACCTGGTGCTCTCGATCGGGATGAGCGCCGCAGCGGGATTGTGGATGGCAGTCGCAGTGACAGCGATTGCGGTTGCCGGTGTCGCGATTGTTCTGTCTGTGGCGGGTCGTGCGGCCGTTCCGCAGCGCGCATCGTTCGCGGTCGGCGAGGCGTTGATACGATGAGCGACTCGACTTCCGTAGTGCGGCGATCGAGCCACGACGCGAATCCAGGCAATGAAAGGAGGCGTCCCACCGCGGCGTACTCGCGTGAGTACGTTGCCGCTCGACTCACCGGTGCGCTAAGGGAAATCGGCGGCGTCGGCGGCCCGGAGCTCGCGTTCGACGGTCAGCTGCTTCGGCCCATGCTGTCGCTCGCGGGAGCGGACCCTGCGACGCGGGACACGCAGCGGTTCTGGTTCGCTGCGCTGGCAGTTCAGTTGGCGCACGAGGCATCGTTGTGTCACGACGATGTTATAGATCAGGCGATGACGCGACGTGGTCAGCCGACGATCGCTGCAAGCTCCGGAGTTGCTCGTGCGCTTCTGGAGGGCGATCATTTGCTGACCGCTGCATACTGCGCCGCGGCCGCCACTGACAGTGCAGCATTTGTCCGCTGCTTTGCACGCAGTGTCGAGCGAACCGTGGCGGCAGAAAAACTACAAGGCGGTACGCTGGGCACTCGCATCGACGCCGAGTTGTATGAACGCGTGACGGTAGGGAAGGCCGGTGAATTGATGGCGTGCGCACTGGCGGCGGGATCGCTTGTCTGCGATGATGAACGGTCATCCGCTCTGCTGCAACTGGGACGGGAAGTTGGCGTGGCGTATCAGATGCTGGATGATTTCCTCGACTACTGTTCAGCGACAGACTTCGGTAAACCATCTCTTGGCGACTATCGTCAGGGGCGTTGGACCTGGCCGCTCGATGAGATCCCCGGCGCGCGTTTGGGCCTCCCCGAAGCTGAGCTGGAAACCCTCCTGCATGAACCGCGGCACAACTGGGGTGGTGAATGCGCGCTCGAGCGAATGGCGACACAGCTGGACGCGCGACTGCATGCCCTGGTTATTCGCTGTTCAGACGAATTGGC
>JBDTAW010000006.1:0-14133 GCA_039924445.1 Gemmatimonadaceae bacterium
AACGACATGACTCCTCGGTACCGAAGGTTCGGTACCGAGGTTTTTGCGTTCGTACCCACATCGTACCCACATCGTGCCCACATCGTACCCGCATCGTACCCGCATCGTACTTACGATACTCTTCGACTCCGCTGCCTCTAGTTTGGCACAGACAGCCGGATTGCTCCGCCTGTGCGACAACTATCCTTCACCCACGCTATACGTCGTAGCCCTCGGCGGTCTCGAACATTTGGGCCATATCCGAAAACGCCGTACTCACTGCGGTATCGCGTGGAAGCTAGGGCTTGTTGCTGGCTGCCTCTGCGCGGATCTGCACGGTCGTCTCAAGTTCGTCCAGGTCCTGCAGGATCTTTTCTCTCAGATCCTTGCCAAGCTGCGGGTTGGAAGCGAGGAAGGTGCGGACAGTGGCGACGGCTTCGGGAGACGACTGTCCTCCCATGAACCCGCCGAGCCACGATCCAATGAAGAAGATGCGCCGATTCTTCTGCAACCATGGAAGCGTGTCGAGAGCTGGCTTGAGAAATCTGAGCGTGAGCGCCTGTTGATCGGATTCATTGAACGCACCAAGGCTCGACGTCGCCCATTCCTCGTTCAGACCCGGGTCGCTTAGATAACGATTGAAATACGCCCGCTTCACAGCCGTGTCCGCGACTGCCGCGCCTGCAATGAAAGCGTATCGCTTACCCTCGCTCGTGGAATCAGATCTGGCTTCCTGCGCGAGTCGGTCGCTTGCGGTCGAATACCCCGTGGCGACGAGCCGTGTCACGATCGCCCACCGTGTGGGCGCTCTGAGCGGTGAGCCAGCCGCCGTCGCGCTGTCGAGAAGCCCGTCAAGATATCGAAGCCCATCTGACGTTTGCGTGACGCGGATCAGCGCGTCCAAATTCGGTTTGCGAATTTCGTATCGACGATTCGGATCGTTCGCCACGTCGCGCAGCGACGTCTCCAGCCCAGGAAGTATGCTAGCCTTCTCCGACGGAGAGAGATATGCATCTGCCGCGCGCGAAACGTGCCGCAGTTGCGCTCCTACTATCTGCTCGTCGCGCTCGCGCGGCAATGCCGATTCAGCGATGGCGATGAATCGCGCTGGCTGTATTCGCCGACGGCGCACCAGTTCCCACAACGCATCCCACCCCATCGCGCGCGTGAGTGGGTCAGTCAGCGATTCCACACTGTCAGCCAGCCAGCGCGCACTCGCAGAATCGGGGATTACAAGTGCGTATGCGTTATCCCCCGCGTTGGCATAGACAAAACTCGGCGCCGGCATTCGGGTCGCAAACTTCGCCACTGTACTATCGCTCGTCAGATTCACGAGCATGTGGTCGGTCCGCCCATCTGGATACCGCACAAGAACCTGCGTTCGGATCGGCCATGGCCCCGGCCCCGAAAGCTTCTGCGCCGGATGTTGTGCCAGCGACATGCTCACGAGCGAGTCGTCGCTGAGCGTCACGTGCTGGTCGATCACCGGCATCCCGGGACGCAGGATATACGCTTCCCCCCATTTTTTGAGCGGTTGCTTTGCGGCATTACCAACAGATGTCAGCAGATCCTGCCATGTCGCATTGCCGAACGCATGTCGCACCAGATAATCGTGCAAGCCATCGCGAAATGCAGTATCACCTACGAGAAAATTCAACTGCTTGATGACGCCCGGAGCCTTGTTGTAAACAATCGCACCGTAGTTGCTCTTCGCCTGATCCAGATTCGAGAGCGCTTGCCAGATCGGTGTAGTCCCTTCCGTCCTGTCAACGCCGTAAGCACTCGGCTTGTTCCCAAGGTAAAATGTCTCCCACGCATTGGAGTTGGGCTCCAGCGCAGCCCGCATTTTCGCGGCCATGTACGTGGCGAAGCCTTCCTTGAGCCACAGATCATCGAACCACTTCATCGTTACCAGATCGCCAAACCACTGGTGTGCAACTTCATGATAGATCGTCGCATTGCGCGCGATGCGCTGCGGCCGCGTCGCCCGCTCGCGAAAGATGAAACTGTTTTCGTTGTAGAAGATCGCTCCCGGGTGTTCCATCCCGCCGAACGGGAATGCGGGCGCGAGCACGAAATCGAGCTTTGGCCAGGGAAATGCAAAATTGAAGTACTGGGAATACCATTTGACCGCGCGACCATTCGCCGCAATCAACGAGTCGGCCTCGGCTTCCTTCGCGCGTGAAGCTCGTACGTACATCGTGATCGGTCGCCCGTCGATTGTCCTCGTCACTCTCGCCCACGGTCCAGCGGCGAACGCGATCAGATACGTACTCATCGGCTTTGTCTGCGCAAAATGCACGACTTCGTTGGCGCCCGATCGCTGTTTACTTACAATCGTACCATTCGCAACAGCGTTCCACGCTGCCGGGATCGTCAGCGTGAGCGACGTGCGTGCTTTGATATCCGGCTGATCGAAACACGGGAAAAGCTGATTCGCGTCCGCCGGTACCAGAAGTGTGTACAGATAGTCCGCGCCATCCGTTGCATCGTGATACCGAATCACACTCGCGCCCGCGGGCGCAATCAGCGCCGCGAACTTGATCTCAAGATGATTCACTCCGCGCTTGAGCAATGGCGCGGGAAGGCGTATGTGCATCCCGTTGCTCGCACGTTGTGACAATGCGTGCCCATTCAGCTGCATCGCGCCGAGTTCCGGGCCGCGAAAATCAACGATGGCGTCGCCGGTGCCAGCGCGGGTGAACGTGATTGTGACTTCGCCGTGCGCGGTGTCCTGTGCTGTTACGTCGAGCGCCAGGTCATACCGCACGTCGCGTATCCGCGCCGCACGATATACCGCCAACTCTCTTGACACGCCGTCCCCCAGTAGCGAGCGGATCTGCGAGGAAGCGGGGACGATCGTCTCAGGCGAGGCAGTTTGCTGACCGGAAAGCGAAGCAGTAAGAACACACGCGGAAACCACTACAGCCGCTGCGGAAATTGAAGTCAATCGCATGCCAGACGATCGCGTACGCTTCCCCCTTGCGCAAGTCACCGAACGACCGTTCGGTGACTCACCCGTCGTCGATTCGCGTTTATCCCGCGAATTGGCAAGCGATTCGCTTTTCGAAGAGGCGACGGGTGATCCAAACACCCGTGTAGTGAGAACCCAATCCCAGAGGCAATCCATGTTTCGTTCCAGCACTCTGATCGCGGTCGCCACCTTCGCCGGAGCACTTGCGGCAAGCCCATTACTGGCGCAGCAGGACACCGTGCATCATGGCGGAGTTAACGGTGCGGCGCGCGCTGTCAGCGGCACTCTCAAAACTGTGGGTCGTGACGCAAAAGCCGGCACAAAGGCGGTCGCCAGCAAGACGCACCACGTGCTCAAAAAAGCCGGTCGAGGAGCAAAGTCCAGCCTCGCGCACGCGACCGGCGACACCATTCATGATCCCAACCACAAGCCGGGTGGCCTGAACAAGGTCGCGCGCGACGTGAGTGGCTCGATCAAGCACGCCGGGCGCACCGCCAAGGCGGACGTCCACTCGACCGCTAACGATGCACACAAATCCCTTCAAAAGACCGGCAATGCCGTGAAGAAATCCGTGAAGGACACCACAGGCCACTCGTAGGGCGCGGTTTAATCCGCGCCACGCGATCCACGTGAATCGTCATCCCGCCCCAGGCGGGGATCTGGCCGTCATCCCGCCGGAGGTCGGGATCCGGTAGTCATCCCGCCGCAGGTCGGGATCCGGTAATCATCCCGCCGCAGGTCGGGATCCGGTAATCATGCCGCCGCAGGTCGGGATCCCGGCACAGAATAGACTAAGCCGTGCCCATGGCGTATCTTCGGTCCAAACTGTTCTCGGGAGACTCTTAAGGACTGCCATGCCGATGCGCTTCATACTCACATTCACGCCGTTTGGACGCCCGGGCTATCGCGTGGGAGAGTTTCCGACCGAAGATCACGCCCTCGCTGCTGCTGAGCGACACGGCGCGCCACCTCGAGGCGCCACACCGCGGCCGCCACTGGAGTGGAAACCGGCCCCGCAATTCGGCGCAATTACCGCGCTGACCGCCAATGGGGCATTCGTAATCGCACCCGGTTGAGACACAAAACCCGTTGCGCGTCGTTTGCGATCAACGGGCACCCGCGCCACCTCGTATCTTACGTACGTAGCTGTACACTGTTTCCCCTCCCTCCAGCTCAATGACGAAATCCCGCCGCGACTTCATCAAGACGGTCTCCGCTGTCGCAGCCACAAGTGCCATCGGCACGCGTGGACTCGGCTCGGTCGACCGACTCTTCGCCGCCGCCCAGCCGTCCGTAGGCGATCCCACCTATCGCGAGCTGACGCAGGTCGCTCTCGATGCAGCCCGCTCCGCCGGTGCCAGCTACTCCGATATTCGGATCTCTGCGCGCCGATCTCAGGGGGTGAGAACCCGGGAAAATCAGCTGCAAGGCGTAAACGACAGCGATACACTGGGGTTTGGGATTCGCGCTCTTGCCAATGGCGCATGGGGCTTCGCTGCAAGCAACATCCTCACCAAGGATGTGGTCGCACAGGTCGCACGCGACGCCGTCGCAATCGCAAAGGCCAACAGCACCGTTCAGATCAAGCCGATCGTCCTCGCGCCGACTTCCGTTGCAACGGGCGAATGGAAGAGCCCGATCAAGATCGATCCTTTCGATGTCCCGATCGGCGAGAAGGTCGATCTGCTCCTTGCAGCGAACGCAGCAGCAATGAAAGTGAATGGCGCGCGCTTCGTCACATCGAACATGTTCTTCCTCCGCGAGGAAAAGACTCTGGCAACCAGCGACGGCACTTTCGTTGTCCAGACGATTTACCGCGCGCAGCCATCGATGAACGTCACCGCGGCTGCCAAGGGCGATTTCCAGTCCCGTCAGTCAAACGACGTTGCGCCGATGGGCCTCGGTTACGAGTACATAACCGATGTGAACTTTGTCGGCCGCGCACCGCAGTGGGCGAGCGAGGCTGTTGAGAAACTCTCCGCCAAATCAGTGGATGTCGGTCGCTACGATCTCGTGCTGCATCCGACACACCTCTGGCTCACGATCCACGAGTCAGTCGCTCACCCGACCGAGCTGGATCGCGCAGAGGGGTTCGAGGCGAATTACGCAGGCACCAGTTTTGTCGCTCCGCCCGAGAAGATGCTGGGCAAGTTGAAGTTCGGTTCCAAGCTGATGAACATTCGCGGTGATCGCACTCAGCACGGCTCACTCTCCGCAATCGGCTGGGATGACGAAGGTGTCAAACCCGATGAGTTCATGATCATCAAGGAAGGAGTCCTCCAGGATTACCAGACGACGCGCGAACAGGCGATGCAGCTCGACTGGTGGTACAAGAGCCAGGGCAGGCCCACTCGCTCGCACGGTTGCTCCTACGCGCAGTCGTGGCAGGACGTGCAATTCCAGCGCATGCCCAATGTCTCGCTCCTGCCCGGTGACAAGGACATCAGCTACGAGGATATCATCGCCGCAACGGATCGCGGCATCGCAATCATCGGCGACGGCTCGTTCTCGATCGATCAGCAACGCTACAACGCACAGTTCGGCGGCCAGGTCTTCTACGAGATCAAGGGCGGCAAGATCGTCGGTATGTTGAAGGACGTTGCATACCAGCTTCGCACGCCTGATTTCTGGGGCAGCCTCGACATGATCGGCGGCGAGAAGTCCTACTTCCTCGGCGGTGCTTTCAGCGACGGCAAGGGTCAGCCAAGTCAGGCAAATGCTATCAGCCACGGTTGCGTGCCAAGCCGCTTCCGCAACATCAACGTCATCAACACCGGGAGAAAGGCATGAGCGAGCCAAAGTCGCTATTTGGTGGCAACCCCGCCGGCATCCTGACGCGGTCTGAAGCAGAAACTCTTGCCAAGCGCGTATTGTCGTTCGCCAAGGCCGATGAAACGGCCGTCAATATTTCAAGTGATGCGCGCGCGAACACGCGCTTCGCGGTGAATCAGGTGTCAACCGCAGGCAACGACACCGACACGACCATCACCGTCCGAAGCACTTTCGGCAAACGCTCGGCAAGCGTGACCACGAACAAGTCTGACGATGCATCGCTGGCTACTGCCGTGAAGGAGGCCGAAGAGCTCGCGAGACTCAGCGAACCGAACCCGGAATACATGCCGGATCTAGGTCCGCAAACGTATCCGCCCGTTACGCCGCAGACGATATCGTTTCCAACTGCTGAAGACCGCGCCAAGGCGGTTAAGGCCGTTACCGATCGCGCACGCGCAGCAGGCTTTATTGCCACGGGTTACATCGAGTCCGGCGTCGGTACTCGCGCGCTGGCCAACTCGCACGGACTGTTCGCTTTCGAGCAGACCGGTGGAACCAGCATGACTGCTACTGTGCGCACGCCCGACGGAACAGGCTCAGGGTGGGGCGGGGCAAACGCAAACGACTGGTCCGGCATCGACGCCGATGCTGTCGGCGCAACCGCAACTGAAAAAGCGGGCAAGTCGCGCAATCCAGTTGCCGTCGAACCAGGCAGGTACACCGTAGTTCTCGAGCCAACTGCCGTTGGAAACCTTATTCCGATCATCGCCTTCTCGGCTCAGGCACGGGCCGCCGATGAAGGACGCTCTTTCTTCTCAAAGGAAGGCGGCGGTAACAAGATCGGAATGAAGGTCGCCGATGAACGCGTCACTCTCGTTTCGGATCCGGCCGATAACCTCGGCAGCAGCATCACCGGCGACGGTCGCCCGACCGAGAAGGTCGTCTTCATTGAGAACGGTATCCTCAAGACGCTCAATTACGATCGCTTCTGGGCACAGAAGCAGGGCAAGCAGCCGACAGCCGCTGCCTTCGGCTCGATGCGCTTGATGGGTGGCGATTCATCCCTGGCAAAGATGATCGCCAGTACAGAGCGCGGCATCCTCGTAACGCGCTTCTGGTACATTCGCCCGGTTGACCAGCGCACGATTCTCTTTACCGGCCTCACACGCGACGGAACGTTTCTCATCGAAAACGGGAAAGTCACGCATTCGATCAAGAACTTCCGCTACAATGAATCGCCGGTCTTCATGCTCAACAACGTCGAAGCGTTCGGTACACCGGTTCGAGTAAGTGCAAGCGAAGACAGCAGCCCGGGAGGCGCTATCATCATGCCGCCACTCAAGATTCACGACTTCAACTTTACCAGCTTGAGCGACGCCGTGTAATTGCGCTGTCATCCCGCCGAAGGTCGGGATCCAGTTGCACCACCACCTGTGCGGGGGATTTCTGTAGTCGCGGAATTCCCCCGCATTGTTTTGCGGTATCCGGTCCGTCCCCGCTTAAGCGGAATCCGGTCACATAGCGAAGATTGCACCCTACTCGGATCGGCTCACACCGTCAGGACGTGCTTTCACTCGCCTTGCTTGCAACGCTCATTACTCCTGGCCGGCCCAATGTTCCGGTTGCTCGTCGCGACTCGCTACATCCGGAGCCGGTTATTCTGGAAATAGTAGTTGGGGCTACGGCATCGGCGACCGTGTACGCGCTCCGATCCGGAGATACAGCGCTGCTGCCGCTTGAAAAGGTGCTAGCTCTGGTCGGTCTACCTCCGGCGGGAGACACAAATCGATTCGAATCCACCGACTCTCTTTCGGCGCGGCTCGGTGTGCCCGTCAGCGTCGACTGGGACGAGCTTATCGTGACGATCAATGATGATGGCACGCTACCGCTAACGAAACGAACCGCGCGGGAATTGCGCCGCGCAGAGTTTGAGAGAACGCGCGCGGCCTCCGCTGCGCAGGGCGAAGTCACAACGCTACCGCGCCAGCAGCTACCACGCACCGTCACCATCGATTACGACATGAATGCTGCCACCGACGGGCACGAGACGCAGCCTCTGGTACGCCTCGGCTTCGGCGCGACGCTGCTTGGGGGCGGCCTCGATATTGATCTTGCACGCGCGCCAACGTTGCGACAGGCTGCTCTTGCGTGGCGGCGGAGTTGGCCGAATCCCTCGGTACTGCGCGAGGTGCATGTAGGTGCATTGGATATCGAGAATGTTGGTGCTGGCATTGGCGTGTCGATGTCCAGTCAATGGCAAGATCAGCCAGCCGTTGCAGAATGGATTCTCCTTGCCGGACTCGCGTTACGAGGATCGCAGGTAGAGGTCTACCGCGACGGCATTCTCGTATACGCCGGTGTCGCGGACTCTTCGGGACAATATCGAATCAGGGTGCCGATCTTTCGCGGCAGCAACAACGTTAAAGTGGCCACCTTCGGACCACGTGGCGAAGAAAGCGTGGCGTCACGGTACATCAGCATCAACGAATCGATGATTCGCCCTGGAACCGGCACATACGATCTGTCAGTCGCGCGTTGCAGGAACGACAATTGTGAATATGCCGGACAATTCAACATGCGTTATTCGCCGTTCAATCGCGTCACTTTCGGAGGCGGCCTGACCGAGCTTCGTACTCAGCGGAGCCACGTCGTCGATATTGCTTCTGTGTTGGCGATTCAGTTGCGGGACGATCTGAACGTCGAGATCCAACCCGGTAGTCGCAGCATACAGGCGCAAGTGCAGTTCGCCCCTGACTCCAGCTTCGAATTGTCTGCATCCTATCGATCGATGAAGCCAACATCCCCACTCGACCACCTCCGCTTAACCAGCTCTCGAGCTAACCTCTCAGCGATTTGGAGACCATCCGGGCTGTCTCCACTCACCGGAAACGTCGATTATTCAGTCGCAACTGGCCGACTCGGAATTCGCGTCAGCGTGGGTTCGGTCCTGTCGCTAGGAAGCACCTACCTGCAGCCGTTCGCAGTATTCACGTCGGCGAACAATTCCGCAGCGGGGCGCTGGTCGTTAGCCGGTTCCGCAGACGCTGCGATACCGTTCATGGTACCAGGCAGCCGCTTGCACGTCGTCTTTGGCGATCGATATTCCGGCGAATCATCACTGGCGGCTTCGTTTCCCATCACCCGCGCGATGCGCATCGCGGCCGGCGCCATCTTCGCCGCAGAAACGCGCACGCCAGGAATCACCGTCTCGTTGCAGATATTGAATTCGGCGCTGCGGTACGACGCGCACGCTACGCGACTCGGGCCGAGTCAGCTGACGACCCACACGATCAGCGGCTCCGTTACGTTGACGACGGTCTCCTCTGGGGCAGGTCCCGCAATCGCGCTTTCGTCGGAGCAATCGCGCGGGCGCTCTCAAATCGTTGGTACAGTCTTCATCGACGACAATTCGAACGGCAGGAAGGATGAGGGTGAGCTAGTGCTGCCAGAAGTATCCGTTGCTGTCGGGTCGACTACCGTGGAGACCGATGCAGCCGGTCTGTATCACGCGTATGGTGTAGTTCCGTTCCTGCCGATCGTAATCAATGTCGACGCCCTGACGCTTCCGGACACCGCGGTACACATAAGAGCTTTCCGTGTTACACCGCTACCGAACCAATTGCTGCGTGTCGACATTCCGGTTCCCGTTGCAGGCTACCGGTCAGCCTCGGCCGGCGTCGCCGGTGTTGACCGGATCGCGCAAGACTCGAAGGGCGGCGACTCGCCGTCCGTCCATCGCTACGACTTCGAGTCCGGCGCCACGGATGCGAACCCGGTCGCCCACGCGCGGCAATCGACCAAGTCGCGCGAAGACGTAGCCGCCGAGGCTGGACCAATCGCCTTCCGGGATGTCGAGGTCATGGGCCGAGCGCGCATCGATAAGTGATAACTCACCCGCAAGCTCGAGCACACCATTCATCTCGAGAGACGTGCGTGCCGCCATGTCATACTCATCAGTGATGTCGCCCATCACTTCCTCGACCAGGTCCTCGATCGTTATGATCCCAGCCGTGCCGCCATATTCGTCGATCACGACGGCCATGTATGCCCTCGTGCGGCGCAGATCATCAAGCACCCGTTCGGCAGCTCTGCTGTCCGGTACGTAAAGTGCCTGCCGCATCAATTCCGATAGCACGAATGTCGAACCCGGCTCGCGTAGCCAGAGGTCCTTCGCAAGGAAGACACCGACTATGTCGTCAAGTGTCTCGCGGTAAAGCGGGTAACGAGAATATCTCTCGGCCCGCAGGATCTCAACGACTTCCTCTTCAGTCGAATCGATATCGATCGCTACAACTTCTGTGCGTGGCCGCATCACGTCATGTGCGCGTTTCTGTTTGAAGTCGAAGACACCTGCAAGCATTGCCCGCTCGGATTCGTCCAGCTCGCCGTGCGCATGTGCATGCATCACCAGCGTCCGCAATTCACCCGGCGAGTGTGCGGGTACTTCGCCCTCCACGGCCGTGGGCATCCCGGCGGCGCGGCCGACCAGATTCGCAATGGCGTTGACGACGATCACAAACGGCGTCAGAATCCGCGCCACCAGCCGCACGACCGGCACTGCATACTTTCGCGCAAGCTCCGGGTGCTCCCGCGCGAATGCCCTCGGTAAAAGTTCGCCCAGTACTATATGAAGGAGCACGGCCACAGCGAACCACGTCGCCCCACCCACCAGGCCCAAGCCGACCGCGGCGAGTGAGCTGCCTATCCGCGTGGCCGTTGTCGGAACGCTCCTCCCGTTCTCGCCATCTACCGGCACGCTCAAGGCGGCCTCGGCGGCGGCGAAAATTGCGCTCACCAGCACCAGCGCCACGATCCACGTCAGCCGGCTGGCCAAGCTTCCTGGCCAGCTTTGAATTGGAGAGTCTATCGGCATTCCCGGTTGAAATTTACCGCCTGGTATACCCGGACCGCATGGCGTTTTCAGAACGAGTGTCCGAACGATGACCCGTCGAGCTTCCCACAGCCGAAAACCATACGTTTCCGCACGGCACGCGGTCAGCGCGGTTGCACTATGGACAGTAGCGTCGTCAAAGTATTGCAAAATGCAATACCGCACTCCGCAATCCACGCCCGCGTTGGCAGCTGCCCACGTCCACCAGCTTTCGGTTCGCCGGATTCTGTGGTGGGTTTACCTCGCGCGTCTCGCTGCAGCAAGCGCCGTGTTCATTGCCGCCGTTTACTCCTGGCAATACGCCTCCCGCCAGGACACCCTGCTCGCATCGCTTCTGTTTGCTGCCGCGATGCTGTTCACAGGACTATCTGCGATCTATACCCACGTGTACCGCCGATCCATCGCGATGGCGGTGCTTTACGCGCAGGTTGTGTTCGACGTGACCTTGGTCACCGCGATGGTGCACCTGACGTGGCAATCCACATCGTCACAATTCGCACCTCTCTACATTCTCGTCATAGCGGTAAGCGCTCTGCTTCTTCCCGCCCGCGGTGTCACACTCATATCGGCACTCGCCATCCTGCTCTATGCTGGTGAGATCGTTCTTGTCCGCGGCGCCGCAGTTGGCGCCGGTATTTTTATCCAGTTGGCGATTTTCGCGGTAGTCGCGCTCGGTAGTGGCTACATCGCATCTCGGCTCCGCGCGCAGAGCGCGGGTTCAGAGGCTATGGCAGAGGAGCTTGCGCGCTTCCGGCTGCATCAGGGCGAAGTCGAGAGACTTCATCTGCGCGCTGAGCGACTGGAAGCTGTTGCCGAGCTCGGCGCCTCGATGGCTCACGAAATAAAGAACCCACTCGCATCCATCCGCAGCGCGGTCGAACAATTGTCGCTCTCCGCCAAAGCGTCGGACGACGATCGAGTGCTCAGTTCGCTCGTCGTGCGAGAATCCGACAGACTAGCCCGCCTGCTCACTGGATTCCTTGACTTCGCGCGGGTCGATGTGCCGTTCACGCGCAAGCTCGATCTGCTCGGCGTGGTTCGGAACGCAGCCGACTTGGCGTCATCGCACCCATCGCGTCCCGCTGGCTCGCGCGTCGAGTGCGACTTCCCGCGCGGTACGCTGGATATTGTTGGCGACGAGGATATGCTGCATCGCGCGTTCTTCAATCTCGTGCTAAACGGTCTCCAGGCGTCACCTCCAGAAGGAGTGGTTCGAATCGAAGCGGCGACCCTGCTTCCGCAGCAACTCGATTGGCGCGCTGCGGCATTTGAGAGTGGAGCGATTGCCGTGCGTGTCATCGATTCCGGACCCGGTATCGCTGAATCCGCAAAGGCAAAGCTGTTTCATCCGTTCTTCACCACCAAACCGGGCGGCAGCGGCCTCGGTTTGGCAATAGCGCATCGCGCAATTGAAGCTCACCATGGGGTTGTCGTTGTGGACGGTGACAGCCGCGGTGCAAGGTTTACTGTCCTCTTTCCTCGCTCATGACCGCCAACGCCGCAGGTCCGAGTGTCCTCATCATCGACGATGAGCAGGGCATACTTGAAGTCATACGTATGCTGCTCACGAATAATGGCTTCACAGCTCATATTGCGCGCGGTGGTCGTGTTGGCATCGAGCAGATCGAGGCAGTCGGCCCGGACATCATCATAAGTGACATCCGCATGCCGGACGTAAGTGGCGCGGAAGTTCTCTCCGCAGCGCGCGCGGCAAACCCGGAGACGCCGGTCATACTAATGACTGCGCAGGCAACACTCCAATCTGCAATGCATGCAGTGAATGAAGGGGCCTTCTACTATATCCAGAAGCCTTTCCGGAACGACGAGCTGCTGGCGATAGTTCATCGCGCGGCAGAACACCGTGCGCTGCGTGTTGAGAATCGCACGCTCAGGCAGGAGATCCGGAAGCGCGACAGAGAGAACTTGCCGATCGGACAGAGCGCAAACTGGTTGGCAGTCCTGCAACTCGCGGCGACCGTCGCGCCAACGGACTCCACTGTATTGCTGCAGGGCGAGTCTGGTACAGGTAAGGAAGTCGTCGCACGCTACATCCATGAGATGTCTGGCAGAACTTCCAAGCCCTTTCTATCTGTCAACTGCGGCGCGCTTCCGGAAAGCCTGCTCGAGAGTGAATTGTTCGGACATATGAAGGGCTCGTTCACTGGCGCTGTGCGCGACAAGACCGGACTGATCGCCGCTGCAATGGGTGGCACGTTCTTCCTGGATGAGGTTGGCGAGATGACGCCGGCAACGCAGGTCAAGCTGCTCCGTACCCTGCAACAGCGGGAAGTGCTGCCAGTCGGCGCCACCGAGCCGGTGCCGGTCGACGCGCGGATCATTGCAGCCACTAACCGGGACCTCGAACGAGATGTGAAAACGGGTCAGTTCAGAAGCGATCTGTACTATCGGTTGAATGTGATAGCGATCCACCTCCCGCCGCTCAGGCAGCGGAGGGAAGACATTCCGCTCCTGGTGGACGCCTTCCTTGCGCGCGGAAAGGATCCGAACAAGACGGTGAGCGCCGAGGCCATGAGCGCGATGTGCGAATACGACTGGCCCGGCAACGTGCGTGAGCTCGAGAACGCCCTGGAGCGCGCTACTATTGTAACTAGCGGCCCGGTCATCTCGCCAGACGCGCTCCCGGAGCGCGTTACGAGCCGATCGGGTGAACATCTTGTTCGAGACGTCGAACGCCTGGATCCCACGCTGGACATGATCGAGCGAGCCTACATAAAGTGGGTTCTGGAGTCGAATGGCGGCAACAAAACCCGGGCCGCCGAGGTGTTGGGTATCGATCCATCGACGCTTCACCGCAAACTCCAGAAAATGGACGGATCCGCATGACGCTGTGCCGACTAAAACCGTTGCGATTCGCCACGGGGCTTGCAGAATGCGGCTCGTTTTGACCCCGCCAAGCGTTTACTAAAGTTTGCAAACCGTTTGACGATAATGAGTTACGACACCGGCAGAGTCTGGCGCGACCGTTGCCAATACGGTGTCCGAGCACTGCACCAGTGGCATCCCACGATCCCTTAGGAGAAGAAACTCATGAAGCGCAGCACGAAAGGATTTACCCTGATCGAGCTCTTGATAGTCGTCGTGATCATCGGCATCTTGGCCGCCATCGCGATCCCGAAGTTCGCAGCAACGAAGCAGCGTGCATATGTCGCCGCGGTCAAGACTGACCTTAAGAATCTGGCGACAGCAGAAGAAGGCTACGCATCGGCGAATAACGGTTCGTATGTGTTCACCGGCACGATTGGGCCGACATCGAAGGATACGCTTGCAGTAGCTGGCTTTTCGTTCGCTACATCCCAGGGCGTAACGATTACCCTCGGCGGTACGGCAGCCGGTTGGAGCGCAACCGCGCTGCATTCGTCCGTCCCAGCGATGGGCAATTGCTCGATCTTCTACAACATGGCGCCAGTAGCTCCGGCCGTTGCAGAAGGCGTCCCGGCCTGCCCAGCAGGGTACTAACCGCCTGACCAGCACCCGGGTTTGACCCGGGTCGTATTGA
>JBDTAW010000007.1:0-9127 GCA_039924445.1 Gemmatimonadaceae bacterium
GTACGCAGATGACACGGCAATTGTCGCGCATACTATGGCGGAAAGCAGTGCTGGGAGGCGATTGTTCGACATGATGTCGGCCGCGAGTTGAGGGATGGAGCCCTGCGCCGCAGCCGTTCGTTATTCAAATGCGGCGCACAGTTCTCTTCAGCTCGAATATTGTGCTGCCGGCTACTTTGCGCTAGGCGACAAAATGTGCAACCGGACGGTACTCGTCGGTTCGGAGTTGTCGCGCCGGGAGAAACGGCATCGATTTGCCCGCTGGCACATGGATCCAGACCCAGACAGGTCCCGCAGGATTCTGATGGAACGAATACGAGTGGAGATCGGACAAGTGGCACCAAGTCGAATGCGCCGACGAGTTCAATCCGCCCGAATTGCAACAAGCGGGTCAATGAACGCAGCTCGCCGGGCCGGGATATAGCACGCCAGGGATGTGACTACAGCAGTAAGCGCAGCGGCGATGAAAAACGTGATCAGATCCGTCGAGCCGACGTCGAACAGCAGGCTCTGAATTACTCGCGTTGCGCCGATCGCGGCAGCTATTCCGATAGCGATCCCTAGTGCGACGAGTACAAAGCCGTGTCGCATGACAAGCGCGACAACGTCGCGCGGCTGTGCGCCGAGCGCGATCCTGACGCCGATTTCGCGTGTGCGCTGACTCACCGAATACGAGATAACGCCGTAAAGACCCACTACAGCGAGGGTGAGTGCCAACAATGCAAAAACGCCGATGAGTGTCATCGCGAAGCGAGGCTGCGCGACGGCTTGTGCGATGACCGATTCAGCGGATTGCGCCTTGTGCACTCGAATGAATGGACTGGCACGCATGATCGCCGAGTTGAGCTGCGGCACTAGCGTACCGAGGGCGACGTGGCTCCTTACGATGATCGTTGCGTAGTCTGTCACGGAGAACGGCACGTACATGCGAAGTTCGGATTCAGCGCCAAGGGTACCGGGAAGCTGCACGTCACCGACCACGCCGACAATTGTCATCCAGTCGCCCTTATTCCCGACGCGCATGCGTGCGCCAACTGCGCCACCGCTCGGCCAGAAACGCTTTGCGAAGCGCTGGTTGATCATGATCTCGGGTGGCGTCGTGAGGGTCGCCGCCGAGTCGGCCTCCGATGTCGGGGCGGTAGCTGGATTGAAGAAGCGCCCCTGCTGCAATGGGATTCCGACGACGCGAAAGTAATTCTCGCCGGCCATGGTATAGCCCAGCATGGACACCTTAGCAGAGGCAGCGAGTGTGCGCCCTGCAATCTCGAGTTCGCCGAATGCGACACCACCATTTGGTGGCATGACCGAGCCGACCCCGATCAACTGCACACCCGGGATGCGTCGCGCATCGTCGACCATCTGCGTGATTGCTGAATAACGCGACAGACGCGACGGAAAGTAGTCGTGCGGCAGTTGAACCGAGATCCCGACCAGATTATGAGGATCGAAGCCTGGTTCCGTATGCTGCAGAGCACTGAACGATCTCACAAGCAACCCGGCGCTCACGAGAAGCACTACCGACAGCGCGATCTCCCCGACGATGAGTGCTCCGCGCACTCGACGCGCGCGCGCGCTTCCAGATGCAGATCGCGTGGATGCCTTGAGTGTTTCACCAATTGTATGCTCAGTGGCGAGGAAAGCCGGCGCGATTCCAAAGATCAACCCTGTGACAACGGCAATGCCTACACTCCATGCGAGTACCACCGGGCTCAAGCGCACATCGGCGAGACCGCTCAAGTCCGCCGGCGCAAGCGCAATGATCAATTGCACCCCGCGCCATGCAAGCACGAGGCCGACGGCGCAGCCGGCAAGTGCCAGGAGCGTGCTCTCCGTCAGTACCTGCCTGACGAGTCGGCCGCGTCCCGCGCCCAACGCGGCACGAACGGCAAACTCGCGCGATCGGTGACCGGCTCGTACGAGCAGCAGGTTGGCCACATTTGCGCACGCAATCAACAAAACGACTGCGACGGCGCCAAAGAGGATGATCAGCGTACGTCGGTAGCTATCGCCGAGCAGATCCTTCCGTGTGCTCACCATCGCGCCGCCAAATTGCAATCCGCCATCGGCCGCAGCGGGATCACTCGTTTTGATTATGCTCAGCTCGCGTGTGGCGTCGTGCGCCGACCGACCGCTCAGCAGTCGGCCCATTACCTGGACGCGCTCGCCGGGCTTCGTCAACTTCAGGGGCATCCAGACGCCACGCTCACCAGGCTCAAACGGAAGAGTCAGCCCGCGCGGCGTAACACCGATTACAACAAACGCCTTGCCGTTCAAATTCACGAGCCGACCAAGCACATCGCTGCGGCCGCCATACCGACTCTGCCACATTCCGTAACCAAGCATCGCGACCGGAGGGGCGCCGACCGCCGTGTCGCCGGGAGCGAAGTTGCGTCCGATCACCGGCCGTTCGCCCAGAAATGGAAGCATATCGGCGGCGATACTGGCACTTGCGATTACTTCCGGTGTCGCACCATCCAAAAACGTAGCCTCGCCGAAATCGTATCCAACGATCTGCTCGACGGTATGCGCACGCGCTTGCCATACGTGAACCCGCTCCGCAGTCGGTGTGACGAAAAACTGGTTCGCCGGCGAGATGGACTCGAGGATCTGCACGATGCGGTCGCCACCACGATATGGTATCGGAGCGAGCAACACGTGCTGAACGACGCTGAAGATGGCCGTGTTCGCACCGATGCCAAGTGCAAGAGTGAGTACCGCGATGATCGTGAACGTCGGAGTGCGTCGAAGTTGCCGCAGCGCAAATCGGACATCCTGCATCCAGCCCTGCATCCATCGCGACGCACGCGCGCGTCGGGCATAAGGCGCGTCAATTGTCTGGGAGTAGTCTCGAAATTCTTCAACGTCGCCGAATCGCCGCAAAGCCTCGGCGCGTGCATCATCCGGCGTGAAGCCTTTCGCGCGCAGAGCGGCGATGCGCATCTCGACGTGAAAGGCTACCTCGTCGTCGATGTCGCGATCGGTTTGTGCCTTGCCGCGCCACGGAAGACGAAACGCGCGGCGCACGCCTTCCGGCATGCCTGGCCGTTCCGGCCGGTTACTCATGCGAAGTGCACCACGCGGCGCGTCACGTCAGGCTGTTTCGAGTACCGCAGACACGGCCACCACATATCGGCGCCACGTTGCCGTCTCGGCGCGCATCAACTGCCGACCGTGCGGGGTCAGCGAATAATATTTCGCGCGGCGATTGTTCTCCGAGAGGCCCCACTCGGCGGCAACAGCCCCGCTGTGTTCGAGTCGATGCAGCGACTTGTACAGCGCCGCATCGACGATATCGAGCGTGCCGTCCGTGCGTTGTTCGATCCAGGTCGCGATCGCGTAACCATGCATCGGTCCCCAGGACAAAGTCTTGAGGACCAGCACATCCAGCGTCCCGTGCAGCAAATCATTAACATCCCGAGGCATCCGCCCTCCACCAACTAGGTTAGTGGAAGGTTATATCGAGATCGGGTTGGCGTCAACCGCGGCTCCAAAACGCGGCGGTCGACCCTGGCCCAGTCGAATAGACTTTAGCGAAGTCGATGAAGCGCCACTGGCAGCGCTAAGCGAGTACCGTGCAGCGCGCTGTTGAAGGCCGAATGCGCCCTGCCCGAAAGACAGTCACGCACCATCAGGAATGTCGGGTTCTACCACTCGCGCCAACATTTGAAGGGACTCCTGCCAGCCTAGATAACAGAATTCGATCGGAATCGCTGCTGGAATTCCCTCCTGCACGATGGCGAGTTCGGTTCCGCGAGCTACGGCCTTCAGATCAATGGATACAAGCATTTCGCCCGGGAGGTTTGGATCGTCGAACACGTCGGTATGCCGAACGCGTTGACCGGGAACGAGTTCGGTGTATTTGACGGCAAATGAATGACTGCTTCCCGTGCTGAAGTTGGTGAACGACATGCGATAGCCGCCGCCGACTTGCGCGTCCATATCGTGAATCTTTCCAATGAAACCATATGGCGGTAGCCAGCGCTCAATCGCACTCGGATCAATAAACGCTTTGTACACTCGTTCTGGTGGCGCCTTGAGCACGCGGTGAAGGCGAACAGTTCCTTTTTCAGTTGGCATCACAAGCTCCGTATCGTTAGAGTCGGTGTGTAGAAAAATTCACGTAGCTGCGAACGATGAATTGAACCTCAGCCGCGGCGCGCTGCCTCGATCTTGGCGATGTCGATCTTCCCCATCTGCATCATCGCATCGAACGAACGCTTGGCGACCACGGGATCCGGATCTGTGATCGCTTGCATCAGGACGACCGGAGTAATCTGCCAGGACAATCCCCATTTATCCTTGCACCAGCCGCACTCGCTCTCCTCCCCGCCGTTGCCGACGATCGCATTCCAGTATCGATCTGTTTCGGCCTGGTCATCGGTTGCGACCTGAAACGAAAACGCTTCGTCGTGCTTGAACATCGGGCCGCCATTGAGGCCGATACACGGAATGCCCAGCACCGTGAACTCGACAGTCAGTACGTCGCCTTTTTTCCCGGACGGATAATCTCCCGGAGCGTGGTTTACCGCGTCGACGGATGAATCGGGAAAAGTCTTCGCGTAAAATCGCGCGGCTTCCTCGGCGTCGGAATCGTACCAGATGCAGACAGTATTTTTCGGTCGTCTCTTCATGTGGTATCTCCGTTGAGAGTGAACCAACAGCAGTCGAGGCAAGATCTGGACCCAGCCGGAGCGCGTTGGCTTGGCGGATAACTGCACATGAGCGTAGGAATAAATTAGCCTCGTCAGCGTGTGCCGTGTGCGCGGTCGTACTGCGCGTCGCTCACCTGCTCCATCCACTCGACCGACTTGCCGTCCAGCGACTCCTGAATTGCGGTATGCGTCATCGCGGTAGTTGGCGCTGCACCGTGCCAGTGTTTCTCGTGAGGTTCGAACCAGACTACGTCGCCAGAGTGTACCTCTTCGATCGGACCGCCGTCACGTTGAACGCGACCCGTACCAGCTGTGATGATAAGGTACTGACCGAGCGGATGCGTGTGCCACGCGGTCCGCGCTCCGGGCTCGAAGGTTACAGCGTTGGCGGCTGCGCGCGCTGGTGGCGAAACCTGGAACTGCGGGTCAATGCGAACCGTGCCCGTGAACCACTCACTCGGCCCCTTGGCTGACGGCTGCGAACCGCTTCGTTTGATCTCCATTGTACTACTCCTTTGATTTGCAATAGGAGCGTGCGGTCAGATGCGCTTACCGCCTGGTAGTCGCCACCCATCAAATCAAGCGGATCCCCGGGGCCACGTCTACTTGACAACGCTTTACAGACTGATAAGCTCAACCACTCAATGCTTGATGAACTGGATGGGATGACTGTGCTTGCCGCAGTAGCCGAAGCGAAGGGCTTCCGCGCAACTGGAGAGCGACTCGGAATAACTGGCTCGGCGGTAAGCCAGGCGCTGCGCCAGCTCGAGGAGCAGCTCGGAATACTCCTGTGCTGCGATGGTTGAATTCTTCAGTCAGTTTGCATTCGTCGGAGCCCTGCTTGGCGGGTTCAGTCTCGCGTTCTTCGGGACGTTGCTTGACGCTGGGCGCACGCATCGCGCGGTCGGGCCCGCGGCGGCGCTTGCGCTCGGGTCATCGTCCTGCTTTCTCATCGTCACGCTCGGGAACACGTTCGCTGCATCGGTCATGGCAAATGATCAGATGCGCGTCCGGCTGCAGACCAGCATCACCGGTCAGATTGGACCGCTGTCGATGCTGTTTCTAGTCGGCATTCTTCTCTTGCTCTCCAGCTTCGGCGCATCAGGCTGGATTCGTTCGCGACAGCTCGGCTGGACGACATCGGTGATCGCGATTGTGACGCTACTTGGCGTAGCGTGGGTGCTGAAGCCGTTCATCATTATCCGTTGATCGGCAACAGGCGCTCGCGGCTTTGAGCGCAGCGGCGCTGTGGATTGTCCGCTCCCACGGCCGAGGAGGATCGCGCGCTGGTGGGCTTCACTCGCGCACGCTTGAGCGTCTGGATCAGCGCGGAATCGTCGAAAGGTTTCTGGCGGAGGGACAGAAGGTGCAGGTCGCGGGTTTCGCAGGGGTCACAGAGCAGTGGGAGCTGCCGGTAGTTGGGGCGATCGGTGCGCCGAGCGCCGTGTTGATTCGGCCAGATGGATACGTCGCTTGGGTCGGGGATCAAACGCAAGCGCAGCTTGTGGACGCGCTGACGAAATGGTTCGGACCGCCTGCTACGGTGTCGCGCGTGACGGCCGCTGTCGTGCGCCAAGTTTCGCGGAACTTCTAGTACACCCGACCGCCCAGCTTCGGCCATAGCGCGCGAATCTTCGCATTGGCACGGAGTCGCGGGCCGAGAATAGCGCCCATGAGCTCAACGGGTGTCGGTCCCCGTCCTGCAGACGGTTTGCGCTCGATCAACGCGATAACAGAGTCGTCGCCAACCAGCCAACGTGTGAATGCGACTGCGGCATGCATGTCATGTGCCTGCACCATCTTGTGAATTGCGGGGCCGCGCGTTGCAGTGTCTCGCAGCTCTCGCTCCAGGTTCACGGCGCGTGTCGTGTCGTCGCCCATTCCCACCAGCCAGCGCTTATAGGCAAACACCGCCTTATCCAGATGGCCGAGCGCAAGTTCGTGACCAACGTTGAGACCCCAACCGTACCACGCTTCGGGCGACTGCACTAGTCCTTGCGTGTACAGCAGCGTAGCGTCAGCGAATCGGTCAACAGCATCATAGTCAGCTGCGAGCGACAGCGTGATGACCGGCGACAGTGGATCGAGGCGATGCGCCGTCTCCATTTCCGTGATGGCTTGGTCCATTCGATTGCCGTCGGACAGGCTGTAGCTGTACCACTGATGCCCGGTAGCATAATTCGGACTCAGTCGAATACCTTTGACAAAATCTGCAGTGCCCTCGGATCCGCCTAGCAGGTTGCCCAGGGAGATGTATGCCTCGCCGAGTTGTGGATCGAGTGCGATAGCACGGCGCACGGCCTGCTCGCTCAACTTGAGCAGTGAGTCGTCGCTCAACCCCGGGACAGGATATTCGGTGGTAATCGAGAGCATGTACGCATCACCGAGCCCGGCCCACGCCGGGGCATATGTCGAATCAAGCGCCACGGCGTGCTTGAATGCTGCCGTCGCCTGAATCATTCCTTCAGACGTGCGCAAGTTCCAGTAGAATCTACCGAGTAGATATGCGTTGTACGCTTCGACATTGCGAGTGCCGACCGGTGCGGCGCCCGCCGTTGCGCTCGGCGCAAGCTTGAGTTTGAGTGCTGCTACCGCCGATTGTGCTACCTCGTCCTGCACAGCGAAAATATCGCTTGCCTTTCGATCGAAACTATTTGACCAGAGAATCACGCCGGCTTGAGTGCCTATGAGCTGTGCGGTAATGCGCAGCTGATCACCAATGCGTTGGACGCTCCCCTCAAGCACCGTTGCTACACCCAGCCGCTTGCCGATTTCCTCGACGTCGGATTCTCGTCCGCGAAACTCGAACGATGATGTGCGCGCGGTTACTGTAAGCCCCGGCACGTTTGCCAGTGCGTTGATCAAAGTCTCGGCGACTCCATCCCCGAGATACGCATTCGCGTGATTCGGGCTCAGATCAACAAACGGAAGCACAGCTATCGAAGCGACACTTGTTGATCCGCCGCTGGCGTATCTTGCCGAGAGTCTCCAGAAAGCGAGCAGAGCAATCGCAACGATGCCTGTGATGGCCAGACCGACGGCGACGCGACGTCGCATGCTCCGAGTAGTGACTCTGGATTGCGATTGCGAGGTTGTGAACGAAGCGCTTCCCTGCACCGTTGCGCTCGGCGCAATGGCGGCGCCGAACTGCGCGACCGGATTGAATCGGTCTGCAGGTGATTTGCTGAGTGCACGTTGCAGCGCATCGACAACCGACGCTGGCACCGAGGGACGAAGGTTGGTAATTGGCGGTGGATCAGCGATCATGTGCTGTCGCGCAATCGTCGCGGCGCTGGAACCGGTGAACGGCGGTTGTCCCCCCAGCATTTCGTAGAGCACACATGCGAGGCTGTACAGATCGCTCCGACCGTCCACATCGTGGTCACCCGCCGCCTGTTCGGGGCTCATGTACGCGGGAGTGCCAACCGACATTCCTGTCTCCGTGAGACGTTCGCCGCCTGCGGCACTGAGTGCGCGGACAATTCCGAAATCAGCGACAACTGCGTGACCGCCTTCCATCAATATATTTTCGGGCTTGATGTCGCGATGTATAACGCCGCGAGCGTGTGCGTAGCTGAGTGCGTCGGCGACTTCGCTCGCGATACGCAGTGCCTCGTCAATCGGAAGCTGTTTGTCACGGTCAATCCGTTCGCGCAATGACTCGCCCTCGACCACGGGCATGACGTAGTAGAGCAGCAACTCTGCAGCTTCGCCCGGCGTCTGCGACACCAGTTGAACTTCACCGGAGTCATACAGCGGAACGATGTGCGGATGGCGAAGATTGGCGGTGGTCTTGATCTCGAGAAGAAAGCGGGATGCGCCGAGTACCGCGCCAATTTCCGGTCGGAGCACCTTGATCGCAACATTGCGATCGAGTTTCAGATCTCGCGCGAGGTAGACCGTCGCCATGCCGCCACTGCCGAGCTCACGCTCGATAGCGTAGCGGTCCGCGAGTGCCGTTGAAAGACGGTCGACGTCGGTCATGAATTTTGGAAGTTCGAGCCAGGAGCTCTGGCGCGGGGGGGGCGGGCCCGGATCAAAGGAATGCGCAACGCCCGGGTACACCGCAACGGATTCGCATGACATGACCGACGTCGCGTCGAGCTCCGCGCATCAACTAACCGGTTCCACGAGGAACTGCTCGATCTTTCCATCGGGCACCGTGAACGTCGACAGGTTCACTCGCTTCCCTGTCGCAAATTCCACCGCAAAGCCGCGGTAGGTCATTCCGTCGCGATCGAACTTCGACGTTTCCTGGATGCTGGCGATAGCGCCGAACGGTGAGCGAAAACGGTGAGCGAAAACGGTGCCAGATCTTGCACGATGCAAATCGGCACGGATATGCCGCCGCGCGCGTGAACATTGATGTTCAGCGCAACATGCCAGCCGACTCGTCGTCATTTCGACTGGCGACTGATCAACGAACGAAAACTGAACACTTGAGCACGGTCGATTGCGTGCCGCGTTCGACGGAA
>JBDTAW010000008.1:0-5268 GCA_039924445.1 Gemmatimonadaceae bacterium
GCGCTGCCGCTCGGGATCCTGTCCGGGTTACTGCAATTCGTCCCGATGGCAGGTCCGATTATCAGCGCTATACCTGCCATTGCGATGGGCTTCGTGGATTCACCGCAGAAGGCGGCTGCGGTGCTAGTCGCGTTCTACGTCATTCACTTTCTCGAAACACACCTGCTGATCCCGCTTCTCATGAAGGAAGGTGTGGATCTGCCGCCTGTGCTCACCGTGCTGACCCAGGCGGTGATGGCGCTTGCGTTCGGTGTCGTTGGGTTGTTCGTCGCCGTGCCGGTGCTCGTACTGGTGATGATCCTCGTAAAGATGTTGTACGTCGAGGATGTGATCGGCGATGCCACCCCGTTGCCGTTTGTGAACGAGCCTCCACCCAACCCCGACTCGGCCCTGTGATGCGCCGAGGAGCGATGCTCTGGTCGTCACACGGCGCAAACATGGTTGCGTGACACCGATCTGTTGATGCAACAGCAAACGCCGCTGTACGACACATATCCATCGCTGCGTGCTGTACCGCGAGTATTACTCTGCACGCTACCATCGCCAGTTCAGCTCGCAACGGTCTCAGGTACCGACGTCTGGATCAAGCGGGACGGTCTGAACAGCGAATTCTGCGGAGGCAACAAGGCTCGCTCCCTGGAATTTCTGCTGGCCGGAGTTGAGCCTGGCGACACGCTCGTCACTGCCGGCGGCGAGGGATCAACACATGTGCTGGCAACCGCCGTGCATGCGCGCCGACTTGGTGCTCGCGTAATTGGCGTGCGCTGGCGCCACGAAATGAACCCGTCTGCGCAACGAATCGCTGAGCGGATTTCGGATGAGTGTGTCGCGTTCCCCGTGTACCGTAATGCGGTGATCGCGCTGGCCCGCGCACAGGTCACTCGTCTCCTTCAACACGCCAGATACATCCCCGTCGGCGGATCAACTCCGATTGGCGTCCTGGCGCATGTCAACGCGGCTCTGGAGCTGGCGAATCAGATACGTGCGGGCGAGCTCCCATTCCCTGCACGGGTCGTCGTTCCGCTCGGGAGTGGCGGGACCGTTGCTGGACTGTCACTGGGTTTCGCAGTCGCAGGCCTTGAAACTGCCACTATTGCCGTCCAGGTCACTCCGGCGATAGTTGCGAACCGGTTTCGCGTGAGCCGACTGATCTCGGCAACGGCTCGGCTTATTGCGCGTTTGACTGGCGAGCGGGTACCGAGCGTACCGACGCATCTGCTCGGCATCGTACGCGACGCATATGGCGGTGCTTACGGTCGCGTGGTACCTGCTGCAACCGCAGCCGCTCGCGAACTCGCCTCCGTGAGCGATATTCGCCTGGACGACACGTACTCCGGCAAAGCGTTCGTTGTTGCACGAGAGCTTGCGCGACACGCCGAAGGCCCGACGCTCTTCTGGGATACATTCGATTCGCGCTTGCTGTAGAGGCGCGCCTCTTGCAAACCGTTCACGGCAGCAGGAAGTTCGGCAGGAAGTTCGGCAGGAAGTTCGGCAGGAAGTCAGAGAGTCAGGCAAGCGGAGAAGAGCGTAAGCAAAGCTTCAGCGAAGCAATTGGGGGTGGCCGGCTCACTGGCCTCCCCCCTTTTTTGTGGCCAGCGCCTCCAGCGCCTCCAGCGGCGAAACTCGGGCTACAGACAATGTCACCAATGCGAACGAGGTTGACTGTTGAGCATATCGTCATCAGCGTGCAAATTGAGCCCATGACTGAGCAACAGAATTCTCCGGCCGCCGTCAAACAACCTGTCACGCCGCTGTCAGCTGCGGAGCAGACCCCGGCCGCGCGCGCAGGCGCCGTGCTATTTCGCCATCGCGGCTGGCTGCCGATTCTGTTCCTCGGCGTCCCGCTGGTCGCGCCGGGCATTATGTCGCGAGAACTCTGGATAGTCGGACTGGCGCTCGTTGTGATTGGCGAGGCATGGCGACTCTGGGGTGTCGCCGCTGCTGGTACGTCCACACGGCGACGGTCGCGCAATGTGAATCGACTTGTTACCTACGGTCCGTTTGCGTGGAGCCGGAACCCGCTCTACAATGGCAACTTCCTCATCTGGATGGGATTCGCGGTCATCTCCGGCGTTCTCTGGTTTCTTCCGATAGCGATCATTCTCTTCGGCATCGAGTATTCCTTGATTGTACGATTCGAAGAAGGCGTCCTCGAAAGCACATTCGACGGAGAGTACCTGGAGTACAAGTCTCACACGCCGCGCTGGTTGCCGCGGCCGCCTTCAGTGCGTGAACGCGGTGAGATGGACTGGCCGCAAGCCTGGCGCAGCGAGACCAGCACGTTCATGCAGTACGCCGTGCTGATCATCGCGTTCGCAATCAAGAGCCGTTACGGAATCGGCGGCAAGCCGCTTCCCTGATCACCTGTTGTCGCTCGCTTAGCGCAGCACGGTTGAGAACGGCACCAATGAACCATCATTCGGCGCTGGCTTGATCCGGAGCAGTTTCGCTAACAGATCGTACACATCCACATTCGGGAACTCAGGCATGGTCACGCCCTGTTTGAATGCAGGGCCGTGCGCGATGAACAGTGCGTGCATGGATGCATTCGCGTTGTCGTAGCCATGCGCACCACCCGGCGGCCCACGCCGCTCTCCGTGAATTGCAATCGCCCACCCATCCTCCGCGACGGCAACTACAGGAGTGATGCGGCGACCTTCGTTGTAATGCAGTCGTGTCGGAACGTCGGCTTTCAACCACGATTGCACGTGTGGCAGTCTTCTGATTTTCGCGAGTAGTGCTGCGGCATCACCATCCTTCGGGGTTATCGCCAGATTGGGTGACAGTGACGTGATTCGTACAGATGCAGTGTCGACGACATCGTCGAGGTAAACAACGCGATCAGGTGACTGTGCAGACATACCGTGATCCGAGACAACAATGACATTCACGCTGTCATACATTCCTCGATCACGGAGACCTTGCATCAACCGTCCGACTGCACTGTCTGCGCGCGCTGCTGCGGCCGCTGTCTTTGGCGAATCTGGCCCGTACTCATGACCGGAATGGTCGGGCTCATCGAAATAGACTGTGACAATTGAAATGCGTTGCGAACCCCTGAGGGCGAGCCAGGACAGCACTGTGTCGACACGTGCGTCGAAGGTGACCTTGCCGTCGTAGGGTTTCCATCGGGTGGGCCGAGTGCTGTCGATCTCGACTTCGGAACCAGGCCAGAAGAAGGTCGCGGCACGTCTGTCTTGTTTCTCAGCCGTAATCCAGATGGGTTGCCCCCACCACCAGCGACTTTCCCTTGACGCGGCGTTGCTCATGGTGAAGAGCTGCTTGAATTCCGGATCGTAAATAGTGTTACCGACGATGCCGTGATGCTCGGGATACAGCCCGGTGACGATCGTGTAGTGGTTCGGGAATGTCAGCGTCGGAAAGGACGGAATCATCGCGGCGGCGGTGACACCCCCGCGCGCGAGCGCGTGAAGCGTGGGCACCGAGTCAGTATCCAGGTAGCTGCGCCTGAATCCGTCCAGCGAAATGAGCACGACCTGGGGCGTCGGACTGGGCGAAGAGCCTGCCTCGGGCACGCCAGTCCCTGTTCGAACCGGCGATGTCGCACATCCGGAGGCAATGATTGCCAGGAAGCCAAGCGACGTGGCGAACAGGGAATGACGAACTGTCTTCATTTGTCGATCGGTGAAGGATGGGTCGCGAAACCTGGCAACACCGGAAACCGTAACGGCAAAGGCGCCTTGCAGGGCGCCTTTGCCGTTATCGGGATTCCCCGGTTTCAGTGCGTGGCAACTGAGCTTGTGTGGGCCTAGCGCTGAGGCTTACCAGGGGGGTTTGGCCCCTTGAAGACATCGGCGTTGAGCGCGATGTAGCTTCGCAGGTTCTGTGGTACGTCCTCTTCCGGGAAGATGGCTGTAACCGGGCATTCCGGCTCGCAGGCGCCACAATCTATGCATTCATCAGGATGGATAAATAGCTGATCCGGACCCTCGTAGATGCAGTCCACTGGACAGACATCGACGCAGGCTCGGTCCTTCACACCGATGCAGGCTTCCGTAATTACGTAGGGCATTTCTCTGGGTTGGTTCGGCCAGTGGCTGGCACTCTTACGAAAGATAGACCCGGGAGGTCAGATTTCAACATGGCCAGTTTGGCAGTAGTCCGGCTTGGGGTAATCCTGGCCGTTGGTGCGTTCGGCTGTTCGGGCGGAGGAAAGGACGCTGGACGCCGCGACCCCCCTGGCGCGGTGGTTACGACAGATGTACACAATTTCGTCGCGGCGCTGGACAGGCGGACGCCTGCGGATTCTGCATGCCTTGCGTTCGACGGATATCTGCGGGCGGGCAGCCCAGGCCTCAAGGCCTACCGTGACAAGATGGGGATGGGGCCCACGGAGCTCTGCTCCGCGGTTCGGCACGATCCCGCCCGCTATTCAGCGCTTCGGGCCAAGGTCGCCGGAATCGACTCGGCTCAGCGTGATATCCGGGCTGCATTTGTAAAGTTCGCGGAGCTGTCACCGGGTGCAAAATTGCCGACAGTGTATTTCGTGGTCGGGGACGGGATGTCCGGAGGAACTACGACCGGAGGCCGTAATCCTATCGTGCTGGTCGGCGCTGAACTTCTCGGCTCGCTGAACGGACTCCCCGTGTTGACTGTGCACGAGTTCGTTCACACTCAACAACACTATCCGCTCCTCAAGATCTTCGACGCCGGTCCAAGGTTCCTGCACGGTACGCTGTTGGCGCAATCGGTAAAAGAAGGTTCCGCCGACTTTCTAGCAGAGCTCGCGACAACTCAGGTGGCCGCGGTGAGCCGTGATGCGTATGGTGACGCGCATGAGGAGGAGATCTGGCACGACTTCGAGCGCGACATGCATGGCAAGGATTACAGTCGGTGGATCTATAACGGATGGAATAAAAAGGCGCTTGGAAATCGACCGTCGGATCTCGCGTATTACGTCGGGTATCGAATTACAAAGGCGTATTACGACAGATCGGTTGACAAGAAAGCAGCGATCCGGGAAATCCTGTCGATCCGTGACTTTGATGAGTTCCTGCGGGAGAGCGGGTATAATGGATCCCGACCTTCGGCGGGATGACGGCGATGGATCCCGACCTTCGGCGGGATGACGGCGCGGTCGGTGGGATGACGACCGCGCTTACCGCCAGGGCGGGGTGTTTCCTTTCCACTCCAGGTCGGGATTGTCGCGAAAGAGGGTCGCCTTGCGGCCAATTACCTGAACTACTTCCGCGCCGGTTGCCTCTGCGAGAGAGTTAGCGAGTTCCTTGATCGGCGCGGTGAGGTTGC
>JBDTAW010000009.1:0-6328 GCA_039924445.1 Gemmatimonadaceae bacterium
ACGCCGATTACGCTGCAACAAAAGGCGCCGTCATATCCATTACGAAATCACTCGCGGTCGAGCTTGCACCGCGCGACATCACTGTAAACTGCGTGGCACCAGGATGGGTCGATACGGAAATGGTCGCGGGTGCGATCGCCGGTCAAGGCCTCGAGCAAATCTCGCGCGGTATTCCACTTGGCCGCATTGCATCTGCCGATGACATCGCGGGACCGATCGTATTTCTCTGCTCCGTACTGGCGCGACATGTCACGGGCGAGATTCTCAACGTGAATGGCGGGAGTGTACTCTGCGGTTGAGCGCGAGAGGCACGGAAAAAAACCAACGCAATAACGCCGCCGACTCTACAGTCGGCGGCGTTTCGTTGCGCGTACTAATCGAATCTCGTTCGGCGGCTAGCGACCGCTCCTGTCGTGCCTGACGTCGCGGCGATCATGCCGCACGTCCCTGCGATCATGCCGGATATCGCGGTAATCTGCTTTTGTGTCCACGCGATCGTGGGAGATGTCGCGGCGATCCGCGCGGACGTCACGCACGTTGCCGTGAGCGCGATCCACACGGAGGTCGTGAACATCTCGCGCCATATCGCGATTATCGTAACGAACGTCGCGCCGGTCATGAATGATGTCACGGCCATCCTGACGTACGTCTACGCGATCCTGCCTTGTGCCCTGCGGTACCGCACACTGACCCATATGCATTGCGCACCACGCATTACCGGCGGCAGTGGGCTGAGTCACTCCTTGTGCGCCAGCGGTGGAGGCGGCTATCGATAGCACGGTCACTGCGACCGCTGCAGTCTGTCCGTATTTCATATGCGTCTACCCCTATGCTAAAGGTTCTGGAGCGGCTGTCATGCTCTCACACTGGTAGACGGAGCCATCGAGCCAGTGTTAACGACAGGCCGCGTCGGCCAGGAACGGGTATGCATTCCGCACCCGGGCGACCTCGGCTGCGGACACAACAACCGTGCGAACGTCGTCGGGGGCCGGGACGTCGATTGCCGGGACAGGTGCACCCCACGGATCAAATGCGGCCGATCCGCCATCGTAGCTTATCCCGCCTCCATCGCCTGATCGATTGACGCCGACTACGTAGCACTCATTTTCGATGGCACGCGCGCGCAGCAGGATATCCCAGTGCGTCCGGCGCGCTGCCGGCCAGCTCGCGATAATGAGCATGAGATCAGCTTGCGTGGCCACTGCCCGGAACAGTTCCGGGAAACGGAGGTCGTAGCATATGAACGGAGCAACTCGAACTCCGTCTATCTCGAGCACGACCGCCTTATCACCGCGCATGTACGACTTGTGCTCATCGGCGTACGCGAACAGTTGCTGCTTGTGGTACGTCGCCGCCAGGTCGCCCGATGGCGAAAAGACCAGCGCTGAATTCCGCACGATTCGTTCGCAGGAATCCGTATCGGCCGTCGCCACGCCGGCGACGAGCCAGACACCGGACGACCGCGCCATGTGCGATAGGCGTTTGATTCTTTCGCCAGTCATCGACTCAGCAAAATCGGCGACATTCATTGTAAAGCCACTGGTGCACATTTCGGGGAGGACGACAAGGCGCGCGCCCGCGGCTGCGGACTGCGCTACTATCGCCGCAGCACGATCCAGCGACGTTTCCGGATCTTGCCATCCTATGTCATATTCGCCCAGCGCCACTCGAAGCTGTGATTGGTCGGTCATCGGCGTGGCCTCACATGATTCCCGCATTGAGCGCCGCCCGGAGCAGCACGCTTCCTTCGCGGACCATCTCCGTATCGCAGCTGAAGGCGAACCGCATGGAGTTCACGCAACTATCGCCAAACGCATCACCGGGTGCGCTTCCAATCCCAACCTCAGCGAGTTTCTCGGAGAGTGCGGCAGCACTGGGAACTCCGAGTCGCTCCAGCGCGGAGTCATCGATCTCGACCCATACGTAGAAAGCACCGCGCGGAGCGAAAGGGTGTACCCCCGGAATGCCACTCAGCGCGTCGATCATTATTTCGCGCCTGATCGAGTATTGCTCGCACATCGCACGCAGATGATCAGATGGACCAGTTACGGCTGCGAGCGAACCCCACTGTGCCAGGCTGTTGACACCGTTGATTGTGCATCGCAGCAGTTTCGGGATGCGATCATGCAGCAACGGCGCTTGAGTAACTATGTAACCCACCCGCAGACCGCTCATCGCGTGCGACTTCGAGAACGAATATATGCTGATGACTCTATCCGCATACTCGCCGGCTATGGAACCGATTGACGTGTGTGTCCATGTTGCGTAAAGCACGTCCTCATAGGCTTCGTCCGAGATGATCCAGAGGTTATTGGCTCGTGCGATTGCAAGTATTTCCTGAAGTTTTTCGTGCGAGAGTACGGCGCCGGTCGGGTTGTGCGGCGTGTTGAGAAAAATCGCGCGAGTCCGAGGTGTGATCGCCGCCTCGATACGATCTGCGCGATACTCGAAGTTGTCGTCGGCATCGAGCGCGACTCCGACGGCTACGCCACCAGCCATCCGGATATTTTCTACAACTTCGGTCCACATGGGGTCGGGGACAATCACCTCGTCGCCCGCAACGAGGAGTGCACCAAAGGCGACGAACAGCGCGTGCATGGCGCCGTTCGTAACGAAGATGTCGTCTGACGTGACTCCGCCGAGTCCATTTTTCCGCACTACCTTGTCCGCGAGTGCGGTGCGAAGCTGGGGAATCCCGTTGTTCGGGACGTAGTGCGTTTTCCCGGCCCTCGCTGCCTTCTCCACGGCCTCGAGAACGACGTCAGCAACAGCAAAACTCGGATCGCCCGACTCGAAACGAAATACACGCATGCCGCCGGCCTGCGCCTTGAGGAGCTGCTCGCGAATCTGGACAATCTTGCCAAGTGATATCGCGTCCAGGTAATGCACTGGAAGGGATGAGGTCATTCCTTCTGTCACATCTGCTACAGTCATCTCGTGGGTTCCCGGTGGGTTGAGTGTTGGCGTTGCGGGTCAAAAAAAATGCCCGCCTGACGAAAAGTCTGGCGAGCATTGAGGAAACACATTCGAACAGCCTCACGCATGCGACGACCAGCTTCCCGGGTACGAGAATTGGCGGCGCTTATTAAATCCTGCGAGGCGGAAGGCTATCATCGATTGTTGTTAGGGGGTCTTGCTCCGACCTACACTATCGGGCGCGCTCGTAGAAGTCAACCGCCTTGCACCAAATGTCCGTGATCGGTTCAAACCGTCAACCCCGCCAGCGTCGGCGGCCGGGTGTTTGCATATCTTCTGGATCAATCGTCAGATACCTGATCGACCAACTCCCTTGGCACAATGACGCTCCCGCTCCCACCGATCTTTCCGCGCGTTGATAATCCCGCAGTGGTTGTCGTCGGCGGGGCGAATATCGATCAGAAGTGGCGCACCCAAGCGCGTGCGGTCATCGGTTCCAGCAACCCGGCGACAGTCCGGAGTTCATCTGGAGGCGTCGGGCGGAATGTAGCCGAGAACCTGGCGAGAATGGGCGTCACCTCCGCGCTTATCACGGCCGTAGGAGACGACGCCGACGGGGATCGCGTTCGGCGAGACACGGATGCGGCCGGCGTCGACACCAGGTACATCATCGTAACACCGCTACCGACTGGCGTGTACACAGTCGTTCTCGATGGTTCCGGTGAAATGGTCATCGCCGTCTCCGCGATGGAGGCGACCAGAGCAATCTCGGCTGATGAAGTAAATGCGCGGCGAGCGTTGATTGCGAACTGCCGATTTCTGGTGCTTGACTGCAACGTCTCCACGAGCGCTCTCATTCGCGCCGTAGAGCTTGCCGCAGACAATGATGTGCCCGTGATCATCGACCCGGTCAGCGTACCCAAGGTGGCTTCGATATCGGCGATACTCGCAGCTGGCCTGCCACTCCACACGATCACACCGAATCTGGACGAGATGTTTGAGATCACCGGCGCGAGCGGTTCAGGTCGTGCTGAGCTTTGCGCCGCCGCCGCGCAACTCCATGCAGCAAACGTGCGGAATGTGTGGATCAGTCTCGGGCCCAGCGGAAGCTTCCTCAGCGTTCTGAAGGACGGCACTCAGCGAGTCGAGATGATTGCGGCACTGCCCGCTACGCTTGTCGATGCGACGGGCGCCGGCGATGCGATGCTCGCCGGCTATATCACCGGCCTCCTGCGCGGGCTGGACGAGTTCGCCGCTGTGCGTCTTGGGCGAGCTGCCGCCGCGATCACGATCGAATCCGCGGAGACTGTCAATCCGTCGATGAATCTGGCCGCGTTGCTGGCCAGAGCCGACGCGACGTCGGAGGTCCGACTTGGGTAGCTTTCCATGATGAAGGGAGCTCCGGTGGTTCCGTATCTCGAATACAACGAGGAAGTCCATGGCGCCCTGGAGCGTGGGGCTCCGGTCGTCGCACTCGAGAGCACGATCATCAGTCACGGAATGCCGTACCCGCAAAACGTGGCGACCGCCCGCGAAGTCGAAGCAATAATTCGTGAAGCGGGCGCCGTACCGGCGACGATCGCCGTTCTGCATGGCATGCTCAAGGTCGGCCTCACCGTCGACGAACTCGAGTTGCTTGGTACGAGCACCGAGGTGAACAAGATCAGCATACGCGACCTGCCGACAACGGTCGCGATGAAGCAGCACGGCGCGACCACTGTCGCAACGACGATGCGAATTGCGGCGTTGGCTGGAATCCGCGTGTTCGCCACGGGGGGAACGGGTGGTGTCCACCGCGGCGGAGCTGAATCGTTCGATATCAGCGCGGATCTGACGGAGCTGGCGAAGACAAGCGTCGCGGTCGTGAGCGCCGGCGTAAAGAGCATTCTTGACATCGGACTGACGCTTGAGAAGCTCGAAACACTTGGCGTACCAGTTATTGCGTTTGGCACGTCGGATTTCCCGGCGTTCTTTTCCCGCACGAGCGGCTTTCCTGCTCCGCTCCGATCCGACAGCGCGGATGACGTCGCGCGAATACTCCGTGCAAAATGGGATCTGGGGCTGACGGGAGGCGCAGTGATCGCGAACCCCATCCCCGTGGAATCCGAGATCCCGGCGTCGGAGATAGACCCGATAATCCGTGAAGCCCTGCGTGAGATGTCAACACGTGGGATTTCTGGGAAGGAAGCGACACCTTTCCTGCTTGGCAGGATAGTCGAGTTGACTGGGGGACGCAGCCTTGCCGCCAATATCGCGCTGGTAAAGAACAATGCGCGCGTTGCGGCAGCGATCGCGCGTGCACTGGAGGAACTGGACTGACTGCTGTCCCGGCGGCCGGCTTAAACAGCGGCCAGATGAGACTTACCTCTGCAGCGAGTGTCTGACAAATTCCCCGCATGCAACGTCTTGTAAATGCCTGGGTTTGGACGGAGACCGTTCTCGTCGTCCTGATAGGATTCCTCTATGTCTCGATCGTCTGGCTGTGCACGGCGCCTTTCGATCGGGGACGCTACGCAGCCGGCCGAGCCTTCAGGCACCTCGCCGTCGCGGGAACGTGGCTCAATCCATACTGGCATTTTCGCACAAGCGGCGTTCCGATCAAGGACCCACGACGCCCGTATGTCGTCGTGGCGAATCACGAGAGCTACGCGGACATTTTTCTTGTTTCCCATCTCAAATGGGAAATGAAATGGCTTGCCAAGGATACGATCTTCCGGATTCCCGTCATGGGCTGGATGATGCGAATGGCAGGTGACATTCCAATCAACCGCGGGAGTCGCGGTAGCGCTCAGCAAGCACTCGAAGCATGCCGGGACCGCCTCTCCAAGCGAGTCTCTGTCATGATTTTTCCAGAGGGGACGCGGTCGCGCACAGACGAACTCCTTCCGTTCAAGGACGGTGCCTTTCAACTGGCGATCACGACCGGTACGCCAATTGTTCCCATCGCAATCGCGGGAACGCGCGATGCAATGGCGAAAGGCTCTTTCAGCTTCCGACGCGCGAACGCTATCTGCGCCGTGTTGGAGCCTATCCCAACGACCGGTCTCACAACTGCGAATCTGCCCGAACTCCGGGATCGCACTCGAGCGGTTATTGATGAGGCACGACGCGCTCTTCAGCAGCAACTGAAGAGCGAAGCGATGGGACGCGCCGTCTAGTCCCGCCGGCGACCGCAGCCGCGCCCGGAGTAGGGCGGGTCAAGCCTGAGCCACGACGTATATTGCATTATCCGGTAATTCCCGAGCGGAACTCGGGAGACATGGTCAGACCCCTCGATCTCCCCACAATCGAGGCGACCGGAGTCCGTAGTCGCCCGGATACCGTGGAGCCAGCTTAGCTGACAAGTTTCGGCACACCTCCTCGTTTCACCTGCATCAGTAGGCCCTTGGTCAACACATCAGCCGTCGAACCT
>JBDTAW010000010.1:0-12373 GCA_039924445.1 Gemmatimonadaceae bacterium
GGGCCGCGCTACGAGCCTACTTGCGCTTCTGCGATTTGTCCTACAAAATAGTAGTAATGTCAAAACGCGCCCTTGGCTCCCTCGAGCTTGCCGCGCTCCTTACAGTCACCCGGCTGGGCGAGAACGCGTACGGTGTCACAATCCGGCGCGATCTTTCCGAACGTACAGGTCGCGACTGCTCGGTCGGGGCCGTCTATACCACGCTGCAGCGACTCGAGGACAAGGGATTCCTCACGTCACGTTCGAGCGAACCGGTGCCTGTGCGCGGTGGCCGTTCACGCCGCTACTTCAGACTCTCGGGCGCGGGCGCTCGGGCGCTTCGCGACGCCGAGCGCCGAGCCGCGTCGCTCTGGGCCGGCGTTGGTGCGGCTGCTCGTCCGGCGTCAGCATGAAGATTCATGTGACCCCTCGCAGAACTGCGCACGTCGGCGCCGGGACGGATAATCGCGTCGCCCGATCGAAGACGGCATTGCCGTCGACGGGAGAGCAAATCCTGCTGAGACTGGGAGTTGATCCGAACTTCGCCGGAGCCGTGCTCGGCGATCTTGCTGAGGAGTACGCACTTCATGTTGTGCGCGATGGGACCGCTGCGGCGCGCGGATGGTATCTCCGCGAATTGTTTCGCTGCACGCCGCATTTTATCCGCAGCTGGTTCCGACATACGCGCCGATTCGAACCAATGCGTCTGGCAGCGGTGCTGAGTGTTTTCGTCGTTGCTTCAGCCGTAATAGTTATTTCACTCACAACGCGGAACGGACCGCCGGCGCGACTCGAAGGCATCCCGGACGCGATCATCGTGAACAACAGTGAACCGGTACAGCTCCAGGTGCACGTTCTCGATGCGGCAGGCCACGTGCTGCGAGACAGCAGAGTTCGATATCAACGCGAATCCGGCGCTCAATTAAGGGTATCGGCAGCGGGCGAAGTGACGTGCTCGGAACGCGGTGATGCTCTGATCCACGCGACGTTCGGTGCGCTACGAAGGAGTTTTCTACTGCAGTGTCGCCCGATCGATCACTTCGCGAAGAACTGGACTGGTCAACCGTTGCTTCTTGTCGGCGGTTCGGATCAGCCACTTCAAGTTCGAGCACTCCGTGTCGACGGAACGCCTGAGACAAGCCTGGCCGGCACGGCAATTGTGCGGGATAGCGATATTGCTTCATTACGCGGCCTGATTGTGCATCCCAAAGCACCAGGTGCGACGTTGATTGATGTATGGGTCGGTGGCATTGTAGATGTCATTCCGATCACCGTTCTCAAGCGCATCGACGACGCGAAAGCGTTGCGCCCGTTTGAGTACTTCGCCCCATCGCTGCGGCTCGCGAGCGGTCAAACCGGCGAGTGGCAGATCCCCGCCGGGAACTACTTCATCGCCTTTCGGTCAGACACTATAGCATCACAGGCGCTGGCGTTTTCAACTGTCGGCGCAACATGCTCTCGTTTCGGTGATGCTTACAATTACTTCTGCAGGGCTTCGAGCGATGCAAAGCTTGTGGTGAGGGCTCCAGGCCGGGCAAGGCCAGGACGAGAGTTCAGGGGCTATCTCGGGGTTCAGCGTAGGCCGTAGCCATCCACCAACTCGCCTGCTATTCTCAAATCGCGCCTGCAAACGTGTCGCACGACCCGGGTTGCCCGGACGTGTATCCGCGTTTGAACCACGAAGCACGCTGAGCCGCCGTACCGTGAGTGAATGATTCGGGGTGAATGTTACCCGTTTCTTCCTGCTGAATACGATCGTCACCAACGGCTGATGCGGCGGTGATGGCTTCGGTTATGTCGCCTTCATTCAGCAACTTGCGCTGTTCGGTGGTGTTGGCCCACACGCCTGCAAAGCAGTCAGCCTGGAGTTCGAGGCGCACGGAGAGGTTGTTGGACTGACCGGGCCGCGATTCTTCGAGCTGGCGTACTCGCGCGTCGGTGCCAAGCTGATGTTGAATGTGGTGACCAAGTTCATGTGCGAGGACGTATGCCTGCGCGAAGTCGCCAGGCGCGCCAAAGCGGCTGGTCAACTCGTCGTAGAAGCCCAGGTCGATATACACTTTCTGGTCTGCAGGACAGTAGAACGGACCCATCGCTGATTGCGCGACTCCGCATCCCGACTGCACGGCGTTTCGGAAGAGTACAAGTTTCGCATCGTGGTATTGCTGTCCGCTGTTTGCGAATATCTTCGCCCAGTTGGACTGGACATCATCCAGTACGAACGACACGAATAGAACACGCTGATGCTCTTCAGGTGTCTCGCTGGCCGGCGGCGCGTTTGCCGCCGCATTGGTAGATATGCTTGTGTCAGTGCCTGCTGGGGCGACGTCGTTGAAGAAATTGTGACCGAAGACAAGGCTCAATACGAGCAGGACGGCGCCAGTCCCCAGCCCCATACCTGCTCGGCCGATGCCCCCGCTCGAGCCGCGCTTGTCCTCGATATTGGAACTGATCTTTCCTGGAGTCCACCGCATCGCGTCATCCTCGGTTAGGCGTGGAGACCGTCGAGAATGGCAGGAACCGGGCCGCGTCCGGCTTCCGTGGATGCAGTGCGAGGGCGGTCGGCGTTCATAATAGCGAATCACATCGCGCCGTTGCTCCGGCCGCGCGTGGGTCACGCCGCTCACCGGGAGTCACTAGGTCATCAGGTCTGGCTACGCATCCAGCGCGAACGCTACACGCACATCGCTCAGAACCCCTTTCGTAACGACGTCGGCGCGCTCGCTGCCGGAGCGCAGCACTTCCATGACATACGCACGATCGCGCTCGAGCTCTGCACGTCGAGCGCGTATCGGTGCGATTAGCGTCTCGAGAACGGCTTCGAGACGTCGCTTGAGGCCGACATCACCGAGTCCGCCGCGTCTGTAACCCTCTTTCAACTCCTCGACTGTCGTTGCATCCGGGTCGAATGCGTCAAGATACGCGAATACGACATTCCCCTCGACTCGGCCCGGGTCCGACACGCGCACGTGGCCGGGATCTGTGTACATCGATTGTACGAGCCGGCGAATTTCGTCTGGCGAAGCGGTGAGTGGAATCGCATTGCCCAGCGACTTGCTGGCTTTCCTGCCGTCGACGCCGGGTAGTCGCGGCGTATTCGAGAGGAGCGCGCGACATTCGGGAAGTACGGTCGCGTCCGCAAGGCGATTCACCCTGCGCACAATCTCGTTCGTCTGTTCGATCATCGGCAGTTGATCGTCCCCCACCGGTACGAGAGTTGCGCGGAAGCCTGTGATATCCGCAGCCTGGCTCACGGGATAACACAGGAATCCTGCCGGTATGTCGCGTTCGAATCCGCGCAGTTCTACCTCCGCCTTGACTGTCGGGTTGCGTTCGAGCCGAGCGACGGTGACAAGGTTCAAGTACAGCACGGTGAGTTCGGCGAGCGCGCTGAGTCGTGACTGCACTGCTATTGTAGTCTGCGCCGGGTCGATCCCGACGGCGAGATAGTCGAGTGCGACTTCCGGCACGTGCTTCGCGACGTGTGCAGCTCGTCCGCTTGAATCTGTGAGCGCCTGGAGGTCGGCAATCAGGAGGGTCTGCGCACATTGTCCCTGAAGCGCGAGCCGCGACCGCAGCGAGCCGACGTAGTGGCCGAGGTGTAGCGGGCCGGTTGGCCGATCGCCGGTGAGTATTACGTCGCTTGCGGCGGCGCGAGGCTGCGATGCTGTATGGGCGGACATGGTGTGAAATTCGTCGGAATGTGAGCGAGGTCAGCGCGACATGGGGCGAAACGAAAAAGAGTCGCTCAATGCCGAGCGACCCCAGAGACTTGCGCAATCACATGGATGCGCGTTAGCGGGCCACTCGAAGAGAGGGCCGACGCCAGGATATCATTGACTGCGCGATCGAGCAGGACATGCGTTCAAGATAGCGACCCGGCTTCTGAAAGCGAAGTGTCAAGTGGCGGCTTCCAACAGGAGCACACCGCGCAAGGCCTGCGCCACCGAGTTGGGTGCGGTAGTCAAACGCTACCGACGATTGAAAAGGACACAATGCGATATTCGCACCGTGCCCTTTCAATCATGCACAGTAGCTCATTGCGCTACGGTACTTCGCGGTCACACCACGGTACGACGACCGGTGATGAAGTGCCAGATGATCGCTATTACGGCGAGAATCAACAGGATGTGAATCAGGCCGCCGCCAACTGCAAATGCGAAAAAGCCAAGTGCCCAGAGGACTATGAGTACCAGCGCGATGGTTAGAAACACCGAACCTCCCAGGTGAGAATTGTGGATGTACTTGCATCGCTATCGGCGCTGCGAGGCGATCCGCCTGATCTAGTCGTCGCTGCCGAGCAATTCCAGAAAGGCAAGGCGCGGGCCACAATTCAGGCCGGCCAGCGGATCAACGCTGTGCTCCTGTCGGCTCGCTCTGTGGGCGGTCCCTAACGGGCTCCAGCTTCGTCGTCGCGCCGGTCCTCACCTGTTCTTCGTTCGTCTTCCCGGCGGTCCTCGTAAGTTCGGCGATCCAGAGAGTCGGTGCTCTCTGTCGGGACACGACAGAGCGTCAAGGTGAATGTCGACCCCACACCGAATTCGCTCCGCGCTCTCAAGTCGCCTCCCATACCGCGTGCGAGGTCACGACTGATTGCGAGGCCGAGACCGGTGCCCTGACGCCGACCAGCGGCCGTGTCACTGAGTTGGATGAACGGCTCGAACACCGACTCGAGTTTGTCGCGCGGAATGCCCAACCCATTGTCTCCTACGCGGATGAAGATACTCTCCTGCGAAGGCGACGCGTCACCCCGGTCGACCACTTCGACTCTCACGTGACCGCCTGCAGGCGTGAACTTTACTGCGTTCGAAAGGAGATTCAAGAGGATCTGCAACAACTTGTCGCGATCGGCCCAGACCGTTGTGTCATCAGTCGGGAGCAGCATTTCGTACGTCAGGCCCTTGGCTGCGAGTTGAGTTTCGATCATGGCATTCAAATCCGCGATCACCTCGGCCAATACAACAAGGCCGAGATCGTACGGAACCTTGCCACTTTCGAGTTTTGCAAAGTTGAGCACATCGTTGATGAGTCCAAGCAGGTGATGCTGCGCTCGAGATACACGCGCGAGAGCTTCAACCTGTTTTTCGGTAACGGGGCCGTAGATCCCCATCTCAATGAGTTGGACGTGACCGGCGATCGCGTTAAGCGGCGTGCGTAGTTCGTGACTCATGTCGGCGAGGAAGGAGCTCTTCGCACGATTGGCTTCTTCGGCTGCGGCTTGCGCTTCCTGCGCCAAAACGAATGCCGCGTCACGCTCGCTTTGAGCACTCTTGCGCTCCGTCACATTGCGCAGGTAGACAGCAATACCTCCGTCCTTTGTCGGAAAGGCACGTAGCTGGTACCACTTTTCGTGCGCAATATCGTGATAGACCAACTCCAGGACAGTCCGCTCGACCATGGCACGTTGATATTCAGCATAGGTCGACTTCGCGAGCGTAATAGGAAACCCGGCTCGCCATTGTTTCCCGATAAGTTCCTTGCGTGATGCTCCAGCCAATTCCTCAAACGCGGAGTTGGCGTAAGTGATACGCCATCGCGAATCGACTGCGAAGAACGCGTCTGTGATACTCTCAAGAATGGACTCGACTCGATGACGCTCATGTTCGGCTTCGGCTGTGCGATCCTCAAGAGCGTCTGTTGCGACGGTCAGTTCTTCGTTGGTCAGTTGAAGTTGCTCGGATACCCTCCTGGCTTCCTCCGCCTTCGCCTGCACTTGGGAAGCGAGTTCTTTTGCGGCCCTCGTTGCGGCCCGAAGTTCTATCTCTGTCATCGCAGCTGCGGCGAGATCGGTGAGAATCGCGATCTGCTGTTGAGTCCAGTCCCGAGGCCGAGTATCGAAAACGCAAAAGCTCCCGAGTGCGTCCCCTCCCTCCGTGACCAGTGGAATTCCAAGGTAAGCCCGAATTCCCATATCCTTGACCGCTGGCAGATCGGCGAAGCCTGGGTCCGCCGTTGCGTCCCGGACGACAAGAGGGGAAGCGGAGAGGATCGCGTGCTGGCAGAACGACGGTGCCAGCCGAATTTCGCGTTCGGTGGCGAAAGGTTCTGGCACGCCAACACACGCTTTCCAGAAATCGCGATCGTGATCCACAAGAGACACCAACGCCATCGGAGCTTCCATGATTATCGACGCCAGCCGAGTCAGGCGATCGAAGGCTGCTTCAGCCGGGGTGTCGAGCAGCGCCGTGGCGCGGACAGCGGCGAGTCGAGTGGGATCGGCGACTACACGGTCGCGTGAGCGACGCACCACGGTCGGAGCAGTTGTCACTGCACCACCCGCGCATGACATAATTTCACGGCAGACAAACCTCCACTGCGGCCCGCAACCGGGTCAGCGGACACATGTCTAAGCTACATCCGTGGCATGCACCACGTCCATAGGGAGCAGACCCGGCCTTATGGAGCCACTCCGCCCGGGGGACACCGCCTTGCGACTGCTTATAAACGTCCCGTACCGACGGCCTGTGCGATATCGGTTTGCGAAATGACCCCGACGAGGCGACCACCCTCCTCCACGAAGAGCCGTCGTACATCAGCGTAAAGCATATGTTTGGCCGCGTCGCGCACGTCGTCGTCTGGTGCGATCAGGTGCGGTTTGGGCGTCATGATGTCGCTGACCGTGTGCGGTTCATTCGCCGATGGTTTTTCACGGACGTCAGCAAGCCCGGCCGCTGATCTCAGCACATCGGTTGCGGTCACGACGCCGATCACATGCGCCGATTCATCCAGCACAGGAAGGCCCGATACGCGCGCGTCGGCCAGTTTGTGTATGAGGTCTGCGATCGACGCACCCGGCTCGATTGACTTCACATCCGTACGCATAAGTTCAGCTACTCGCATTGTGGCTCCATTAACGCTACGAAAGTGGATTTAACAAACAACAGGAGTACCTCGCGCTGCAGCGTGATCATAGCTGAGCCGCATCGCCTTGTACTGATGGTTCATCGACCGCGAAACGCAAGCGCGCGGCAATCCCGCCTGCAGCGCGGTCCAGTTTTTCCGCCGCTTCGCCGGACTGAACATCGACATCCGCGCCAGACGCAAGCGTGCTGCGCACGAAATCCTCGACTTCGTGCTCGTGTGCGCTAATGAAACGCGGCGTTACAAGCAGCAGGTCGACGGCCTGGGCCCGCAGCGCGCGTTGTGTCGCTGGTATGCCCACTGCCGCGCGCGCGTTCGCCCCGCCCTGTTCAATGAGCTGATCGACGAGAGTCAACCCACGTGTAGCACGCAGATCGGAGCCCGCGTGTTTTGCAGCGCTGGCGATCTCACTTTCGCTCGCGTCGTGATCCAGCGTCGTAGATACCATAATGCGTCCCGCGAACTGACGCCCGAGTGCGTCGCCCGCCAGATTTGCCCACTCGCGTGTACCACCAATGAGAACCCAGCTATCGTTGTTCCCCAACTGCACGAGTCTCTCACCGAGTGATGTCACAAGTCGGTCGAATGACGCGTGACGTCTATGACTGGCTGCATCCGAGCCTGTTGCCCCGCGCGGCGTGGCAGCAAAAGTACCGTGCAACGACGGCGCGGTCGGCCGTCCGGAACGGTCCGCGTCATATCCTGGTGCCTCCAACTTCTCAAGCGGCTCCAGTACGCCAATGGCATAGCGAAAGAGCCGAGCTGAATCTGATTCAACAAGTGCAACGAGGACCGGACGTAACTGTTTAAGCGCGCGCAAGTACGGCGCGACCGCCGGTCCGTTGCGCCAGGTCGCGTAAGTGTGCGGCGCGACAGGAAGATCGCTCGCGTATCGCACTCCGTCGGCGGTGGCGAACGCCACCCAACCAGGTGCGCGCCACGTTCCACCCGGCGACGGATTCGGGTCGCGGAGGAATGTCGCGGCACTGTCGAATTTGGTACGCGACGCCTCATCGCTTATGTGTGAGCGTACATCTCGAATCGTCGTTTGGAGTTCGGCTCGCCATGCATCACGCATCGCCGGGTCGGTCACACGTGTTTCCAGATAGACGCTAAGGACCTCAGTGCCGGCAAGTTCGCGCTGCATTTCCTGTAACTCGGCGAGCGTAAGCATACGATTCTCCCTGGTGAACTGCAAACATGTGTTAAGAGCAAACAGGGTGCCACGAAGCGCGAGCGAATTTTCTACAACCAACGTTACTTCGGTGTCACCCGAAACAATCCACCCGTGCTCGTGTTCTCGATCATCCACAATGCGCCATCAGGTGCGACTGCGACATCGCGAATCTGGTGGCCAACGTCCCACCGTTCGGCGGGCGTTGCACCGCCCTTCTTGTCGAATGTGATACGGCTAAGTGTCTTGGTGGAAAGGCCGCCTATGAACGCAGAACCATCCCACTGCGGAAACATCTTTCCGTGGTAGAACGTGAGGCTACCCGGCGTGATGACGGGCGTCCAGTAGATAACAGGCTTGGCCAGATCCGGACGAGTATCGGGGCTCGGGATCGGGGTCTGGTCGTAGTTCACAGCGTATGAAACGAGCGGCCAGCCGTAGTTTTTTCCGCGCTCGATCAGATTCAGTTCGTCGCCTCCGCGCGGTCCGTGCTCCATCTCCCACAGGCGGCCGTCGGGCGCGAACGCCAGTCCGTAAGGCGTGCGAAAACCGGTTGCCCATGTTTCCGACGGAGTCAGGTTTGGTCCGGGAAACGTATACGTCGAGACAATGGGCGCAGTCTTCGCCAACTCGGTATTCCGCGGCGGATTGATCACGGGAATGGTCGGCACACCGACTTTTCCAGCCTCGGGATTACCGGGCGCCGGTTTGCCGTCGAGCGTGAGCCGCAAAATCTTGCCTAACGGCGAGTTGGGATCCTGCGCGGGAGTCATGCGCTGCCGATCACCGACGCTCAGAAACAGGAATCGTTTGTCGGAAGAGAACGCGACTGCGGCGCCGAACTGTCCACCGCGACCGCGCGCACCGTCGCGCCATATGACTTTGAGTCCATCGAGGCTCGCCGAGTTTTCGGTGATCGATAGCTTGGCGCGCGCCAACGCCAGACTCGACCCGTCGTCGCCCGGCTCCGAATACGTGAGGTAGACATCGTGGTCGGTCGCGTAGTTTGGCGACAGGTACACACCAAGCATGCCACCCTGCCCTTGGGCTAGAACAGCCGGCACATTCTTTACGGGTGTTTTTGCGCCTTGCTGCGTTACCAGCCATACCGGCCCCACCTTTTCAGTGACGAGCATTCGCCCGTCCGGCAGAAATGCGATGCGCCACGGCAAGTCGAACGTCGCCACCTGCGTCATAGTGAAGGGCAGATCTGCTTCGGGTTTCTGTGTACCCGCATTGATCTGCGCACCGGCCGTGGTGCCAATGAACGTCAGACACAGAGCTGCACTTGGGAAAAACTTCATGGAGATCTCCTTGTATGTTCCATCACGGCGAGAATTACCCCGAGTTACGCGGGGCTAGTGCGTCTGCTGCTTCGTAAAGATGACAAAATCGCCGACTCCAGTCTGAGGCGCTATTGGCGCGACCAGCGGATTTGCGACGGGAACAGCGCTGATGACCACCACGTCCCACGACGGCTCACGTCGTTTCACACGCGCCACAGTGCCCTGTGCATAATCACTGTGAAAGGCACCATCGAAGTGAACGACAAGTGCATCGCGTGCGGCCGCTCGCTTCGCCATCACGATCGACTCTGCCATGGTCTCGTCCTTCACGCACTGCGCCAGATAAAAACGCTCGGCCATCGCCGTTGGAAGTGAATCGCCAGGCTCGGCCGCGCCACCGGTTCCGGTTGAGTGCGCATGCATCGCGTCCATGAAACGAGCGTGGTAGTCGTCGATCGGACATGCATTCTCGTGTGCAGCGGTCAGACGCTCGCTGGGCGTGAGAGTATCGAGCGCAGCCAGGCCCTTTCGGCCGACCGCCGAAGCGAGCGGACGCGGAACGTCAGCAGCGACTACGGGCCAGTGGTGTGCACGCGCCAGCTCCACAAGCGGGCGGTAATCGGTCGCGTAATTGGGCCACGGACGCGAGCGCGCGAGGAAATCAGCCTCGCTGATTCGACCAGCCAGATAATCGTTCAGCACCGGCTGCACATCACGCTCGAACATTTCGAGCGAAAGTATTACTGGTCGCCCAAGTCTGCCGATGGCATCAAGCGTCAGTGCCTCGGCGCGATGTGTTTCTTGATCAGTGTGCTGCTCGCCAAAGAACACAACGTCGGCGCGCGAAAGTCGGTTGAGCATCTGCTGCATTGTCACGTCGCGTCCTGCGGCGGGTGACACGATTCGATAGCCAGATGCTTCCAGAGAGGGTGCGGACGATGTGACCGGCATGACACCGCTACCGGCTGACGCACACGCCGCGATCTGGACTGCAAGAAGCGCCACCACGACGGATCGTATATCGATCAATCTGTAAGGATGCTTTCCGAGTGAAGAGAATGCTCGCATCGTGATCCTGTCGAAGTAGCGGAAGTTGAGAGTTACGGCCGTACCCATTCTCAATATCGCAGCTATCCGTCAACAGCGCTACACGAGGCACCCAGACCGGCTACACCTGGAGCCGAGCTACCTTCGCGTCTCGCAGCCGGTACGCATGCACAAACGTCGGGATATCGGATTCCCACTCGTTGATGATTACGGAGATAGCCAGGCCTTCTATATCCGCGATGATCCCAAGATAGATGGCCGCGGAAAATGTTATACCGGATGACCCGAGTACCAACAGGGAGAAGATGCCGACAAAAAGTGCTATTCCCCACAGCTTGGACGACCACATGTGATAACTCGCTTCGCGGCCGAACTTGTAAAAATCAAAGATGTACCGCACAGCTTCCAAACTGACGAGAGCGGCCAGGGATACAATATGCTGCGATATTACCGCCGGATAGAGATACCAAATCGCAAATGCCGTGCATACATAAAATGCCGTGTCGGTAATGCTGTCCAGTCGACGTAGGTTCGGCGTCGCGACATTCATGCGCCGCGCGAGTATGCCGTCGAAGATGTCGGAGAGAATCGCGATGGTCAGGCATACGCCGAATGCCGGTCGGCTCGGGTAGTAGATCGCCAGGAGTACGACGACGGGAGCGAGTAGCGCGCGAAGCAAGGTGAGGGCGATGGGAACGCGTCGAAGGAATGCGAGCGCGCCGTGGGATCCATTTGAACCCGCATTCTTCGCGCGTTCGCTCATGTACTCAGCAGCTCCGGGTCAACGTGTCATTGAGTCCGCCGTCGCGATGGCGAGATAGAACTTCACCCCGTCGTCTTCTTCCCACTCGCCGATGACCCAGTTTCATCGAGTGCAGCAAGTATCTGATCAACGTGCCCATCAACTTTCACTGGTGACCATACATGCTCGATGTGTCCCTTCGGATCGATGAGAAACGTGGAGCGGATAGTTCCCATGACTTCCTTGCCGTACATCATCTTCGCCCCGAACGCTCCGTAGGTTTTCGCCACGACGTTTTCGGGATCCGACGCGAGCGCGAACGGAAGACCATACTTCTCGCGAAAGCGTTCGTGTGACTCGATCGAATCCTTTGAGACGCCGAGTATCGTGGCGCCATGCCCCTGGAGTCGACTCATGCTATCACGGAACGAACATGCTTCGCGCGTGCAACCGGGTGTGTCATCCTTCGGATAGAAGTAGAGTACCACGCGCGAGCCACGCAGCCCGGAGAGTGATACCGGGCCATCGGTACTTTCGAGCTTGAAGTCCGGCGCCAGCGCGCCTGCTGTCAGTTTCATACCTGTAAGCTATGCCGGTGCCCCCTCGTGCACAAACACCCCCACGATTTATCGACCTGAATCCGGATCGCATCAGCTCCGGTATCGATCCACGCCGATACCGGAGCTGTCTACTACGAAAATTCCCGACCTGCGAATCGCCTCCCGCCCTACTGCTGACACCTCGCAAACGGGCTGTCCGGCTTTTCCTTGTCCACAACAACGCGATGATCCAGATCGCCAACATGCATCGCAATGTCGAACACGAGTTTGTCCACACGAGCCATATGCTCGTACTGGATGTACTGCGCCTCGTCCGTTACCTGGTGATAATCCGCGTGTCCGCCAGTCGTGAAGAAGATGACGGGGATGCTGTACCGCGCATAATTCGCGTGGTCGCTTCGGCAGTAGATATTCTGCGGATGTCCATTCGCGTCCATCGAATATTCGAACGTGAACGGGATCGGCTGGCTGTTGTTGACGCTCTCGGCGATATCACCGAGCTCTGTGGACAGACGGCGCGATCCGACGAGCTGCAGATAGTTGCCCGCACCCTTCAGCTCGTCACCAGCCTTGTTCTTGCCAGTGATATCGGTTGGTGCACCGCGACCCACCATGTCGAGGTTCAGATCTGCAACGATCGAATCGCGTGGGATCGTGGGATGATTCGTGAACCACTGCGAACCCCAGAGTCCCTTCTCCTCACCCATCTGCCAGATGAAGATCA
>JBDTAW010000011.1:0-2632 GCA_039924445.1 Gemmatimonadaceae bacterium
GACGTAGCCTTGAGAGAGAGGGTTCCATCCCCTCCGTGGAGATCACTGCGGGTCTTGTACGAAACAGTCACCGATTGGGGCGTGCCCTTGGTTACAGCCACGCTATCGGGACCAGTGCAGTCGTACACGGGATCGGTGCATGCGATGGTGAGACCGTACTTCACCGAGCTCGCCGTCCCGTCGAGCGTCACGGTAAACGGCGCAGTCGTATCGGCCGCGGCTCGCACGTTGATCGCCGTCCCGACAGGGGTCACCGACACCGAGCGGGTCAGCGGCACCACGTTTATCGAACCGTCGTCCGAAGTTCCAGTCGCCGTGGCCGAGAGAGTTACCGTACCAGTCGCGCCGGGACTGCCGCTGTTGAAGCTCACCGTGACCATTGTGTACGAGCCGTGCGTCACACCCACCGTACTGGGAACGCTGCATGTCAACCCCGGGCACGACACACTCAACGCATAGGTCGCATTCGTATTTCCGTTATCTGACACCTTGAACTGATACGTCGTGTCGAGCGGCTGGCTCACCGTCACGTCGCTGCCGTCCGGGGTCACGGAGACTGTATACGTCGGGGGAGTGTATATTGTGATCGCCGTCGTAGCCTGGAGTGTGTCCGAGGTCCCGCTATTTGGTTTCATAAGGAGCGTCGCGTACAGTGTCCCGGCACTCGCCGGAGCCGTCCAGTTGACCGATATCACCGTAGTCCCACCTCCCGACGCCACATACCCACTTCCGGTCGTCGAGCAGGTGACGCTCACCCCGCTACAACTGACAGACTTGTTGTAACCAACGTCATTCACCGGATCGGTATTGGTGATCGTGAAGTCGAAACTCCCCGAGGCCCCCGTCGGTGCGCTCCCCGTACCGCTGCACGGCGTGATGGCTTGATACCCACTCGGCGTCGTGCACCAACGCGTGAGTAGCGTGTTCGCACCGGGCAGCTTGCCGTTGTCGCGCGCCGTGCGGATTGCAGCACTCGCTTCAACAAGCCAGGGCGTCACACTTGAGGACGCGTTTGGTGGCGCGTTTGAATTCGCCGCCAGCTTCGCCACCTGCCGTACAGATCTACTTGCAAGTCGGGCCGCGCCTTCACCATGCGCTCCCGTAGTATGCCAACCATATCCTGCGTGGAGCACTGCGCCGCCACTGCGCACCGCAACACCGAGCGATGTGACAAGCGCAACCATCAAACAAACTGCCGCCGCAATTCCGCGTTTTCCGAACATCGCCGTCTCCGCCTGGATCGTGAATCACACCGAGGGATTCAGTGCGCCGAAAGCCGATGCAGTCGCATTTGCAATCGCGCCCGCTCTCGTCCAATTGGATGCGAACCGGTGACAATCCAAACAGAAGCGGCCCTTCTAATCGAAGGGCCGCTTCATTGGCGTCTTGGCGCACGTTGCAATTACAATTGCCTCCGAACGCCATGCACAAGGCCGCTAAGCCATGCGGGCGGATGCGTTACCGCCGCCAAAACAATGCCTATCACAGTCACGACCAGCGGCTGGGTTGTGCTGCCAAGAGTGGTCGTCGTCCTGAGAATCGATACCACCGCAGCGGGTAACTTCTCCATCGCGATTGGTGAAGCGACTATCGCACCTGCAATCGCAACCGTAGTTGCGACAACGTTCGTGACCTTGTTCCGCGCTGACGCGTCCGGTTGTGCCTTCATTTGCTGCTCCAGTTGCCGCTCCAGCTGCTGCATCATTCCTCCGGTTGGATGTATCCAAGCACGCGCGATGTTGATACTTGTTTGAGTGCCACCGCAACGCCGTCCGGATCGCAGTCTCCGCGCCGCGCACCAACGCGACCCTGGTGGCATCTCTACTATTCCTATGTCACATAGCGCTCGTCGCACAATAGCGCACTCCAACTCCGGCTCTGTGTCATCCAGCCACGCAGCCGGCGACGTCACGACTCGCCTCCATCACGATCCAGCCTCGCGATGACGACTCCGACAATTGCGTCCTGCGTTCGCTCAATCGTGAACGGCGCGTATTCCGTGTTGAAGGAAGACAACTCCAGCGACACCTTCCCGCAGCGCGTTACATGCTTCACTACATAGCCATTCTCGCCACGCCGAGCTACGACAACGCAATCCCGTGCGACGGGTCGCTGGGTGTTGATCAGGAGCACATCGCCGTTCCGAAGCCACGGCGTCATGCTGTCTCCGGCAACACTGAGAGCGATGTGCTGGCCGCCTGAGGCAATATCTGGCAGCTCCACCCACTGTTCGCACGGCTCGTCCCAAATCTCACGTCCGGCACCTGCTGCCACTGCAAGCGATTCCACCCAGGGCGCGCATCCTGCCTCCGTCGCAATACGCGAAACCTGTTTCACATTCCCGACAACTGCAGCAATTCGTACGCGTATTGGCCGCGATGGTATCGCCTCGCCCACACGCATGGCCCGGATACGTGACTGAACGCGACTTGCAATCTCTCGCGCGGCTCGCTCGCATTCTCGCTGATCTTCGGCGGAAGCCCTGCCGAGTGCCTCCTCTTCAAGCCATTCGGTGAATCGCGCGTTCTCATACGCGGCGCAATCACCAGTTGCATCGAGCAGCTGCCCGATCGTCCGTACAAGTGCGTTGGTTTCACCAGTGGACTCGTGATTCACTTTCTTCATGCCTCGG
>JBDTAW010000012.1:0-2933 GCA_039924445.1 Gemmatimonadaceae bacterium
GCTGACAGGTTCATCCACAAAGGTGAATGTGCCGAGTTCTTTCATCTCGCGCGCTGCGCGCAGAAATGCGCCCAGCGCGACGCGGGTGAGTGCACCGCCAACGCTCACTCGCTTGACTCCAATGCGCAACAAATCACTCATGTTGAAGTGTACGCCCTGCATTCCCGCGAGCACGTTGACTGGTAGATCGACAGAGCTTACCATCGTCGTGATTTCCTTCATGTCGGTCATGCCGGGCGCGTAGAGTACATTCGCGCCAGCTTCCTGAAACGCCTGCAATCGCCGGATCGTATCGGCGAGATCCTTTCGACCATGCAGATAGTTTTCTGCGCGTGCGGTGAGCATGAACGGAAACGGCAACGTCCGCACTACATCGACAGCGGCGCGCACGCGATCGACAGCATGCTCAAATTCGTAGATAGGTTCGCCAGGACCGTCGCGACTATCCTCGATCGAACACCCGGCGAGTCCCGCACCCGCGGCCATGCGAATCGTATCGGCTACCGTGCGTGTGTCATCGCCAAATCCGTTTTCGAGGTCGGCACTGACGGGTAGATCTGTCGCAGCGACAAGTGAAGCCACATGTGCAATCATCTCGTCGCGCGGAATACCGTGGTCCTGTCGCCCAACTGAAAACGCGTAGCCAACACTCGTGCTGGCGAGAGCTTCGAAGCCGGTCGCAGCCAGTAGACGCGCCGATCCCGCGTCCCACGGGTTTGGTATTATGAACGCTGTGTCGCGCTTGTGAAGCGCGCTGAATATCTCACACTTCTCGGCCTGAGTCTTCATTGACTCTTCCTCCCCAGTTCAGCCAGTGCATCACCACTCACTGAATAATCTACCCACTCGGTATCTGCAATTGCGCCGAGCCGCTGGTAGAATCGCGCGGCTTCGGTGTTCCATCCCGCCACCTGCCATTTCATCAACGCGCATCCGCGTTTGACAGCCTCTGCGGCCGCCGCGCGCATAAGCCTGTCTCCGTCTCCATTTCCCCGTCGTTCTTCGGCGACGTACAACTCCTTCACGAACAACGTTGGTTTTGCCCTGAATGCAAATGGAATCATATAGAAGACGAGCATCGCAACGGGCTTGCCGTCAGAGTCGTCGGCTACCAAACACTCGAAGTCCGGCGGCGAGCGCCGAAAGCCCTGCTCGACAAGAACCTGTTCCGTGACGGCGAAGTTGTCTGCGTACCCTTCATACTCGGCGAGCCCGCGCATCAGAACCAGCAACGCAGGCACGTCGCTCTCGATAGCGAAACGTACCTGCGTCATCGGTATAACTCCATCAGTCATTCTCCAGCAATTTTAGTAAGCGGATCAATTCATCAGTTGCCGAGTGAAGTAAGTCATCTCGAGAGCAGTCGTGTGTGCTCGCTCCTTGAGGCTTGCTCCTGAACCATGACCGCCTTCCGTGACTTCATAGAAGAGATATGGAATGTTCATTAGTGCGAGCTTCGCGGCAAATTTGCGCGCGTGCTGCGGGCCCACGCGATCATCCTTGGTCGTTGTCCAGATGAAGGGCAACGGATACTTCTCGCCTGCGTGAATATTGTTGTAGGGTGAAATCGATGCAAGGAATGCGCGCTCTGCGGGAATAGACACACTGCCGTACTCGCCCACCCACGAAGCACCCGCAGCGATTTGCTCATACCGCAACATGTCGAGCAACGGAACCTGTATGTCAACAGCGTTCCACAGCTCAGGATGTTGCGTGAATTCAACGCCCATGAGCAGGCCTCCGTTCGATCCGCCTTCGATTCCCAACCTGCGAGTTGTCGTGATTTTCCGGGTTACAAGATCACGCCCAACCGCCGCAAAATCATCGTAGATCACCTGACGATGAGTCTTGAGCCCCGCTTCGTGCCACGCTGGCCCAAACTCGCCGCCGCCGCGAATGTTCGCCAGCACCCATACACCGCCACGCTCGAGCCACAGTTTACCGAGAGAAGCGGAGTAATTCGGCGTTTCGGAAACCTGAAATCCACCGTACGCATACAGAATTGTCGGGTTGTTGCCATCGAGCTTCATTCCGCGTTTATGAACCACGAAGTACGGAACCTTCGTTCCGTCCTTCGACGTCGCTTCGAACTGTTCCACCGTATCGCCGGTCGCGTCGAACTTCGCGGGCAGCGATTTGATCGTCTTCAGCGCGTGTGTCTGCGCATCAACCATCATCACTGAACTTGGAGTCAGGAACCCCGCAACACTCAGGAAAGCAGTATTCGTATGAATGTCTCCACCACCGCTTCCGATCGAAAGATTGTCGGGAAGATCAAGCTTTGATTCCACCCATCCTGATGGTGACGCGGGCGTGTATACATAGGCTCGGCCTCTTACGTTGTCGAGCCGTGTCACAACTACCGCGTTGCGTGTGATCGAAAATCCATTCAGCGACTCGCGAGGGCCCGGAGCGTACACAAGAGTCGCATCGAGCTTGGCAGGATTCGTCTTGAGCGCGGCGAGTTGCACCGATATCAGCGAACCTGCCGTGAACGGTTTGCCTTTCGAATCTGTCCAGGCCGTGTCAAGTGTGATCAGTACCCGTCCATCAACCAGCCCGCTGATGCGCGCCTTCCCCGGAATGCCAACCGAGTCAGCACCTTTCGCAGTGAGCAAGTAACTCTCGTTTTCAAAGAAGCTCGGCGAATGCGATACCAGCACCAGATGATTGCCAGCTCCGTCCGTGATCGCACTCGCTCCAGCGCTCACATCGCTCTTTGCACCGCGAAAGACTTCGACAGCCGCCGATAGCGGCTGCCCGCGCTTGAGCCGCTTGACGATGAACGGATATCCTGACGTCGTAAGATCGCCGGGTGTCCACTCACGTGCGATTAGCAGCGTATTCGGATCTTCCCACGTGCTGCTTTGCTTGCCATGTGGAATGACAAAACCGTCCTTCACAAAACTCTTGGTCGTCAGATCAAACTCGCG
>JBDTAW010000013.1:0-9782 GCA_039924445.1 Gemmatimonadaceae bacterium
AGAAGTTAGGCTGCGATCAAATTTCTGTCAAGTACTTTATGGCGCAAAGGCCATAGGATGAGTAAATCGGCCGATGCTTTGCGATATGTTTCTCGGTTGCGTTGGCGCTCGCCTTCGCAAAGTTGGCCGGATTGTTCATCGGCTTCCCTTCAGTTGGTTATGCACTCTACGAATTCACGAGTAGAACGTCGGCTCGTTGGCCTTTCCCCGGCCGCACAACGTCCAGAATCCGAGGCACTTGTTTGCAACTCCCACCCGTCGGGTCAAACCGGCGCAGGACGTGGGAGCGTGTTCGTTTAATGTCGGCGCCCGTTGTCTCGGAAGTGGCGCAAAAAGAACCACCGGCAGGCAAACGCCTCGGTAAGCTTTCCCTGCTAGCCCTCGGCGTCGTCTTCGGCGATATCGGGACCAGCCCGCTCTACGCGTTTCGCGAATCCTTCCGCGCCGAGTACGGCCTCGCGCGTACACCGGATAACGTGTACGGCGTCGTGTCGCTGATTCTCTGGGCGCTGATTCTGACCGTAGGCATCAAGTACATCGTCTTCATCATGCGTGCGGATAACCGCGGAGAGGGCGGTATTCTCGCCCTTCTCGCGCTCATACTTCAGCAACGCGAAAAGCTGTCGCGCCGATGGCGCGTTACGCTGATCATGACCGGACTGATCGGATCGGCGCTCCTTTACGGTGACGGCGTCATAACTCCCGCGATCACGGTTCTCGGCGCTGTCGAGGGTCTTGAGGTACTGGCGCCAACGATGAGTCATCTGGTGGTTCCATTCTCGGTGATTATCCTGGTGCTCCTCTTCCTCGTGCAGAAACGAGGAACCGGCCACATCGGCTGGGTATTTGGACCGATCATGCTCGTCTGGTTCGGGGCAATTGGCGCCCTGGGTACAGTTGCAATCGTGCGGCATCCACACATCCTCCTTGCAATCAGCCCGGCGTTTGGCCTGCAACTGTTCCTGAATGACGGACGAATCGCGTTTCTGCTGCTCGGCGCCGTTGTTCTCGCCGTTACCGGCGCCGAAGCTCTCTACGCCGACATGGGGCACTTCGGCCGGCGTGCGATTCGCATAGGATGGTTTGGGATTGTCTTGCCGTCGCTGGTACTGAACTATTTCGGCCAGGGTGCGATGGTGCTGGAAAATCCGGCCGCCGTTGAAAATCCATTCTTCTCGCTTGCGCCCCACGCGCTGCTCTTCCCTCTCATCGTACTTGCGGCGATCGCCGCTGTGATCGCCTCGCAAGCACTGATAACGGGCGCCTTTTCGCTGACACATCAGTGTGTGCAGCTCGGCTACAGTCCGCGATTCAACATCATTCATACGTCTGGTGAAGAGGCGGGCCAGATCTACGTTCCCGAAGTAAACCACGCATTGATGGTCGGATGCGTCATCATGGTGCTCGGGTTTGGCTCGTCCGACGCGTTGAGTGCCGCGTACGGGATCGCAGTGACCGGTACCATGGTCATCACCACGCTCCTGTTCACTCAGCTTGCAAAGATGAAATGGGATTGGAAACCGTGGCAGTACTTGTCGTTCGCGGTGTTCTTTCTGACGATCGACCTCGGCTTCGCAGCATCCAACGTTCTCAAGATCGAGTCCGGCGGCTGGGTGCCTCTCGCGATTGCAGCTGCAATCTTCACCTTGATGACGACGTGGCACACGGGAAGGCGCATCACGCGTACTCTTCTGCGCAACGCCAGCCTGCCACTTGATTCGCTACTCAAGAGTCTTTCGGAGACTCATGTTGTTCGCGTATCCGGGACCGCTGTGTTCATGACGGCCGATTCCAGCGGAGCGCCGATGGTGTTGCTGCATCACCTCAAACACAACAAGGTGCTGCATGAGGAGGTGATCCTGCTCACGATCCAGGTGCAGGAAATCCCCGAGGTCGCCGAGAGCGACAGGATGACCGTCACCAAGCTGCCGCTTGGATTCTGGCGCGTCGTTGCTCAGTACGGTTTCATGGAGCAGCCGGATGCGCAGCGTCTGCTGGCCGCAGCGCGATCATCCGGGTTGCACGCAAAGCGGATGGAGACTACCTACTATCTCGGTCGCGAGCAGCTGTTGCCGGTCGGAAGCACGAAGCTCGCCACCTGGCGCAAGAAACTCTATGCATTCATGGCGCGTAACTCGCTGTCCGCAACGGCGTTCTTCGGATTGCCACCGAATAGAGTCGTTGAGTTGGGCGCTCAGCTCGAGATCTAGCAGAAACAGGCTCGGGCGGCCCGCTTAGTCTTTCACTCTGGCGGATGTCGAAACAATCGCACCGTTGGAAAGATGCATCGCGATGCGAACCATGGCGCCAGGCTGCAGGCTGTGGGTTATCCCTATCAACATGAGATGATATCCGCCAGGCCGCATCACGACAATGTGCGACGGAGCGATGACAAGCGTGTCACGTCTGTCCATGCGAGCCTCACCGTTCGCATCGATCGAGGTCTCGTGAAGCTCCACCACCTGCGCGTCATCTGATGAGAATTTCGAGACGACCACAGTATCGGGCGTGCCGTTTACAAATCGGATGTAGGCCGCAGTCGTAGATCCGGAATCCGGGTCGGATCGCACCCACGCGTCGTGGAGTTCGAAAGACGTTGCCACGGTTCGCGTGTCACGACGGCACGCCGCGACACTGAACAACATGACCGCGACGCACGTGCTGGCACATGAGAAGCGCAATCTCGTCATGCGCCGCTCAGGAGTCCACGGATGTCAGACACGACGTCGCTGGTTTTCATTCCGAACGAGTACAGCAGTCTGAGTCTGCCAGCCTTGTCCACCATAAAAGTCTGGGATGGATGCGTGACGACATATCCGGTGGCAGAGCTGCTGTCCTCCCGCGAGGACTCAACATGAAACGACTTCTCTATCTGTGCGAGAGTGGTTGAATCGGCCGTTGCTCCGATAAAATCGGCATCGAAGCGAGAGACATATGCGTGCAAGGTTGCGGGATCGTCGCGTGCCGGATCGACGGATACGAAAACAAATTTTACCCTCGACGCATTGTGACCGAGCTCCCGCTTCACGCGCTTCCAGTCTGAAAGCGTTGTCGGGCAGACGTCCGGACAGTGCGTGTAGCCGAAAAAGAGTAGCACGACAGAGCCGTGCTGATCCGCCAGGTCGAACTTCCCGCCTGCCGCATTGTCGAGAACAACGCTCGGCGCCGTTTCCGGCGGCTCGTAGGCTGTTCCGTGAAACGTCACCGGCTTGCAGCCAGCTGCCATGGACGCAAATGCGAGGGCCGCCGCCAAACGAACGACTGGCTTGAATGACGAATCGGCTGTAAATCGTTGCATAAATGAGATGCCGTGTATTATTCAGTCCGAATGGAGCAATCTGGGGAAGTTGACGCAATAATCATCGGGGCCGGCGCGGCTGGCCTCGCCGCTGCCAACGAACTGCGGGCAAATGGCCGCACTCTCGTGGTCATTGAAGCGCGTAGTCGCGTCGGCGGCCGGATCCTGACCTATCGCGATCCGGACGTCGCAGTTCCGATCGAGCTAGGAGCCGAATTCCTGCACGGCGCCACCCCCGACACTGATACGATAATACAACGCGCAGGGTTGACTGCGATCGACGTGGTCGGCGACAGCTGGCAGGCACGCGACGGCCATTTCCGGCAAATCGATTTCTGGAAGAAGGTGAATCGAGTACTGCGGAAGCTGGACGAGCACCGGGTGCCCGACCGAAGTCTTGCGGATTACCTCGCGGAACACGCCGGCCGAAAAAAGAAATCGAAGCACGCCAGAGCGCGCGCTTTCGCGTTGGAATTCGTGCAGGGGTTCCACGCAGCGGACGCTGCCCTTGTGAGCGAACGTTGGCTCGCGCGGGTCTCGAACTCCGGCGAAACCGCCGGGTACGAACGGACGGCGCGGCTGCTTGACGGCTACGACCGTGTAACAGCATGGCTCGCTCGAGACGTATTCGATACTGTGGAGTTGAATACCATCGTTACCAACGTGGACTGGGAGCGCGGCAGAGTAACGGTCACCTGCCGGGACGCTGATGGATTCCTCCGCACGTTCGAAGGCAGCACACTGATTGTGACCGTGCCGGTTGGAGTACTCAAGGCGGCGAGTGGCGAGCGGGGCTCGATCGAATTCAGCCCGGAGGTACCTGGCATGGCTGACGCAGTGAACGGCCTGGAAATGGGCAGCGCGCTGCGAACTGTGTTCTCGTTCAGTGAACGCTTCTGGGGGAGCACGCTGCCACACGCACGCCGCAAGCGCGCTCGCCCTCACGATCTAAGCTTCCTCCACAGTCCCGGCGCAAACTTTCCAGTGTGGTGGACGCAATTCCCGGTTCGAGCGCCTGTTCTGGTAGGTTGGGTTGGAGGTCCGCTGGCCGCACAGATGGGTATGCAGCCGGACGTTGAAATAGAGCGGCTCGCCCTTCATGATCTCGCCGGCCACCTCGGCACGACGTACGAATGCCTCGCCGGCCTCGTGCGCGGTAGCTGGATGCATAACTGGGATTCAGACCCTTTCTCCCGAGGCGCTTACAGCTATCCCGGCGTGGGAGGAAGCGGGGCGGCACGTAGGTTGGCTCGACCCGTCGAACAGACGATTTTCTTCGCCGGCGAGGCCACGGATACCGAAGGCCGAAGCGGAACCGTGGAGGGAGCGCTGGCCAGTGGATCCAGAGCGGCACAAGGAGTGCTCCTGGCACTTGGCATAGCATCTCTTCCCAATCAGTGAGGTCCATTAGTGCATAGCAAACTCGTACCTGCGTTGATCGTCGCGGCGTGTCTGGCACTGCCCGCGGTCGCGACTGCGCAGAAGGCTTCCAAAGCAAAAAAGACCGCAGCGTCGACAAAGTCATGGACGCCGTCGGGGGCATGGCGAAGCGTTTACAGCGACCCCTCGGTCCGTGTAGCCGTCGACACTAGCCAGACTCGACGACAGAGCGACGGCACGTACAAGGTTCGCCTTCGCTGGCAATATGCCAGCAACCAGGCGATCGGAACCAAGCACGCATACCGCACGATGGTCGATCGTAAACTCATCGACTGCGCAACTCAGGGGCTCAAGCCGGTATCGGCCGAGACGTATGATGCAGTGGGAAAGCCGGTCGCTGGCTACGACACGAGCGACGCACAGGTGAGCGAACTCGATTGGGCGAAGCGGCCGCCAGGAAGCAGCGCGGGAAAGGCGTACGCGGCTGTGTGCGGAGTCATCAGGAAGTAGAACGATTGGAAGGATGGCCGTCGGCCCAAGGCGGCTATCCTCCGTTTCCATTTTGCGTCAGCTAATTCTCGTCACCATCGATGGACCACGTGGCGGAACTGTCCGCTGTCATAGCTTCACGCAGCGCTTCGGCCGCACGAACGCCGCTTTCGGGATCAAGCCGCAGTTCGCCGCTGGCGTCGTCGTACGCGAACAGTTCGGCGTAGCGACCCCAGTCCACGACCGTCTCAAATTGACGACGCGCCTCGCCGCCGGAGAACGCCTCTTCCAATTCCTCCATCAGACGGTCGGAGTCAAGAGTTGCCGATGGTGATGCGTCGAGTTCGCGTACGATATGACGCAACAGCGAAACGTGCGCGAGGGCGTAATGCCGGAACATCGCCTTCTCCGCATCAAGTTCCGCGTCAGCAAACTCGACTCCCGGCTGAGTGAGCACTACCGCGCGGTCCTGCAGATCCGCGAAGCCAAGCAAATCGCTTGCTTCGACGATTGCGAGCACGTCGTCGCTCCGAAGTTGCAGATCGCGTGCGAGGTCGTGGACGTTCGCCCGGCCACCGATGCTGGAGAGATACTGCACGAATCCGGTGAGATCGTCGATCCCCACATCGGGAAGTACCTGATAACGTCGTGGCCGCTCGGGGCGCGCGGGCACACTTGGCTGGCCAACGAGCATGGATGCGTCCTCGCCGGGATTCGTCATGACCCGGTAGATGGCGTCGACGAGATGCTGGCGTGCAGGGCCGTGATGCATGCGCTCGTGCGCTGGCAACCCCGGTAACTCAATCCTGATGTGACCTGGGTTTGCACCAAAAACCAGAATACGATCGGCAAGTGTCACAGCTTCGTCGATGTTGTGCGTGACGAGAAGCACAGCGCGGGTTGGCATCGACTTGGAATTCCACAACTCCTGCAGTTCCGCACGCAAGGTCTCGCCCGTAAGCACGTCGAGCGCTGAAAACGGCTCATCCATGAACAGCACTTCGGGCTGCACTACAAGTGCACGCGCGAATCCCACCCGCTGTTTCATCCCTCCGGAGAGTTCCTTGGGGAATGCTTCTTCGTACCCGTCGAGTCCGATCAGGTCGATCGCCGCCACCGCGCGCTCCCGGCGCTCCTCCACAGGAACGCCAGCGGCGAGCAGTCCGAGTTCAACGTTCTGAAGCACCGTAAGCCACGGAAACAACGCGAAGCTCTGAAAGACAATCGCTACGTTCGGGTTGATTCCGGTCAGTTCTTCACCATGCGACAACACCATCCCTCCGGACGGTGGCATCAAACCCGACAGGAGACGCAACAGCGTCGATTTTCCCGAGCCGGACGGACCCAGGAGTGCAACAAATTCGCCCGAGTGAAGCGCGACACTCACGCTATCGAGCACGGGAGTTCGATCGTCGCCATAGTACTTGTCAACCGATCGAGCTTCGAGTATCACCTCGCCGCGTTCCGCGGAGGGTGGCGCTTCCATTGCGATAGTCATTACGTTGGCCTCATCCAAGCCGATAACGCGATTCGGCGACTCGATACAACTTGCGCCACACCAGCCGGTTACCGAGTATCACCACAGCCGCCATCACGAGAGTCGATGCAAGCAGCAATGCAAAGTTCCGCGCATCGGCGGCCTCAGCAATCAGCGCTCCAAGTCCGGTAGTGCTGATCTTGCGACCAGCAAAAATTACGTATTCCGAAACTATACTGGCGTTCCATGCGCCACCGGTCGCCGTGATCAGGCCGGTGACGAGATACGGAAAGATCGCTGGTATGATCAGCAGCTTCCATTTCCTCCATCCAGACAGGCCGTACACGCCTGCGGCTTCCTTCAGATCCGAAGGAATCGCCATCGCGCCCGCGATCACGTTGAACAGAATGTACCATTGGGTGCCCAGCACCATCAGTGCCACCGCTGCGATGTTGAGGCCGCCAGGCAATTCCAGTAGAACGAGAAGCAACACTGAGAACAGCGCCGTCGCTGGAATTGATGCTATCACCTGTACCAGAGGCTGCAACCGGCGCGACCAAGTTGGGCTCATTCCAACGGCGACTCCAAACGGAACGGTCCACGCCGTCGCAATTATCAATGCGGCAAGGGTTCTGCCAAACGTGGCAAGCGTCGCGACGGCGATCGTCCACCAGGTACCGGCTGTGAGACCGGATACCACATGAAACGCGGCAAACCCGCCCCAAATCACGATGACCGCTGCCGCGATAATCGCAATAACCCCAGCTAGCACGCGAGCCCAGCGTGGTACGGCGAACTTGAAATGCACAAGCTCGAGTGGGTCGCGCGGCCTGTTCAGTGATTTCTCAATCGGCGCAACCGCATGATCGTGCAGCCACGCAACCAGCGTCGAATTGCGCAGCAGATCCAGCATCCAGGATTCAGACGCATCGCCGCTCGACTGCTCGAACTTGAACTTGTCTGACCACGCAACCAGCGGCCGCCACAAGACCTGATCCAGCGCGACAATCACAGTCACGAGTGCGACTATTCCCCAGATTATTGCGCGCGTATCGCCCGCATCAGCTGCGGCGGCGAGATAAGAACCTAGCCCAGGGAGCCGCAGGTTTTTGTCTCCCAGTACGAACTGCTCTGACGCCATGAGAAAAAACCAGCCGCCAGCCCAACTCATCATGCTGTTCTGAATCAGGGCAATCGCGCCGAATGGGAGCTCCAGTCGAGTGAACCGCCGCCAGATGCCGAGGCGGTACACGTCTGCGACCTCGCTCAATTCTTTTGGTATCGTCTTGAGAGACTGATGGAAACTGAATGCCAGGTTCCACGCCTGACTCGAAAAAATCAGCAGGATAGCCGCGAGTTCGAGGCCGATTGTGCGCCCGGGAAACGCCGCTGCGAGAGCCAGCACCACGCCAGGCATGAACGACAGGATCGGAATGCTCTGGAGTACGTCAAGCACCGGCAGCATCACGCGCTCCGCCGCTTCACTCGCCGCTGCCGCGCGCGCGAAAAGGAGGCTGAATACCAGCGACAGGACGTACGCAACAGCCATCCGCAGCGTCGAAAGTCCAGCATAGAGGGGCAGCTGCGAAATCGACGTATCGATCCGGACGTTTGGAGATAGTGGCGTACTCCAGCGCGCCGCCGCTCGCGCAATCCCGAACGCGATCGCTGCGACGAAAAGCACCAGCATCACATCCAGCCACCATGGCGTTGGACGCACCCCGCCCCTGCGGTCGGACGCGGCTGCCTGCGCTGGGATGGGCTGTGTCTGAAGCATGGCGAGTGTGGTGGAGCGGGAGAATACTCCACCGCGTCGTGCCCCGTCAACCTCGGGGCAGGCTCACTCTCAGCTTCGACGCCACGTTCTGACCGGACAAACCCTTGGACCGGCCAGTGTGACAGATGATGTAGACTGTGCCGATTTGGCGCGGGTGATGAAACGGAGGTTCAGTATGTCGTGGAAGAGCAGCTTTACAGATCGGGCTGAGGAGACGCTCGAATGCGCCATGTTGGCATTGAAACGCGCACCAAACTCTCTCTCGACCGCCCAGTTGCTCAGGGCGATGGAAGATGCAGGGCCTTCGCTCGCGCGCGGGATCCTGACTGCTCTCGAGGTACACGTCCCTGAAATCCTCAACCGTGCCAACAGGATCGCAGATGAGCGCGGCTCTGAACTGGCTCTTCGACGCCTGCGCAGTCAGCCGGCGTCGCTTGAGATGATCGTCCGTCGTGCATCCGAAGAGGCCGCAATGCTCGGCCACCGCCAAGTCGGTACGGAACATCTTCTTCTGGCCATACTATCTGCGCACGATGACCCGACAACTTGCGCACTCCGGGCAGCCGGCGTGACGCAGGACACGGCTCGTGGAACGCTGCGGCGACTTCTGGTATCATGGACAGATGATGGATGCCCGAAGCCACGAGTCAACGTCGCGTAGCTTTCCTTGAGGAAAGCGCGCGAGGCCTGCACGCGGTCGCATTGACGTATCAATGCGTCAGAGGGCCACGATCGAAGATTACCGAGGTTACCTCGTCATGACACTTCGACGCGAGCAGCGATCGCCTGGATCTCGATCAGCATACCGTGCCTCAACTCGCCCGTCGGCACGATCGCCCGAGCAGGCCGATGATCTCCCATGATGCGCGAGTAGACAGCGTTCACTTTCCCCCACAGGCTTACGTCTGAGACATAGATCGTCATCTGTACCACGTGGTCGAGACTCGTACCAGCTGCAATAAGTATCGCGGACACATTGGCGAGCGCGCGACCTGTCTGATCCTCGATGTTTCCGGGTGGCCGGGACGGGTCTGATGGATCGATAGGAAGCTGGCCCGCCACGAAAACGAAATCACCGTGCACAACCGCCTGGGAATAGTGCCCCGCCGGTGTCGGAGCATTCGGGGTTGATATGAAATTCATTTCGCCTGTCTGGTGAGAGGGTTCAGCTTCGCGCTCCGCGATTCAATCAGTGCTGCGATCAGCTGAACTGCTTCATCGATTGTGATGCGTGCCGTGTTGAATTGCGCATCGAACATTGTCGGGTCGGTCCAGAGATGATGGTAGTAGCGCTGAACGTACGCCTGACGGTGTGCGTCTATGCGGCGAGCAGTCACAGCGGCGTCAGCCTCCGTACCGCC
>JBDTAW010000014.1:0-5343 GCA_039924445.1 Gemmatimonadaceae bacterium
CGTCCACGTGTAAGATGCCGCCGGCATCAATAAGGTTTGCTCAACCGGCTGGCTTTGCGGAAGGCGATATGGAAACGTCTGACTAGTTCACCACGACCATCGAAAATCCGTCGTATCCCTTGAGCCCCACGGTCTGAATAGCGGTGGCGGTTACTCGCGTGCTCAGGGACAGCGTGTTGAAGAAGCTGCGCACGCCACGCGTGGCCGGGTCGTCACTGGCGGCATTCGCAACGTCGCCGTCCCGTATGACGTTGTCCACGATGATCATCGTACCCGAATGCGATAGCTTGAGCGCCCATTCGAAATACGATGGAATGTTCTGCTTGTCCGCATCGATGAAGATCAGGTCGAAGGGTCCGCGCCCTTCAGTCTCGATTTTGGGAAGCGAGTCCAGCGCACTGCCGACACGAAGATCCACAACGTTTGCAAATCCCGCGCGCGTGATATTGGCTCTTGCAACATCGGCATGCTTGGGCTCCTTCTCGAGTGTGACAAGTCGTCCACCAGATGCCATGCCGCGCGCGAGCCAGATCGTGCTGTACCCACCCAACGTTCCGATTTCGAGTATTGATCGCGCGTGCAGACTCATCGCGAGGATTTGCAACATCCTTCCCTGCATGGGCGACACACTGATAGCCGGCATTCCCGCCGCAGCGGTCGACGCCTGAACGGCATCGAGTACCGGATCAGACGGCGTCAGTAGGCCAGCGAGGTAGTCATCAACTTCTGTCCAGATTCCCTGATCCATCGTATTCTCCTGAATTCGTGACCGCGGCAACTGAACCAGTTGCATGTCTTGCACTTCAGATTCGACGCAAGCCCCGATCCCGCCGCAATCATATGCATCGTTCGCCAGGCATTAATGAACGTCGCTGCGCGGCTTTCACTGGCCGGCGGTAATATATGTAGTGTATGGGATATCGCAGATGCTCTCCCTGACCCGAGTTCGCTTCGTTCGAGCGACGATCGCAATTACGATCGTCGGCGTGGGTTGCGCCAATGCGGGCCGGCCACCGACGCCTTCACCACACGTGCTTCCACGCGGCGAACTCGTTCGGATCGATGTCGCTACGAGCGGCGTTGGGTCGCCGTACTATCGAATACCGGCACTCGCGGTCAGCAACAGCGGTACCATACTCGTTGCCTTCGACGCGCGCCCAACCCTGGCGGACCTGCCAAGCAGCATCCGAATCGTGCTGCGACGCAGTCGCGACGGTGGAAGGACGTTCGGTGATCAGATCATTGTCCGCGCTGGCGACGCCGACCATGGATATGGCGATCCGAGCTTCGTGGTGGATCGCAGAACAGGGCGGATCTTTCTGTTCTACGCAGCCGGTATGAGACAGGGATTCGCAGGTTCACACAAAGGTACCGATGTAGACGATCCCGATATTCTCCAGACCGACTACAGTTATTCGGACGACGACGGCAGCAGTTGGAAGAGCAGGCGCATCACTCCGATGATCAAGAAAGCCGACTGGGGCGGTCTCTTCGCAGCATCCGGAGCGGGAATCCAGATCGCAAGTGGTCCGTACGCGGGTCGTCTAATTCAGCAGTACACTGTGCGACACAACGGCGCGAACTGGGCGGCCAGTGCGTTCAGCGACGACGACGGAACGACCTGGCACATGGGTCACCTGATTGGCCCGGGTGCCGATGAAAACAAATCAGCCGAGCTTGCCAACGGGACGCTGATGCTGAATATCCGCGCGAAACCGTACCGAAAGGTCGCGTATTCCAGCGATGGTGGGGAAACGTGGCACAGTCTTCACGATGACCCGAACCTCATCGATCCAGGCAACAACGGATCCGTCATCCGATACAATGACTCCGCTTCCCGCGCGACACACCGCAGTTCTCTACTCTTCAGCAATACCGAATCAGCCAGCGACCGACGGAATCTTACGGTGAAATTGTCCTGCGACGACGGCCGGACCTGGCCCGTACGCCGTACGGTAGAATCCGGCGCGTCGGAGTACTCGTCACTCGCCGACCTCGGCAGCGGAAAGTTTGCACTGCTTTACGAGCGCGGAGATTACACCCACATCACGCTGGCGATCTTTGACAGTACATGGCTACCAGCTTCATGCAGCGACTATCGGCCGGATTGATCGTTCGGCATTTTATTTGTTGCTAGCAACTCAGATACGCAACATTCCGAATCGCGAGAAGTCACAAAATGTTTACGAATATCCTGGTTAATCTCGGCCGGCCATTGATTGGAAAGTCCTGGCTGGTGGCGCTGCTCACAGTTCCGCTTTTGCCGACACCAGCCGCTCAGACACTGTACATGCCGCGAAACATGAAACAGGCGGTGAGGAACGGGACGCGCGCACTGGATGGCAAGCCCGGGCCCAACTATTGGGAGAACCACGGCACCTACTCGATTGCAGTCACCCTCAATCCGCCTGACCGACTGATCAAGGGAACCGAGAAGATCAGCTACGCGAACAACAGCCCCGATACGCTGCGCATGCTCGTCATCAAGCTGTTCGGCAACATACACAAGCCCGGCGCACCGCGCGCTGGTGGTGCATCAGCCGACTATCTCAATCCAGGTGTGAGTGTTGACGCATTCAGTGTGAACGGAAAGGCTGAACCATGGGGCAATGACACGCGAACGTTTACGTGGAAGCGCGTACGGCTCCCTGCTCCGTTGATGCCTCACGACTCCGTGCAACTGTCCTTCGACTGGCATTACGAGATTTCGCTCGAAGCAGGACGCGAAGGAATGCTCGACTCGACTACATACTACCTGGCCTATTTCTATCCCCGCGTGGCTGTGTATGACGACTACAATGGCTGGGATACAATGGACTTCACAGATCAGCAGGAATTCTACAGCGATTTCAATAACTACAGCGTTTCGTTTACTGTCCCCAAGGATTACGTCGTGTGGGGCACTGGAACGTTGACGGATGCAGCAACCGTTCTCCAGCCAGACGCGCTACAGCGATTCAAGGCGTCCATGACGTCGGACTCGGTAATCCATGTCGCAACGAAGGATCAGATGGCGTCGCACCAGGTGACCACGCAGAACGCAACCAATACGTGGAATTTCACCGCAAGCGACATTCCCGATATGGCGTTCGCTGTGAGCAATCATTATGTCTGGGACGCCGCGAGCGTGGTCGTGGATGATGCAACTCACCGACGCGCAAGCGTGCAATCGGCGTTCAACGATACCGCCGCAGACTACCATCACATGGTCCACTTCGGCCAGCACGCACTCGGCTGGCTCTCACACAACTGGCCTGGCGTTCCGTATCCGTACGAGAAGACGACCATCGTGCAAGGTTCCGCCGACATGGAATATCCCATGATGGTGAATGACGGCAGTACGCCCGATACAGTCTTTTCCCGCTTTGTTGTGGAGCACGAACTGGCGCACACTTACTTCCCGTTCTACATGGGTACCAACGAAACGCGTTATGGCTTCATGGATGAGGGCTGGGCGACGACGTTCGAGTACCTCGTTGGTACGGCGGACATGGGCAAGGCTTACGCGACCAATTTCTTCAAACAGTTTCGTGTGAACGGTTGGATACACGATCCGTCACCACTCCAGGATCTCCCGATCGTAACGCCTAGTGACGTGCTCAAGGGAGCCGCGTACGGCAGCAACGCGTATGGCAAGGCGGCACTCGGATATCTCGCGATGAAGGATCTGCTCGGTGATGCCGGGTTCAAGACGGCGCTGCACGCGTACATGGATCGCTGGCACGGCAAGCACCCGTCGCCGTGGGACTTCTTCAATACGTTCAGCAATGTTTCAGGCAAAAACCTGAACTGGTTCTGGAACAACTGGTACTTCAGCAACAATTACATAGACCTGGCGCTCTCGAGTGTGAAGAAGAGCGGCACCGGCTATTCACTCACCATCGATAACATCGGCGGAATGGATGCTCCCGTGGATGTCCATGTGAAATACGCCGATGGCGATACGACTTCCTTCCACCAGACACCCGCGATCTGGGAAGCCAACCAGAAGCAGGCTACCGTGGTCATTCCGACACGGAAGGCGGTGAGTTCCATCACGCTCGATGGCGGCATCTGGATGGATGCAGACACGAGCAACAACAGCTGGAACTCCGCAACGAAGTAGTCGCTTACGTCATCGAGCCAGAGCCACGATCAACCGCGCGAGTGTGTTGAGATCGTTGAGATCCAACACCTCCGCGGGCGAGTGGCTGTAGCGGCCGGGCCACGATAGCCCGGCACCAAGAGCGCCGCGCGCAACAAATGGCACCGCGTCTGTAGATCCTCGCGTCACGCCGACTTGAAGTGGTATCCCGTTTGAATGCGCAACCTGCACGATGCGATCGCGCTCGGACGGCGAAACCACCAAGCCATCGTCCATCGCGCGCAATACCGCGCCAGACCCAAGCGGCGCATACGCGAAGAGTGGTGCTTCCAACGGCGTATCTGACGACACGAAAGTATCGACGGCATACGCCTTGTGTACTGACCGGCCGATTCGGAGTGCTGCCGCAGTCGCACCATTAAGCCCTGTTTCTTCGCCGACTGTCCAGATGAAGATGACTTTGTGCCGAAGCTGTGCCGGCTGAATAGCTCGAAGTGCAAGCAGCAGCGCAGCAACGCCCGTGCGATCATCCAGTGAGCGAGCAGTGTAGCGCGTCGAAGCGAGGCGTACACCGCGCTTGTATCCTGTCACCGGTGATCCGACATGCACGCCGCGCGCAACAAGCGCGGCCGAATCCATTCCGAACCACGCACGCATGAGATCTGGCTGCTTGTGCTTGGCCGCGTCGCGTGGAGCGAACACCCCATCTATCGCAGAAGGACTCACGACACCACTGCGTTCGGAGGCGTGGTCCAGATAGAGTTGCGCCGGTTGTCCTTCCCACGACGACCGCATCACTCCGCCAGCCGCGTCGAGCGTCACCATTCCATCGGTGTCAATCGAATGCACTGTGTATCCGACTTCGTCCATGTGCGCAAGGAAGACGGTCGTATCGCGATCGGGGCCCATCGCGAGAAGCAGATTCCCCGCGGAGTCCTGCGTTACTTCCGACCGGGCCCATTCCGGCAATGCTGCGCGTACGGCATCGCGAACCGGCTGCTCGAACTGGTACACCCCTGGGAGTTCTGCAAGGGTTGTCAGCAGCTTCGCCGAAACGGAAAACCCATCATTGGCAACATGATGATCCGTATTGCGTGCACCGAGCGACACCCACGGTGTCGGTTGATCCACCCCTGCGACCGTGCGCACAGCTTCGAGCAATGCGTCAAGATCAGTTGATTGAACACTCTCTACGAGTGACCCGTTGAATTGCGCACGAACTTCCAGTTGATCTGCGCTGTTCAAACCAGCGTTGGGGA
>JBDTAW010000015.1:0-24522 GCA_039924445.1 Gemmatimonadaceae bacterium
TCTTTCTTCGAGATCGTGGGGCCAGCAGTCTGCGCAATTTGCGCTGTTACCAGCTCGACGAGGTCCGCCTTTGTCATCCCAACACCCCAATGGAATTGGCTAAGTCGTTGGAATGTATGGATTTACTAAGGACGGCGCAAGCACCAGATCAGGCGCGTTTCAGTAGCTCGAGGGTGGCGCCTTGGACATCCGACCCGCGATCCTGCCTGTCAGCTGTGGGTGGCCACCGCACGCACACTGTCCAGAAATTGCCGGAACATTGGCTGCGCATCGTGTGGGCCAGGTGCGGCTTCGGGATGGTACTGCACAGCAAACACAGGGAGCGTACGGTGCCGCAGCCCCTCCACCGATCTGTCGTTCAGATTCACGTGCGTGACTTCCAGGTCCGGTGCACCGGGGATTCCAGTTTCATCGCCCTTCACAGAAAAGCCGTGATTTTGCGAGGTGATAAGAACGCGCCCTGTCGCAACGTCCACGACGGGATGATTCCCACCACGGTGCCCATACGGCATTTTGATCGTGCTGCCGCCGAATGCGATGCCGATAAGCTGATGCCCCATGCAGATGCCAAAAATCGGGATTCCTGACTCTGCGAGAGATCGAACTGTCGCAGGAGCGTACTCGATCGCATCGGGATCGCCCGGTCCATTGGAAAGGAATATCCCGTCGGGCTTCATCGCGATCACGTCGGCGGCAGGTGTCGCGGCCGGCACGATCGTTATCCTGCAGCCCGTTTGCTCGAACAGTCGCAGAATGTTGCGCTTGATGCCAAAGTCATACGCGACGATATGGCACTTCTCAGCTGCGTCGCCCCACTCGTACGGAGCTTCGGTGGTGACAACGCTGGCGAGGTCGAGGCCTTCCATCGAGGGGCACGATTCCAGCTGGGCAACAACTTGTGCCGACGGAGTTTCACCGAGGCCAAAAATCCCGCGCATTACTCCTGTCGATCGGAGGTGCTTGGTGAGCCGGCGCGTGTCGACTTCCTCGAGGATGGGGACGCCGGCAGCAAGTAGCCAGGACACCAGATCACCGCTCGCGCGCCAGTTTGAATAGGTCGCTGATAGCTCGCGAACTACGACGCCCGCGACCTGCGCGCGGACGGATTCCGGATCTTCCAGATTGATGCCGTAGTTGCCGATCTGTGGCGCCGTCATCACGACTATCTGTCCCCGATACGACGGGTCAGAAAACACTTCCTGATATCCGGTCATGTTCGTCGTGAACACGACCTCGGCGCCATCCAGCGGGGGAGAACCGTGGAGACGGCCGTGAAAAAGGGTTCCATCTTCGAGAAGAAGGAACCCTGGACTCACTGAAACTTCGGGCAATTGAGTTCCTACTTCTTGGGCGGGATGGTAGGCGCCGGAGTCGTCGGCGCCGGAGTCACTGGCGCTGGCGTGAGCGGGATCGCCGGCGCAGCCGAACTTGGTGACGGGACCGTCACAGGAGCAGGCGCTCCAAGCTTGCCCTCAAGCACTGACTTGGGCGTGCGCTGCTGGGTCGACATCAACTGGAGTATGAAAGCTAGCGCGAGAAAGACGCCGCCGCCCCACCAGGAGATCTTCGTCAGAAGGTTGCCTGCCTGGCGCATCCCAATGAAGGAATCAGGCGAGGAACTGGCCCCGCCGAAGCTGGCGGACAGGCCCTGGCCGGTTCCGCTCTGCAGCAGAACCGCCACGATCAGCACAATGCTGACAAGGATGAGAAGTACTAGGAGAAATGTGTACATGTAGCCCTTAAATCTAGACTAGGAGGCGCAGATGGACAACCAGCTGTCGACCTTGAGACTAGCCCCGCCGACCAGGAGGCCGTCGACATCCCTGGCAGCCAGGAGCTCTGTGGCGTTGTCGGGCGAGACACTGCCGCCGTAGAGGATACTCACCGACTCGGCTTTCTCGCCTACGAGGGAGCGCAGCACCATCCGCAGGACGCCATGAATCTCCGAAGCGTCCGCGGGGGTCGCATGCTTGCCGGAGCCGATGCACCAGACCGGCTCGTAGGCCAGTACGGACGTGGCCCGCTCGACTTGATCGAGCTTTGAGAGCCCCTCCCGAAGTTGCCGGGTGACAACTTCGCGCGCATGACCCGCGTTGCGCTCTTCGAGCGTTTCACCCACACAAAGGAGAGGTGTGAGTCCGGAACGTTCAACGACGGCACATTTTGCCGCACACTCTGCGTCGGTCTCGCCAAACACGTGACGACGTTCCGAGTGTCCGACAAGCACGTAATCCGCGCCCGCATCCCTGGCCATCGGCGCGGAGTTCTCGCCTGTGAATGCGCCACTGTCCATTGTATAAACGTTCTGTACGCCGAGCTTGAATGGGCGTGGGTCTCCCGCGGCATCGCGGACTGCGGCGAAGGCGAGTGCAGACGGAAAGAATGCGATTTCGGCATCAGTCGGAGTCCACTGCTTTCTGAATTCGCGAATAAAGCTGGCGGCCTCCGTAGGGCCGAGGTTCATCTTCCAGTTGGCCGCAAAGATTTTCTTTTTCATGCGTCGTCCAGAGCTGCGACGCCCGGGAGTTCCTTTCCTTCCAGGAATTCGAGTGACGCGCCACCGCCGGTGGAGACGTGACTCATCCGTGCTGCGAGTCGTGCCTCGGTAACTGCGGCAGCCGAGTCACCACCGCCGACGATTGTAATTGCGCCATTATCCGTCGTCTCTGCCATTGCGTGTGCAACCGCGAGAGTACCTGCATCGAACGGCGGTTTCTCGAATACTCCCATGGGCCCGTTCCAGAGTACCGTTTTTGCGGCCGCTATTGCGCGTCCGTAGGATTGTGCGGTGCCTGGCCCGATATCGTACATGGCTTCGTCGGCAGGAATTGCGTCACGCTTCACAGCGTGCGCGCCCGCTCCATCGTCCATGTTCCGAGCCACCATCGCATCGTGCGGCAGGATGAGTCGAGTACCGGACGTATCAATAAGCTCGCGCGCGAGATCGATCCTGTCCGGTTCGACGAGTGAATTGCCGACCTCGTAGCCCATGGCCTTGTAGAACGTGCATGCCATTGCGCCACCGATCAGAAGCGCGTCGACCTTGGGCAGAAGTTCCCGAATCACGTCGATTTTTCCCGAGATCTTGGAGCCACCCAGTACGGCTACGAATGGATGCTTCGGATCAGTGAGGGCACTACCGAGATAGTCCAGTTCGCGTTCCATCAGCAGGCCTGCGACTGCTGGATGAAGCAGGTGCGCGACTCCCGCCGTCGATGCATGCGCGCGATGCGCCGTACCGAATGCATCGTTTACGAACAGATCGCCGAGCTCCGCGAAGGTACGAGACAATCCTTCGTCGTTGCTTTCCTCACCGTGCAGGAACCGAGTGTTCTCGAGTAGCAGAATCTCGCCGTGAGGAAGTTCGTGGGTCGCCTTGATCGCTTCGTCAGTGTCGGTCGTTTCACAAAACACTACGTGGTGCCCACACAGCGACTCAAGGACATCCGCAACCGGCTGCAAAGTATAGCGCGGATCCGGTTTACCCTTGGGCCGGCCGAAGTGGGACAACACTACGGGCCGGCCACCCCGCTTCAGTATATAGTCGAGCGTCGGAATCGAAGCTCTGATGCGTGTATCGTCGGTGACGTGACCACTGTCGTCCATCGGGACGTTGAGGTCGAGCCTGACCAGTACTCGCTTCGAGCACAGCTGCGAATCTGGCAGGCTCCTGAGTGTTTTCTTTTTCACCGACGTTCGCCGCTAACCGAGCCGTGCGCCGACGAATCGAAGCAGGTCAACGCAGCGGGAAGCGTAACCCCACTCGTTGTCGTACCAACCTGAGACCTTGACCATCGTGCCGTCGATCACGTTCGTGTTGAGCGAGTCGAATATGCAGGAATATGGGTCGCCGATGAAATCACTCGAGACGAGCGGCTCGTCGGTGTATTTGAGAAATCCCTCGAGCGAGCCGCGGGCGGCCGCCTCTCTGAACGCCGTATTTACAGCCTCGATGCTTGTAGCGTGCTCGACTTCTACAGTCAGTTCGGTGAGTGAGACGTCTGGCGTCGGGACGCGAATCGCGATGCCATCGATCTTCCCCTTCACTTCCGGGATCACAAGCCCTGTTGCCTTTGCGGCACCCGTCGTCGTAGGGATCATCGACACTGCGGCCGCACGTGCGCGACGAAGATCCTTGTGTGGCGAGTCGAGGATCTGCTGATCGTTGGTGTAGCTGTGAATCGTTACCATCGCAGCGTGCTTGAAACCAAATGAATCGCGGATGACTTTCACCATCGGGGCGAGACAATTGGTAGTGCACGACGCATTGGAGATGATGTCATGAGCCTTGGGATCGTACTTGTCCGAATTGACACCCATGACGATCGTCACGTCCTCTCCCTTTCCCGGCGCAGAGATGATGACCTTGCGCGCGCCGGCCTCGATGTGCTTGCGCGCATCAGCGGCGGCCGTAAACCGCCCCGTAGATTCAAGAACGATGTCAACGCCAAGTTGACGCCAAGGCAGTGCGGAGGGATCGCGCTCCGAGAGCACCTTGATGTCGTCGCCGTCGATCCGGATCGTGCCGTCGCCATGCGACACGTCGCCATCGAAAGTTCCGTGCACGGAGTCATACCTGAACAGGTGAGCCAGAGTCCGGGTGTCAGTGAGGTCATTTACGGCGACGAAATCGATGTCCGCGACGCCCTGTTCCTTGGCGGCTCTGACGACCTGCCGTCCGATTCTTCCGAAACCATTGATGCCAACCCGAATTGCCATTCTTCTATCCTCGTTAAGGCACATCGCCCGCCGCGCGGGCACGCCCGAATGTGACGTAAGAAATGATGCGCGCGCCGCCCTCGTGGAGCACTTTCGCGCATGCATTGAGTGTGGCGGCGGTGGTTATTACGTCGTCCACCAGCACCACGTGTCGACCGGCCAAATCACTGCCACTAACTACAGTAGCGAACGCGCCGGCCACGTTTCGCAGGCGATCGCCTGGTGCAAGACGGGTCTGCGTCTCGGTAGCGCGGCGCCTGACGAGGGCGTCGACCACCCCAACATCCCAGTGCGCCCCAAGCAGTCGCGCCAACAGCTCGCTCTGGTTGTAGCCACGCTCTCGTGCCCTTGCGGGCGCGAGAGGCACCGGAACCAGCATGTCGCGTTCTTCCACGACATCTATTGGAAAGTTAAGCCGTGCCATCTGTTCTGCCATTGGCTCGGCCAGAGCCGTCCAGCCTGAATACTTGAGCTTGTGGACGATCTCACCCGCTGTGCCGCCCGGAACCCAGCAGACGGATCGTGTTGCTCTGACGAAAGCCGGCAGTAGTTCGCACCAGCGGCACGAGCCAGCCGTCCGGGGGTGGCCGCAGCGGTCGCAATGTGGCGAGGGAATGCGAGCAAGCCGCTGTATGCACAGCCTGCAGAGGATCCTGTGGTCCCTTGCACCCAGTGGCGCATCGCAGCACACGCATGTCCGGGGAACCAGCAGGTCCAGAGCAGAAACCCGAGCCGCCGCCGCCCAGGCTGCGAGCCTGTCGAATAGACCGGATTTGCCGGATCGATCTGTTAGGCCAGTGCTCCCCACATCACTTCGCGATTTGGCTCAACCTTGAGCCATCGCCTGAATGATCGTGCCGCTTGCTCAACGAGCATCGGCTGTCCGTCAGATGCGGGGTGGCCAGCGTCGCGGGCCGCGCGGACCCACGCCGTTTCGCCTTTGAGGCAGACCAGATCCAGGACTGGACACCTCCTGGGCAGGTCCTCAATCGCGACTGGCAGATGATCATCCAGTAATCCCATGGGTGTCGCATTGACTACAAAGTCGGCGCCCTTCACCGCGCTGGCCAGATTCGCTTCCGCGCGCGTGCGATCGAATCTCTGCGAGAGCTTCTCCGCCTGCGCGGGGTTTCGGCTCCAGATCACCACTTCCGCGCCGTCCCACGCCTGGATGGCGGTCGCGACTGCGGCACTTGCGCCTCCAGCGCCGATAATCGTCACGCGCTCCGGCATGTGATCACCCGCAACACTCTCCATCAATTCGCGCGCGGCAAAGTCAAAGCCGGCGACATCCGTGTTGTCGCCGATGAGTTCGCCATCCTGCAGCCAGAAGGTGTTGACAGCACCGGCGCGCTCCGCCACGTGCGTGCGATGGTCGCACAAATCGAACACCGTCTGCTTGTATGGAATCGTAACGTTGCCCGCTGCATCTTCCGCCCGTAGTTGGCGCATCACGCTGCGAAGCTGATCTGGTAGAACATCCATGACGGTGTATTCCAGAGGAATTCCGGCAGCGCGCAACGCGGCATTATGGATGCGAGGAGACAGCGAGTGCGCAACCGGGTGCCCCAGAAGAACCAGCCGCGACGGCGTCATCAGCGAGTCCCCCGCGCATTTTCGACGGACAGTCGATCAAGTACGCCAACGAGCATCTCCTCGATACTATCCGCGGCCTCTCTGTAATCCGCAAGATCGCCACCGTATGGATCCGCCACAGGCCTTGTCGTAGCACCGCTGGAGCTGTAATCATCGAGCAGGAAGACCCGACTGTTCGCCTCGACCGCGCGTATACCGGGAATATGACCCGGATCCATCGCGAGCACGATCGTGTCACTCGTGATAGCGGAGGGAAGCAACGGTCTGCTGCGATGGCGCGAGAGGTCAACACCTCGCTCGATTCCGACGAGAATTGCGCCATCGTTGGCCGGCGCACCAAGTGCGGCCCCTGTTCCCGCGCTGGCAAACGTTGCATCGAGTCCGCGTTGCTGCGCCATGCGGCGAGCCAGAGCTTCGGCGAGTGGACTCCTGCAGGTATTTCCTGTGCACACAAAAACAACATTCACGCGGTCATGCCATCGGTACGAGAGTAGGCGATGCCGATCGCAACTCGACTTGCGAGATGGCGCCGGGTCGAATGACGCGCGGACGCGCCCCCATACAATCTACAACTGTGGACGGCTCGGACGGCTTCAGTGTTCCGCCATCAAGCACGCGGAGTTTGCCGCGTGCAACAGCGTCCCACCAATCTCGCAGGACGGTCGCTGCCGAGTCGGCGGGTGGTGAGCCGGGCCGATTGGCGCTGGTAGATGTGATTGGGTCCCCATACGCGCGGATCAGGCGGCTGAGCGCGGCGTGCGATGTCCAGCGCACCGCGACTCCGCCTTCTGGCCCACGCAACTCGGGCGGAACACGTTTGTCGCCACCTGGCAGCACCAGTGTGAGCGGACCAGGCCAGAACCGCGCTGCGAGCGATGACGCAGCGTGCGTCATGCGCAAATCCAGACGAGACAACATATCAACGCCTGCGATCAGCAGCAGAAATGGTTTTCCTGGCGGTCGCGACTTCAACGCAACGAGATTGTGTACAGATTCCTGATCAACGCCGCCGCCAAAACCATATACGGTTTCCGTCGGATATGCGAGCACGCGGCGCTGGTTGAGATGCTCTATCGTACCGCGGAACGACGCGTCGACTTCCTCGACAGACCAGAATGGAACAGCCTTCGATGGAACCTTCATCGAGTGAGCACGCTCAAGGCTTCTGCGCGCGCGAAGTCCTCTTCAGTTGTGATCTTCATCGCTCGCTCGCTTCCTGGAATCACTACGACGGGATAGCCATAGTGTTCGCAGAGTGCCGCGTCGTCGGTTGCCGTTACTCCTTCACGATTCGCGCGGCGTGTCACGTCATCAATCATGTCGCGCGGGAACGCCTGCGGTGTTTGCGCACGCCATAATCCACTTCGCTCGATCGTGCCCTGAATTCGACCATTCTCATCTACTCGCTTTAGTGTGTCCGTCAGTGGGAGCGCGGCGATTGCGCCAGTCCCGTTGCGGGCTGCCGCGATCACCGCATCTACTGTCTCTGCCAGAACAAATGGACGGGCTGCGTCGTGGATCACGACGATGCGCGCCGTTGTTGGAAGATCGTCGAGACCGCTCCGGACGGAAGTACCTCGTTCCGTACCACCGACACCAATCAGAAGTCGCTCGATATCACTCTGAAACAACCAGGGCGGCGGGTCACCCGCGTACCTCTTTGGCAGCACCGCAACGACCATGCAGACATCCTCCCGTTGCTGAAACAGTTGGACTGTGTGCAACAGCATTGGCTTGCCAGCTACCCACCGGAACTGCTTGAGCTCCTCGGACCCGGCTCGGCTACCCGATCCGCCCGCTACGATCACAACGCCGACATCTGCAGTCACGCTACTCATGAGAACAACCTTTTGAACATTTCGCCGATAGTAGCGACGCCTGTCGCATGAACCCCCTTGGGGATCCGACCGCCTGCGGAGCGTTGCGCGACAAACGCATTGCGCATTCCCATCTTGGCGGCTTCGGCAAGCCGGCGTTCCGTCTGCGCGACTGGCCGAATCTCTCCGCCAAGTCCGACCTCGCCAATGAATACGGCGTCCGACGGCAGCGCGCGATCATACACGCTGGATGCAAGCGCCGCCGCGACTGCGAGGTCGCCCGCAGGTTCCCGCAGCTGTACACCGCCAACGACGTTGATGAATACGTCGAGAGATGAGAACGACAGACCGGCACGCTTGTCCAACACGGCAAGAAGCAGGGCAAGTTTACGACCGTCGTAGCCGGTACTGACTCGCTGCGGAGTCCCGTAGCCGGCCTTCGCCGCGAGCGCCTGCACTTCGATGAGGATCGGACGGGATCCTTCCAGCAGAGTCGTAACGGCGCTCCCGGATGCGATATCGTGCCGATCGCTCAGGAAAAGCTCCGATGGGTTGGTCACCGGCTCCAGCCCATTCTCGTGCATCCGAAAAACGCCAATCTCGTCCACGCTTCCAAAACGATTCTTGGTTGCCCGCAGAATGCGATGGTCAAGGGTTCCCTCGCCCTCGAAGTACAACACCGTATCAACGATGTGCTCGAGCGTCTTGGGACCAGCAATGCCGCCGCCCTTGGTCACGTGCCCGACGAGAAACACGCTTGTGCCGGATGCCTTGGCGAAGTGCATGAGTCGCGCGGCCGACTCACGGACCTGCCCGACGTTTCCAGGCGCACCTTCGAGATCGGACGTAAACACGGTCTGGATCGAATCGATGATCATTACCGCAGGCGACTGCGAGGACGCAGTCGCCAGAATCGTTTCGAGGTTGGTCTCGCTCAGCAGGGCAACGTCCTGAGCGGAGTCGCCCAGACGGTCTGCTCGCAGCTTTACCTGAAGGGGTGATTCCTCACCGGAGACATAAAGTACCTCGTGCTCTCGTCCCTGGAGAGTCGCAGCGACCTGCAGCAGCAACGTCGACTTGCCGATGCCCGGTTCCCCGCCGATGAGCACGACCGACCCTGGTACGATTCCGCCGCCAAGTACGAAATCGAATTCGCCGATACCGGTCTTCCAGCGGCGTGACTCTGAACCGTGTACGTCACGCAGTCTCGGCGCAGCGACGATCGTACCGCCGGCAGCGAGTGAAGCAGTTCCACCGCTACGGCGAGCCACGGCGCCAGTGGAAGTCGCAGTCGCGGAAACAATTTCTTCCACGAGCGTGTTCCAGTCACCGCAAACTTCGCAGCGACCAGCCCATTTTGGGTGGTCAGCTCCGCAGTTGGTGCATCGGTAGATCGTTCTTGCTTTTGCGCTCACTAGCTCCCCTGCCCGCCTCCACCCTGGCGACCGGAATAGTTCTCGAAGCGCGTGTATTGCCGGTTGAAATACAACGTCACGTTTCCCGTTGGTCCGTTGCGCTGTTTTCCAATAATTACTTCGGCGAGCCCCTGCGAGGTCTTCCCATCCTTGTCCGGCTGAGTCGGATCCTTGCCTTCGAGGACATCGTAGTACTCCTGCCGGTACAGGAACATCACAACGTCTGCGTCCTGCTCGATGGCTCCAGATTCTCGCAAATCCGAAAGCTGCGGGCGCTTGTTGTCGCCCGCGCGCTGTTCCGGAGCACGGCTCAGCTGCGACAGTGCGACCACGGGGACACGAAGTTCGCGCGCGAGTGCCTTGAGCGATCTCGAGATCGTGCTTATCTCCTGCTGGCGGTTCTCCGCCGACGGCGGCCCAACCATCAACTGCAGGTAGTCAACGACGATCATGCCGATATTATTCTCGGCCTTGAGGCGCCGAGCCTTCGAGCGCATTTCGAGAAGCGAGATCGCGGGTGTGTCATCAATCCAGACCGGCGCCTGGCTCAGGAGTCCTGCAGCACGTCCAAGCTGGACGAATTCATCGTCGCGAAGTTTTCCTTTGCGCAACCGCTGTGCATCAACGCGTGCTTCGCTGGTAAGCATGCGTTGCAACAGTGACTGCTTGCTCATTTCGAGTGAGAAGAACGCTACTGGAGTCTTTGCGTCGAGTGCGGCGTTCTGGGCGATGTTGAGAACGAATGCCGTTTTTCCCATGGACGGCCGTGCTGCAATGATGATGAGCTCGGAGGGCTGGAAACCCGCAGTTATGTCGTCCAGATCCCTGAAGCCGCTTGGCACGCCCGTAACCGCTTCACCAGCGAGATGGAGCTGTTCGATTCGCTCCATGGCTTCGTACATCAATTCCTTCACACGTGTGAAGCCTTCTGTCCCGCGGCTCTGATTTACTTCGAAGATGCGATGTTCAGCCGCGTCCAGAAGTTCAGCCGCCGGAAGCGCCGAGTCAAAAGCCTCACTCACAATGGAGGTCGACACTTCGATCAGTCGTCGACGCAGCGCCTTTTCGCGGACGATCTTCGCATGATATTCGACGTTTGCCGCAGTCGGAACCACGTCGACCAGATAACCGATGTACTCGCGGCCTCCCGCTGCTTCCAATTCGCTCGTGCGGGAGAGTTCTTCGGTGAGCGTGAGCGGATCGATAACCTCGCCGCGCTCCGATAGCGCGAGCATTGCCCGGAACACGCGTCGATGAGACTCCCGATAGAACATGGACTCGTCGACGAACTCCGTCGCCCGCAGCAGTGCGTCGGAGTCAAGGAGCATCGCCGAAAGAACGGCTTGCTCCGCGGCTTCGGAGTACGGTGGCGTCCGATCGCGATATGGATCGCGAACGGCGCTCACTTCGTTACTTCGCGGTATCGAGTATGAGTCTAGCGAGCTTGACATCTTCCCAGGTTGGTCGCTTCCAGGCGGGGTTTCTAAGTAATGCTGCAGGATGATACGTGACGACGAGCGGAATGCCGTGGTACCTGTGAATTGCACTCCGAAGCTTACCGATCGGCGTCTTTGTCTCCAGAAGAGTTTGGGCTGCAAACGTCCCCAGCGCCAGAATCACCTTCGGTTTGACCAGCTGAATCTGGCGCACCAGGTAGGGGGTGCAGGCTTTCACTTCGTCCGGCAGAGGGTTTCGGTTGCCCGGGGGCCGGTGCTTCAGGACATTGGTGATGAACACCTGATCTCGGGTCAGGTCTATCGCCGCAAGAATCTTTGTCAGCAGTCCGCCTGCCTGCCCGACGAACGGGTGTCCGGTTTCATCCTCATTGGCGCCGGGGGCCTCGCCGACACACATGAAATCGGCATCAGGATTACCGTCGCCGGGAACCGCGCATTTCGCCGTTTCGTAGAGATGACAGAGCGTGCAGGCTTCGATGAGCTTCGCCAGTTCCGCGAGTGACTCGACGTCGCGATAGGGATTCTGCTCGAAGAGACTTCCACCCGCGGTGCCAACGACAATGCCCTGCGCAAATCTGGCCGCGAGGTCGTCGTGGCTCGACGGCGACAGATTGACTGCCTCGCGCGTCACCAACGGTGCCGCCGGTGCTGCGGCTGGTTTTTCGGGTGCCACTGCGGGCGGCGTTATCGCGGGACGAGAAACTGGCTTGGAAGTGTGCGTCGAAACCCCCGGAGGAGCATCGTCCCCGAGAGGCGTTCTCTGTGCCGGACGTGTCGACCGAGCCGCAACAGAATCCGCGCGTGCATCCGCGCGTGCATCCGCGCGTGCATCCGGCGCGTATGCACCATGTCTCTCGGCGACTCCCGGTGATGAGGCTGGTTGCCTCGTGTTGGTCGGCCGTGACGGCTGCGCTGGTTTTGACGGACGAAGTTTATCAATCGCAGCCAGGGCTTCTGCGACGCTCATGCCATCCAGCACAAACTCCGATTCGCCCATCTCTCGACGCTGCTCGAGGTATACGCGCAGTCGCTCTCTACCGTCCACGTAGCAACGCCTCGATTCTGTCAAGGAGAGAGTCAGCGACGTCGCGCTTCGACATCAATGGCAGCGCCTCATCTCCATCCGCGCTGATGATGGTAACGCGATTCGTGTCCGATCCGAAACCTTCGCCCGGTACACCCGCGCGGTTCGCGACGATCAGATCGAGCTTCTTCGCAGCGAGTTTTTCGCGAGCGTTCTCGAGCAGGGACTCTGTCTCGAGCGCGAAGCCGACTGCAACAAGTCGCGGTGGGCGTGCCGCTATAGTGGACGCCAGGATGTCCGTAGTCGGAGTAAGCGTCAGTGGCTCAGGTGCATGTGCTTTCTTGAGCTTCTCGCTCGCGACATGAGCAGGGCGAAAATCTGCGGGTGCTGCGGCCATGATCAACACGTCTGAACTGGCGAGCGACGCAGCGACGGCGCGCGCCATTTCCTCCGTACTCGTCACAGCAATTGTGTGAACACCTGGAGGCGGCGCAACCTCCATCGGCCCCGCTACGAGCGTGACATCCGCACCGCGAGCCGACGCGGCGCGCGCAATGGCGACGCCCATTTTTCCGGTGCTGTGATTCGAAATAAATCGAACTGGATCGATCGCTTCGCGTGTTGATCCAGCAGTCACGAGAACGCGCTTGCCGTTCAGCGCTGCTCCCTTGCGCAGTGTCTGTGTAACGGTCGCCGCGATCGCATCGGGCTCCGGCATTCTGCCAGGACCGTCACCCTCGTCAAACGCGAGCGGTCCGACGGCTGGTTCCATCACGTCGTATCCGATTTCGCGTAAATGCCTTGTGTTGAGCATGGTCTGGGGATGCGACCACATCCTGTCGTTCATCGCGGGGACGATGAGAACCGGGCAGCGGGCAGCCAGCAACATTGCGCTTAGCAAGTCATCTGCGCGGCCCTGTGCACTACGAGCAAGAAAATCCGCAGTTGCTGGCGCGATCACTACAACGTGCGCGTCGCGCGCGAGGCGGATGTGAGCCAGTGCCTCCCCCGATTCGAATATCTCGGAGTGAACCCGTCGCCCAGTCACGCCCTCGAACGTAACGGCGCCCACGAACTGCTGAGCGCCGCGTGTCATTACCACATCTACCTCGGCGCCCTGCTGCGTGAGAAGGCGCGCCAGCGTTACAGATTTGTAGCTGGCGATACCCCCGGTGACGCCGAGTACGATGCGCTGTCCCCGGATGTCGCGCAGAACTACTCCTGACGTCGGCGCGGCACTACGTGATAAGTGATTTCGCCCGCCGCAAGCTCATCCAGCGCGCGCGTCGTCAACTTCCTCTCGCCCGGTCCGGAACGGTCGCGCGGAAATTCATTCAACACTCGCGCGAACTTGGCCGCCACGAGCACGCCAAGGTACTTGTTCGTCGCGTGCGCTGCGATATCCTTTGGTGTGTAAACTCGCATGATCCCTCTTCTCCTAGAAGTGATTCAACTCCGCCTGCAAGGCGGCTACTGTCTCTGCCGCGATGCTGCGGCTATCAGGCGAATTCACACGCCGTAGCCCCTCAGCATCGATGATGCATGAAACCTGCGACACTGCACGCTCGAGCGCGTCATTGATGACTACGTACTCGAATTCATCCAGCACGCCGATCTCGCCAATTGCGTCGCGCAAGCGCCGTGCAATTGTCTCCCGGTCCTCGGTACCCCGTCCCTTCAATCGCTCCACCAGCGTTTCACCGGAAGGCGGTAGAATGAAGATCCTTACTGCATCCGGGAACGAAGCAGCGAACTGCATCGCACCCTGAACATCGATGTCCATCACAACATGTCGAGACGCGCCCAGCACCTTCGCTACTTCCCGGCGCAACGTTCCGTACATGTTTCCATGCACCTCTGCATACTCGGCGAATTCGCCGCCCTTCACGGCCTGCGCGAACTCGGCCGCAGTGAGAAAATGATACGCCGTCCCATCTACTTCGCCCGGCCGCGGCGGCCTTGTTGTCGCCGATACCGAGTAACCAACGTCGCTTCTGATTTCAAGCAAGCGCTTCGCGATCGTCGTCTTCCCTGCGCCAGACGGCGCGGAAAGAATGATCGGAAAAGACTTCACTCGACGTTCTCGCTCTGTTCGCGCAAACGCTCCAGCTCTTCCTTGATTGAGACCACATCCGTCAGAATTGCTGCATCGTTCGCCTTGCTTCCTGTCGTATTTGCTTCACGAAGCATTTCCTGAATCAGGAAACCGAGTCGCTTGCCGACAGCGGAACCTGACTTCTCATCCAGCGCCGCGCGAAATGCCGTGATGTGCGCGCCGAAGCGGTTCAGTTCTTCGGTTACGTCCATCCGATCCGCGAGGATCGCGATTTCCTGTGCCAGCCGTTGCGGATCAACAGCCACTGCGCCCGCGAGTTCCGTTACCGAATTCTGCAAGCGCTTGTGCTGCTCAACCAATCGTGCCGGCGCCCGCTCACGAACTCGAGCCAGCGCTGATTCCACAATTCGCAAGTGTTCCTTGAGGAATTCCGCGATGCGGGTACCCTCGGCGATGCGCATCAGGTCCAATCCGTTCGCCGCGTCGTGCACGATCGCGAGAAGCTGATCAACGGATCCGTCGGCAGTCTCTGCACTGTCGTCGTCCGCCGATCCGATTACGTCCGGCAACCGCATCACCGTCGCGATATCCACATCTCCGGCGAGGCCGAATCGATTCTTGAGCGAGTTAAGCTGCTGGACGTACAAGGCAACCTTTTCCTCGTTGATCACGAGACTGCGTTCAGCATCACGAGCAATCCGCGCCGATAGTGACACATGCCCACGAATGAAGCGCTTACGCAGAGCTTCGCGAACGTCGCCTTCCCACTGCGCCATGCTGCCCGGCAGCTTGATCGCCGGATTGAAGAAGCGGTGATTGACTGCGCGAATCTCGACGGCGACGCGACTCGCGCCAACCGTCCCTTCGGCGGCTCCAAATCCGGTCATGCTCGTAATCATGTGCAGCCTACTAAGTTATTGCGGCACAACGACTTTGTCAAAAAATCGACCGGCTTAGTTGAAGAAGTACCATCTCACCCCGTACACGTTCACCGGCCGTGGCAACAGATAGCCTGGAACCTCGTTGTAAATCGCACCTGCCAGGTTCCGGCGCTGGTAGGAAAGGACGCCGCGAAGGATCCGCAGCTCGACAAGTAACGATACCGTCCTGCTCGAAGCGGCAATCCTATCCAACCCGTTTGTTTGCGGGAAGGCCGCCGCGCTCCGGTAATCGACACCAGGCTGGAACAGGAACGAGAAGTTCCCATCCGGGAAGCGGGACAGCCATTCCGTGTAGAACCGGATGTCGCCATGCGCCTCGCTCTGCGGCGTGTACGGCGCAATCTGCTGCCAGTGCGTGCCGCTCACGTCGAGGCTGAACCCGTTACCGATTGGCCCCTGGAGCCTGGCGGTGCTCCCGGTCTGCCTGCCGACCGCCTTCCCAACGAACGCGGTGTCCCAGAGCTGCGACGGAACCAGCAGTGCTGTGTCGCGAGTGACGACCCCTCCAACCAGCCAAAGCCCCCGCGGAAGCAGCCGAATACCCGCCTCCAGCCGTGCCGTCTTTGACGCCGGTTGCTGCAGGAAACCCAGTGCCGGCGTGCCAAACGGCGTCCGTTGACCCACGTAGCCAAGTACGGCGATGAACGGCAATGGAGTCAGTCGCGCGCCACCTTCGATTCGTGTCAGACCCGCGTACTCGTCGCGCTCCGCTGTCGCACTCGCAGAGAGGAAATTACGGCTCAGATCGAATGTCGCGCTTGGTGAGTTGTAGCCTTTCCCCAACCGACGGCGGTAACGCTCGATGAGGCGCAGCCGGCCGCCACCCGCGTCGAAACCAGCCGTCGCTACATATTGCGCGACCGACGCAAGCGAATCCACTGTGTCCGCTGCGAATCCGTACCCCTGTGCCACACCGGAACTCATGTGGCTGCTGTTTTCCTTGAGTATCTCGGTCGACGCAACCAGCTGCAGGAATGGCCCAGTGCCTTCGCGTCCAACTGCCGCACGCAGATACCCGAGTGTCCTTGCAGCACGATAGCCTGGGAGACCGATGCCCCCGTTGAATCGCGACGTGGTGGTCCGCGTGTCGTTGCTGCGGATTGCGGTAGCGTCCAGACTCCACGCTGAGTGTGCAATGCCGTATCGCAGCATTCCAGTGAAATCCTGCCCGCCGCCACCATTGCGGTTGTCTGTTACGCCATACTGCTGCAACGCAACCTGCAATCCAGCGCCGTTATAAAAGCGTTTGCCGTAGAATGCGCGATACAGATTCGTGTTGAGGTCGCCGGTCAGCGCGTCGATACGCGTATACGGTGCGGTCCCGTTGTACTCCCATGTGCGCAGGTCGACGCGAAGCCCATCAGCACTTCTCGCAAGCGTAATCTTTTCGAGCGTCCAGATAGGAACTGTGCTGAGATCGGGGGCGACCCCATTTCTGGGCTCCAGATCATCGCGCTCGATCCCGTCGATAAAGATCCGAACGCGGCTGAAGTCGCCGCCAATAGCAGTTGCCTGCGGCGCAGCCAGCCACCCGGTGCGAAACGTGGTGAACGCCGGAATGCGGTCAAGCAGATCGCCGAGCGTAATCGCGCCGCTCGCGAACAGCTTATCACGATCGTAAGTGTACGATTGTCCGATTTCGAGCGATGGCGTCGGTCCATCCCGGCCCATGCGCGCCTGAATACTGTCAGCGTGCTGCGGCTTCGGTGCTGAATCTTCAGCAGGTGGAGGAGCAGTTCCCTGCCCACCGCCGCCAGTTGGACGTGGCGGCCGACCCACCTGCGCGTCTGCCGCACTCGCCATGCAGCAGAGCGCAGCGGCGCAAACCGATGCCCTGATCGCGCGGCGCACCAGACGGTGAAGCATCAACGGCTGCAGCGACTGCGCAGGAACTGTACAAAGGTTCCAACCGGAACTCCGGTGGGCCCCTTTGGAATGAAGCCGAGGTCTGTTTCCGAATACGCTGTGCCCGCTACGTCCAGATGGACCCAGGGATAATCGCCAGCGAATTCCTTCAGGAACGCCGCAGCTGTTATTGCGCCGGCCCAGCGACCACCGGAGTTCTTGACATCGGCGACGTCCGATTGCATCAATTCGGAATAGTCGTCCCACAGCGGCAACTGCCAGCCCCGCTCGCCGGACTCGTTGGCGGCTGCAAGCACTTCATCGACCAGCTTCTGGTCAACGCCCAGAACGCCTGTGGCTGTGTGGCCGAGCGCGACGACGCATGCGCCTGTCAGCGTTGCAGCGTCGATGACAGCAGCGGGTTTGAAGCGACGTACGTACGAAAGCAGATCGGCGAGAACGAGCCGACCTTCAGCGTCAGTATTGATTATCTCGATGTACTTGCCGTACTGACTGCGCACGACGTCACCGGGATTCATTGCGGTACCAGACGGCATGTTGATTGTCGCACCAAATACACCGACAACATTGATCGGCAGTTTCATCTGGCCAACTACTTCCATCGCGCCGATAACGCCGCCGGCGCCACTCATGTCGTACTTCATCCACTCCATGCTCGCGGCTGGCTTGATGGAGATGCCGCCGGAGTCAAAGCAGAGTCCTTTCCCGACGAGCACAACGGGCGGCTCGCCGGCCTTCCCTCCGTTGTGTTCGATCGCGACCAGTCTCGGCTCTTGCGGACTACCCTGCGCTACCGCCAGGAACGCGCCCATCTGCTCGGCTGCGAGGCCCGCTCGGTCCAGTTCCGTGTACTTCATGCCGTGTCTCGTCGCAACATCACGCGCCGTGGCAGCCAGCAGATCGGGCGTGCAGATGTTGCCCGGTGTCATGCCAAGTGTGCGCGCAAGGGAAACGCCCGCGCCAAGCGCGATTCCGTTGGCGAGCGCGGTCTTTGAATCCGGAGATACGGGCGCAGCAATGATTGCATTCGCAACAGGTGCCTTGCGCTCGGCTTCCGGCGGCGGAGTCTTCGTATCGAGGTACTGCCAGGCGCCGGCATGCAGCCCTGCGGCGAGCGACTCCACCTGCGCGGGAGAGAAGTCAGCACCGGCGACTGCGAGCGAACCGGTCCCGAGTTTCAGCGCGGTTCGTGCGGCTAGTGCACCAGCACGACGCCATGAGTGAGCCGAAGCCGCACCCACTCCAAGTAGCGCGACACGGCGCGGCCCGTCTTGTACGCCGCTGAGAAAGAGGATCTCGTCACGAGACCCTCGGAAATCGCGTAGACTGATTGCACTGCTGATTGCACCGCCAGCGCGTTTGTCCAGCGCCGCGAGCGTCGCCGGGAGCTTTGGATCCGAGGGCAGCACCACAACCAGCAGAGGAGTTTGCATCGATGCGACGTCACCGCCCGAGAGCGTGACGCTGAAAGTATTGTTCACTGTGACTTGTTCGAGTTTGTGTTAGGCGCGCATGCCAGACACGATCGCGTCAGCAAAGCCAGACGTTGATACTTCCGTCGCCCCTTTGATCTGGCGCGCAAGATCGTATGTGACTGTGCGTGACTTGATCGCATGTTCCATCCCGCGGACGATCATCGCACCGGCCTCGGGCCAGCCCATGTGCTCGAGCATCATTACGCCGGAAAGAATGACACTGCCTGGATTGATCTTGTTGAGACCGGCGTATTTGGGCGCGGTTCCGTGCGTCGCCTCGAAGACAGCGACGCCGTCGCCGACATTTCCGCCAGGGGCGATCCCGAGCCCGCCAACCTGCGCGGCGGCGGCGTCGGAGAGATAGTCTCCGTTCAGGTTCGGAGTTGCGATGACCGAATACTCGGATGGGCGCAGCAGAAGTTGCTGAAACATCGAATCTGCAATGCGATCTCCAACGACGATCTTGCCGCCTGCGCTCGCGCCCTTGAGATCGTTCTCCATGACCGTCTGTGCGGCGAATTTCTCGCGCGCTACCTCATAACCCCAATCACGAAATGCACCCTCGGTGAATTTCATGATATTGCCCTTGTGCACCAGGGTGACAGTGGGCTTGCCTTTCGCGACGGCGTAGGCGAGCGCCATTTCCACGAGGCGCTGCGATCCAAACTTGCTCATCGGCTTTATGCCAATTGCGGAATCTTCGCGTATGTTGGCGCCGAAGGACGTGTGCAGATACTCGCGAAGCGCTGTCGCCTCGGGCGAACCGGCCTTGTACTCGATCCCCGCGTATACATCTTCAGTGTTTTCGCGGAAGATCACGATGTTGACCTTCTCCGGCTCCTTGACCGGTGCACCGACGCCCTCGAAGTAGCGAACCGGGCGGATGCAGGCATACAGATCCAGCACCTGGCGCAGCGTGACGTTGAGCGATCGTATGCCACCGCCTACTGGCGTCGTTAGCGGTCCCTTGATCGACACACGGAACTCGCTGAAGGCGTCGACCGTCTCGTCTGGCAGCCAACTGCCGAAATTGGTATGGGCCTTCTCACCGGCAAAGACCTCCATCCACGCGATCCTGCGTTCGCCGCCGTAGGCCTTTTCGACGGCTGCATCGAAGACCTTCACTGACGCAGCCCAGATATCCGGGCCGGTCCCGTCACCTTCGATGAATGGAATGATCGGATTACTGGGGACCTGCAGCGAACCGGCAACGTAGCCGATCTTCTCGCCGCTGGTCGGCACGGACGCATGCTTGTACGTGGCCATTCTAGGATTGGTTGCTCAGGATGAGTTTACCGGGCGTAAACTTGTGGAAGTTACGCCCCGGGGCCTCTCCCTGCCAGCCATTCGTCACGGATAGGATACCCAGTCGGCGATCGAGCCGGCTCTGACGTGGACGGCATCACGTCCGGACGGTACCGACGCGCCCCGGCGTCCCGAGCAAGGGATCTCCGGCTACGCGTGGCGCGTGAAGTGGTCCCCACCTACCTTGCTCGCATGCAAACTGCCGTCCGCCGCTCCGGTGTCGCTCTTGCCGGCTCGCTCACAATATTCGTCGCACTGGTGGTCACGCCGGACGCTGCGCGCGCCCAGAACGAGTGGACCGGTATCGGAGCGATAAGTGGTACGGTCATGTACATGGACACCACCACGATCGTGCGGGACGGATCCATCCGAAAGGTCTGGATCAAGTCGTTCGACCTCGATCCCAAGACCGTTGTGGTTGGCAGCGACACGTTGACATTCGACACGGTAATAGGTCTGAATGTCTTCGACTGCAGCAATGGGACGCGAACGGTTGCCTCAGTCAAGTACCTTCTGGGCGAAGACGTCATGCTGGACGTGGCGGAGACGCACGACAAGCCCGGTCCACTCAAACCGAAAAGTTTCTTCGCCGCTATCTACTCTGATGTGTGCAAGGCATCACGCTGATCCAACCACTCCTGACCGCGCTCGGTGGATCAGTCGATTCGTCAACGCGACGCGTGAACGGATTCGAAAGGTGAAATCCCCAGTCTGAGTTGCATGCCGTACGCAATTCGGTGCGCGAGTTCCTTCATCAGAGTCGCACCGGGTCCTTCGAAACGCTCATCCACAACGCTCTCAAGAGTCCCGACCCAGAACTGAAAATGCTCGCCGGTAAGCCCGGGCATTTCCAGGTGCGGGCGGAAAGCGTTGCCGGAATACGCGCGAGTGTGAAAGAGCAGCGTGGACCAGAAGGCGACAATTCGCGGCATGTGTACTGCCATGTCGACTTTTTCGAAGTATCGCAGCAATAACGGATCTACGGCGATTATCGCGTAGAACGCCGTCAGAGTGTCGTGCAGATCCTCATCGCGAATGTCAGGTTTGCGCGACTCGACTTCGCTCACGTAATGTGCGCGTCCTGCGATCCACTGCCAGTGTCGGAGCGCACAACCGTCAGCAGGAAGACGCAACCTTCCGCAGATTCCGCCGAATGCTCGACTCCAGCTGCGAATACCAGCGTGTCGCCCTTCGTCAGCGTATAGTCGTTACCGGCTGCGTGAAACACAATCTCACCATCGGTGACATGGATCTGCACTGGTTGATCGGTGCTGTGCGCCGGAAGATCTCCACCTGAGGAAAGCGCCATCAAGACGATCCGTAACGGTCCCTCCTTCACTATCGTGCGCGAAGTCCGTCCACGCTGAGCAAGGAGCTCACGATCGATGATGAGTTCATCCTGCCGAAGGTGATGAACTAGAACTTCGCCTTCAATCGTTCGGTTCATCGAGGACATGTATTCTCCGGATTGCGGTGGAGCAGACTTCATATCCCTGTAATGAACGCTCTGGCAAATTCATTGTCAATCGGCATGGGCTGATGTCCGCGTGGATGCTCGTGCCGAAGCTGCGGCTACGCACTGATGAACGAATCCACGAGTTTCCGCCGCCACGCGATCCCAGTTGAAGTGACTCTCCACAGCAGAACGGCCAGCCGCCCCCATTCGCGAGCGCAGCGAGGCATCGCCGATTATCGTGCTTATCGCCGAAGCAGCTGCAGCCGCGTCGGAGGGATCCACGACTATCCCCGTCTTGCCGTCGAGAACGGCAGACTTTACTCCTCCGGAATTGCCGCCGACCGACGGGGTCCCGCTGGCGGCAGCCTCGACGAATGAAATTCCGAATCCCTCGACGTTCACACTGTTGTCGAGTCTGGAGAGACCTACGTAGACACTGGAAGTTGCATATGCATCCGCCAGCGATGCATCATCCAGATGGCCGACCAGATGTACCCGCTCGGCAACACCAAGCGCCGTCGCCAGCGACCGCAGCCTCGTTTCATCATCGCCCTTCCCAACAATTACATAATGCAGTTCGGGGAACACATCTCTCAGTAATGCAAGTGCATGGATTGCTGTGTCCTGACCCTTATGCGGCACTAGACGGGCCACGGTGAGCATCATGGGCACTGCACCGATGCCAAGAGTCGCACGGAGCTCGCCGGTGTTGCGCCCGGGATTGAATTGCTCCGGGTCCGTGCCGAGGTCGATCGCCGCGACCGGTGGCGGCTTCGTCACACCGACTTCGCGCATTACTTCGTGTGCAAGTGTCGCTGTCCATTCGGAATTTGCAATCACCGCTGCGGAATCGGTGAACAGTCGATATGCGCTCACGCGTTTTGTCCAGTGGCGCGAGGTCTTGCGCCGCTCGCGCAGCAAGTCGCCTCCATTCACGTAGATCACGTACGGTACCTGAGTCCTGCTGTGTGCCCACCAGACAGCGTATCCGACCGGTCGTATCTCGCCGCAGTGGATTACGTCGATCCCGGTTCCGCATCGTTGTGCGAGCCAGCGTCCCCACCGAATCTCATTTGCGAACAGTTTTGCCGTGGATGCGGGAAAGTCCTGGCGATCAATCCTGAATTGCGCTGCGGCGTCGGGCGGGCCAGCGGCTTCGTGGGCCACAGTTGAGACGTTCATCGGCTCGCCATAACGTCGAACCAGTTCCGCGTGTCGCCGCGCCATCCCGCCGCTTTCAGGGGGGAAATTCTGCGTGACGAAGATGTTGCTTAAAGGCGCGGTCAATCAGCGCGTTGATGCAGTTCAGTTTTGCCGTTCATAATGCCCAGAGCGAGACTCGAACTCGCACGATGTTGCCATCGGGGGATTTTGAGTCCCCTGCGTCTACCGGTTCCGCCATCCGGGCCAATGGCCAAATCTACCGTTTTGCCTCTTGGCTTACAACGGACACACCAAAACGGAAACCTCGCGCGAAGCCGTCAACTCGGGTGGCCGCATAGGGTTAACCGGTCCCAGCGGTGCGCGTCCCTGGCGCCGAGGCCGCGCGTGCAGGCGCGTTCAGCGAGTGAACTTCGCATTGCAACCATTGACGAACCTGTGCAACACGGGGTCTTGGGGGTTGAGATCGAGAAGGGGTTTCGGGTCGAAAGTCGTGACCGGCAACTCGACGCGAATGCTGCGGGCGTTTACGAGGTCGCTCAGCGGCCCCGCAGCGTTGCTTTGCCATGTCTGCGCGTTGTTCTGAGCAGTCTGCTTGACAATCCCGCCCAGCAAGCCATCGATGGCCGGAACGCCGGTGGCAACTCTTTTCTCCTGGTCACGGACGGCGCGCTCGGCGGTGTGCGGTTCGTAGAACAGCAAGCCTAGCGTGTTGGTATAAAGCTGGTGCCCATCGACCTCCGGAAATCCCTGGGCGACATGAACCGGGTGGTCGTCCACGCGGAGGCGCACATCGGTGATTTGTTCGTCGTCACCCCGTGAGGTATCGTCGTACCAGGGGAAGCTGGGGGCAGGATCCTTAGCGCCAGCACCCACCAGGAAGAATACGCTCACGCCATTGCTGCTGCAGTAGGCCGTCGCGGTTACATAGCCCTGCACCTGTCCACTCGGTCCGGCAATGAATTTCGTGGATGTCGGCTGCGTCGAAACCTCATCGGACAGAGCGTCCGTCTTCTCCTGCAAGTGCCACAGGAAGAGCGGCCCGCCGAAGTTGTTTGCTGCCTGGGACGGTGCGCCTTGCTGCGCGGCGCGTCGGCCGTCTTCCTGGCTACGATTGTTTGCCGCCGTAGAAGCGCTGGGCGTTTTTGTGTACTTCCAGCCAGTCTCGACCACCCGCTTTTTTGCGGAGACAGCTTCAGCTGCCACATTCTTTTTCCTCGCGGCCATAGCTGCGGCCGTGTTCGCGGTGGTCGCGGTGCTCATATAGATGCAGTCCGCCAAATCGTCTGCATTTGAGTACTTGTAGGTGTCGACCAGGTATATCTGAAATTCCGTCCGGGCCAACTCGTAGGCAATGAAGTTCTCCGCTTGAGATCCAGGATCGGGGAGATCGAAGATCCCGCTGAGATATACGACCGGCTGCTGGGGATCGGTCGAGAAGCAGACGTACTTCATCGTTGCCGTTTTTGAAGCAGCCGCAGCGCCAGCTGTGGGCGACCGTTTCTGGTTCTGTGCTCGTGCGGGGGGAACAGCCGCGACTGTCAGAATCCACGTCGCGGTAGCAAAGCTGGCGATCCTGAGCGGGCGATTCGAGATCATACCAAACCTGCCTTTAGGGAGGTTGATTACGGGGAGACCAAACCGATGTACGAAGGCGGCGATAGAAATAGCCACGGCAGCGTATCACACCCCAAATGATCTTCAAAATCAGCGATCCAGAAGGCGTCGCTGTTAGCGAGAGTCCCGCGGCGAGGGGCGAGGTCAAGCCGGGTCGGCCGACCCCGGTCAGATCTGGACTCGAAGCGCATCAGAATCGCATCTATCTATCGGATTCTGAACGAGCGTGACGCAAGGCCACGGCCAGCAAATATATGTCACCCTGCTGTGGCTGTCTATGATCGCTTTATTTCATGTCAACCGCCCCGCCCCGCCCCCGCTCCCCTCGCGCGAAGCCGTCCGCGATAATGCGCGCGTGAGTTCGATTTCATCGGCAGAGCCTTACCGACTCAGTCAACTCTCAGTCTGAGACCGGCCGAATATGCGCCGCACAGTCGCCACGCACCGCTCCGCGAAAGGTTGGCCGGCCTCGCCGTACTCCACTGCGTGCACGAGGAACTGCCCGTTTGCAGGTCTCAGGTCTGGCGCCTTGGAAAGGCAGCTCATGACAAGGCGGCAGAACCAGGCAGGCGTCCCTGTTTGATGTGTAGAGAGCGGGACAGGACGCTCTGATATTT
>JBDTAW010000016.1:0-22127 GCA_039924445.1 Gemmatimonadaceae bacterium
CGACCACCCCTAGCACCACCCAGACAGTCGACGCAACGGCCAGTTTTTTCGTCGACACGGAATCGTACGCCGCGCGAGGAAGCGTCACATTGATCCCGTCGCGTGGAGCAGATATGCCGGATAGAAACTGTGCGTCGGTCAGATTCACGTGAACGCCGGCTGCGTCATTCGACACATACTTGCCCCGCACAGCGGCAACGCTGTCGCCCACGTTCTGCGACAGGAGCTGCCGGCCCGATGGTGTGATTGCCACCGAAACAACATCTCCTTCGTGAAGATCCGAGATCGACCGCGCGTTGTACGAATAGCAGGCGGAGTTCAGCATCAGCGCTGCGACGCCGAGTGACATTGTCGCTGTGGACGCAGCGCGCAGCATTCCGCGACCAAACCCGTTCGTACGTGCGGTGTAACGATGAAATTCAAGCACCTTCCGGCCCTCGTGGTTATAGCATGTGGTCGCTAATGTAACGCCCCTCCCTCGGCTGCATCACTGACTGCCTTGAACGGGGCCTTCGGATTCTTTCGTGCCACGTCGATTATCTGTCGGATAGTTCGGCGTAGATCATATCCGTCCTGAGCCCATAGACTGTCGAACGACTCCAGACCACTCCCGTAAACGCGATTGGCGAGCAAGGCGGCGTTGTCGAGCTGAACGCGGCGGGCATACAACGGCGAAATGGTCTGCAGCTTTGGCGCAATGCTGTCAATCAGAGTTGTACGAGCAGACGAATATACCTCCGCGCGCGCCGCCATACGCGCCATACTGTCGGTTGGGTGAGCACTGAACGCGGAATCCAGGCTCCGGCTCGTATGGGCCCAGAAGGCACCAAGCAGCTTGTCGTCGGCCCAGCGTCGATCCACCTGCGCCGCGGCTGCAGAGTCGCCCCGCGACCGAAACAGAGCAGCCGCGCCGCGCGCGCCAACGAAGCTCGCGAACGACTCGTTGAATGGAACGGAACCGGGAGCGTAGTATGTGTTGTGGGTGAGCTCGTGGATGACGGTGTTCGCCAGACCCAGCGAGTCCCCGCTGAGGGTGGTGTTGAGGAGTGGGTCGTTGAAGAAGCCAAGCGTGCTGAACGCCGCCGAGGGACGGAGATAGACATCAAAACCCCGTGCTTCGAGGTCTCTCGCCGATTTTCGACCTGCGTCAAAATCGAAATAGCCCTTGTAGGGGACCCGGCCAACGATCGGGAACCACCATGTATAAGGGACGAGCTTGTCCCGGTAAGCAGCAGAAAGCACCAGAACGAGGGTATCGTGATCGACGTACGAGTAGCTGGTGAAACTGTCGCCGGTTTTGAGCCCCAGAGAATCGTGCGCATATCGCCTGGCGGCTTCTACCACGTTCAGCTTCGCGCGAAGTGCCGCAGGTGTGGACGGATCGGCAATCATGGCCGAAATCGGCTTGCGACGACTCAGGATTTTCGCCTCTGCCCACGCGCCTCGGCTGAGATAGCACGCGGTGGGTCCGATAATGATCAGCAGGCCCGCGATCACGACAACGATTAGAAGGCGAACTCCGGAATAGCCGCGCAGATTGTCAACGCGAGGGCGAATTATCATCTCGATTTGCTGGCCCGGAATGCGACTGGGTAACGGAATCTAGTCGAGCGCAAATCGCTCGGGCGCCGCCACCGACGGTCGCTCTTTCTGATGTGTCGACCACTGGCCGGTGTGCGACGGCGGCAAAATGAAAAGACACAGCGGGTCCGTAATACGACCGGACCCGCTGTGTCTTTGTGCGACGCTCGACACTGCGTCAGCAGTGCCGAGCGCTATAGAGTGTTACTGGCCGAGCAACTTGGCCTTTGGATCCTTGTCAACGAGCGAGACAATTGCACCTGTCGCGGTCGCCGGGATGACCGTAGTGGTTCCCGCGGGTGGGCAACTCGGAGAGGACCCGGAGCTCGTAAGTGTGTATGAAACACCCGGCGGCGTAGCGATCGTTGTGAGGACGGACGCGTCTTGCTGGGAGCCGCCAATCGGATCGAGTGGTGGGACTGAAGTTGATCCCGCGAAAGCTGCTGCTCCGATCGGGAGCAGACCATCCGCGAGGAGAGGCGTGGTGGTGCTAGCGGCCGTAGCCGTTACGCGGTAACTGGATGCAGCCGGCGTCGAGGGTGCCGTCGCGACCGCTTTGTACGCGCTCACAGTTCCGAACGACATGCCGGTAAATGCGGCCGTTCCCGACACCGCGCCGCCAGCGGCGGTGGCGCCAGTAACGAATACGTCCGTGGAAGCAGCGTTACCAATCGCATCGATAGCGCGCAGGGAGAACGATCCAGCCGCGCCTGCCGGAAATACGTCGTCTATGATAATGAGCCGCTGCTTTGGTGTTGAGGCGGGATTCATGTACCCGGCGTGCAGGATCGTGTAGTAATGATTGACTGCGAACGTGAACGTGGTATCGAGGAGCACTTTGCTGACGACACTAGGCCCGTTGCAAGCTGCTGTCGTGGTACCGGACGGGAACACCCGGATTCTGTGGCTGCCAGGCGGCAATGCGCGGTAACCACCGCTCGTGCCGCGATACTTGACGCTGGCTTCGTTAGCGTTTGTAACAATGTCAACGATACGATAGTCCATATCGATGGTGTCTGGAACAGCATTCACCCAACGCACTGCTGCATGCGGCTCTGGGGTTATGAGGTTCGCGACATTATCGCCGGAGCACCCCGCGAGCAGCGCCAACGCTGCGACGGGAAGCAGACGGTAAATTTTCATTGAATATTTCCTCTCCAAGGGTGAGCGCGACGTCATTGATTTTGCGTCGGTTGGTTTTCACCGGTGCCCTTTGATCCAGGACCTGAATCACTGAACCCGGTCGCATGCAAGACGGCAATAAGAGCGACGATCGAAGCAATTATGCCGATTGCAGCGACGGTCGTTTTTGATTTCGAGTACGCTTTGGTGCTTACGCTTGTGATGGCGTTTCGTGACACTATCACTGTTCCCCCTGGGAAGCCTGTTGAGCTTCCGTTGAGGTATTCGATGTGAGTGACACTAACGCCGAGCGTGGTATCACTAACCGTGACCACCTTGCCATTGAACTTTGCAACGTCGTCGCCGAGGTCGTTTGTGAGCGCTACGCGGCCAACGTTGTTCACCTGGACCTCGACGTTCTGTCCAGCAAGAAGATCGGATGGCGCTTTCAGCTGATAGGTGTAGCAGCCAGTCGTCAACATCAAACCACAGACGCCCACTGCGGCAACGAACGCGACGAGGCCACGTGGCGCGAATCGCGCCACGCACCCCATTACGTCCAGCAGTGCTCGATCAGTCATTAAGCGTTTCACGCGACTGATCTAGTACCCGTAGCTTCCAAGTGCAGCGGCATCCTTGCCGCCAGGTCCGCCCGTCGTCCAGGCCTTCAAGGTGCGAACGTCTGTCTCCTGGTAGGGGACTGGGAAGTTGAGTGCCGTGTACTGAGGGAGATCTCCCCAGCCGCGGCTATCGAAGAACCATGCGCCGAGATGAGTATACGCTGTTTCCATGCGCTTTTCCCATTTCATCGCTTCGAAGATATTTCCGCACGTTGCGCTAGCGAACGCCGGCCCGGTAGGAACGCGAGGCACGCATGAGTTCGCGGCCAGGCCCGTCGCGATCGGCTGCGTGGCGCTTGTAATTCCAGTGATCGGTGGAAGGTTGCCCTTGGCGACACGGGAAATGTTGATTTTCGCCATCGCATTTCCGAAGTCGCCCGTCCGGATGTAGCCCTCTGCGGCGAGAAGATCCAGCTCTGCGCGCGCCATGATCGGGTAAGGGCCGGCACGTCCGCCATCGTTCCACAGCTGGAAGCGATAGAAGTCGTACTGGGACAGGTTCCACGCATCGCCGGACGGATCGCTGGCTCTGCGGTTACGGAAGTAAAGGTTGTTTCGTGGCGGCTGCTGGGCAGTTCCGGCACCCGAGTTCGCCTGCTGGGCTGCACGCGTATTGCCAGCGGGAAAGCGCTGATCTGCTGTCTGTATTATGAAAGCGTAGCGGTTCCCTAGTGAAGTCGCGATCCATGCATCGTAGCAGTTGCCGCCGTTGGGATCACCCTGATTGGCCGCGGTGCAACCAGCGCGCACGCTGTCGGCCATACCGATGATCATCGGGCTCTGCTGCGCCCATGTGTCAAACAGATAATGCTGTTCGTCACCCACGCGCCACGGAGCAACTGTGGTCATCGTGATGTTCAGATCGGTTGGTAGAGCGGCATTCGCGTCGGCGATGACTTGTGCCCAATCGACCGACGCGCGGTCTGCTGGCGTACGCGCAACTTCGGCACGGAAGCGTGCTTTGAAGCCGCGTACCATCTGAATGAACTGTGCGGCAGTGAGTGGATTACCGTTTACCCAGGTGCTGGGCAGGGTAAAGCCCGCGCCGCCACCGGCACCGTTCGGCGCGCTGCCCAGAGCGATAGCGCGAGTCGCGGCCGCGATCGCCGAATCCATCTGGGTCAGGATTATCGGCATGGCCGCGAACCCACCGACGAACTTTGTTGGCGGAGCCGCGATGATGTCCGTCTCACTCACGATCGAGAGCGAGTCGTATGCAATAGCGACTGTTGCATTGGAGAACGCCATGGAAAAATAGGCGAACGCGCGAGCACGAAGATCCTGCTGGGCACTTCCCAACGTGAAGCCCGCTGAGTTCAGTTGCACCAGGCCATTGGCCGCCGTGCGCGACGCACGCTGACTTCCCTGATAGTTGTACGCGTTGTTGCCGGCGTACGTATCAGTGCTGTTATTCGCGATGGGTGAGCGCGGGAGACTTCCACGCGGACCCAGACCATCATTCGCGAGTGACGATGAATTCTCGAACGCCATTGTAAGCAATGCCGGTTCGATGTGACCTGCGATGCCGGCTCCGCCGGTCGCGCCCTGCGCCGCGTTGAACGCGGAGCCGAACGAGTTCGCGATCACGCTTTCGACGTCCCCGGGTCGCGCAAGAACGCGCGCAACGTCGGGGTTATTCAGATTAGGTGCGGATATCTGGTCTCCGGCGCAAGCACCGAGGGCCGTTACCGCGGCAGCGATATAAAACAGCTTTCGCATTATCTCCTCATGGGTACCCTGGCGAGCTTGTGCACGCCAGGGATTCGCGGTTTTAGAAGTTGGTGGATAGCGACATGGTGAACGTACGCAGGTTCGGGAACTGATAGGCATCCACAGCGTTCAGCACCGCCGATCCTGGCGAGTTCGCGCTGGCGCCACCTGTACCCGATACAGCCCCGTAGCCAACCTCGGGGTCGAAGCCCTTGTACTTGGTCCACGTCTTCAGGTTGCGACCCGTACCGGTCACCGTCCAGTCACCACCCAACCGGCCGAACGCGCCGAGGTGGAACGCGACTGTCGCTTCGCGGAGCTTCACGAAGCTCGCATCTTCGGTAACTGCGCTATTGGGTCCGAGGATGTCGTAGAGTCCGCCGGTTCCCGATCCATTGTCAGGCAGCGCGGCGCGATAGTAGTAACCGAGCGGCTTGACCGTGGACACATCCTTTCCTGTCTGCTGATCATCGACAGAGAGGAAGTCGAGGAAGCCCCAACCGCGACCCTGGTTGTAAACGCTGCGACCCTTCGATGCGTCGAACAGCACCGATCCGCTGAGCCGCTTGTAGGTAGCGTTCTGGGCCATGCTCCACCGATACGTTGGGAGCGAGTGACCAAGCGGGAGGATTTTTGCAGCGCCGGTCGAGTCACGCTCGATCATCGGCATCCCCCAGTTGATTACCTGACCTGTGTTGAAGTGTGACGCATCGCCGCCCGCTGACGTAGCGAAGTACTGGCTGTTGAGCGGCATGCGCGCCTGCCAGAGGTTGTTTGTGATACCGTCAGCGGGCGTATTGCCGCTTCCGGTCCACACAACGTAGCCGTCGGAATTGGTTTGGAAGTCCTTGCCAGCACCACACGATCCTTGAGCAGCGGTTGGCAACTGCCCGCAGCTGGTGATGAACTTGCGCCCGTAGAACGTGCCGTACTCTTCGCCCTGGCGGACAAAGAAGAGGGCGTTTGTTCCCTGTGCCGCAGCGCCAGCGGTGAACGCTGGAACATTCAGCTTGGTGATCTTCGACTTGGCCCGGTCATAGCTCAAGCGCGTCGATGTGGTGAAATTGGTCGTGTTAACCCACGGGATGTTGAGCGATGCCTCAAACGATCTGCCCGCGAGCGTACCGGCATTTTGATACTGCTGTGAGTAACCGTAGTACGAAGCGACCGGAACGACCAGAATCTGATCGCGTGAGTCGGTCCTGGAGGAGGTGAGGCTGAATCCTATGCGATGGAAAAGCTCACCGTCGATACCGAGTTCAGTTTCGACCACTGTTTCTGGACGGAGATTGCGGTTACCGAGGGTGACCGGATTACCGACGTTGCCAGAGCTGAGTGAGAATGTTTCGTACTGTGAGACGAATGCAGGACGGTTACCGGCGGATCCGACCGACGCACGAAGCTTGAACTCGTCAAGTGCGGGGATAAACCACCATGGTTCCTGCGAGACGCGCCATGCCAGCGACCCACGGCCGAAGGTCGACCAGCGATGTCCGGCGCCGAACAGCGAGCTTGCGTCGCGGCGGACGAGTGCGCCAATGATGTAGCGGTCCTTGTAGTCGACGTCCTCGCTGAGGTAGTAGCCGAGACCGCGGACCGTTGTGAGGCTCGAGCCAACGGTCTGGGAAGGTGTGCCCGACGGTGTGGAGCCAATGTTGGCTGCATTCGGCAGTCCAACGACACCGAGCCAGTTGCCCGATAACACCTGATAGTTGTAATCGGTGCGGTCGAACAGATATCGCGCGCTTGTCCGGGAGTTCAAGTCCGTAAAGAACGTGTGAGTCGCGATAGCATCCACGCTTGCATTGTACTGCTGCTGAGCTTCCGAGCGGCGCTGGAGTAGACCTGAGTTCGCCGTTCCCGCAGGGCCCGTCGTCGTGCGATATCCCTTGTCCTGGAATGAGATCGCCGTCGCCGCGGTTCCGTCGTAGCTGAAGTTGAAGTTCATCGAGTACCAGGTCAGCGGCCGCCACTGCGCGGTCGTACCGCCGGTGAACCGGTTGGTCGCGGTGTTTTGCGCGTAGTTCTGCAGCTCGTACAGCGGGTTGAAGTTCTGCGAGCCACCACCCTGGAGATTCGGGCGGATGTAGAGGCGGCCAAACTGGTCGACCGCGTTGAGGTTGACGATCGGCGGAGTACGCGTGAGGCGGAAGAAGGCTGCACCGCCATCCTCTTCCTGGTATCCATCCTTGGTGTCGTGCGCAAATGCGCTCGTCAGATCAAAGTTCCAGTTGTCCGTGGAGCGCCCGGCGTTGAGGCGAGCGGTTGCACGCTGAAACCCATTGAGATACTTGATCGCGCCTTCCTGACGCGTGTAGTTACCGCTGGCGAACATCGTGTTCGGTCCGCTCTTGCCGCTGATCGCAAAATTCTCCTGCGTATACGGCTTGGGATCTACGAACTGCCCAACGGCGTCGTAATTCATGCCGGGCCAGCGATCGATCTGGAACACGTTCTTCAGCGCTGAACCGGTAACCGTGGAGCCTGGATCGACCGGGAACGTTGGAGGTGTCTGGGCGAAGACGTCGGGATAACTGTTGATGAAATTCGCGACGCTTGGGTAATCGATGGATCTGGCGCAGCTGTTCGCAGCGAACGTTCCCGTGGCGGGTGCGGCGTACGCACCGGATACGTTGATGCAAAAGCGTGTCATCGTCGGATCCATGCGCATTCCGGTTGTCTGCGCAATCGGAAGCTTACGCTCAATGTCGCTGGTACCGTAATCTGCCCGGATGCTGGTGTGAAATCCGTCCGCGCCGGCCTTGGCCGTCTTGGTTGTTATGGAAATGACACCGTTGCCGGCGCGCGCTCCGTAGAGCGACGCTGCGGCAGCGCCCTTGATGACTTCGATGTTATCGATGTCATTCGGGTTGATGCCCGCGAGTCCGCCACCGCCGGTTGCTGACAGCTGGTCGCCGAGGATGATGCCGTCAACGACATAAAGTGGGGCAGTGCCACGTCCCTGCGTCGCGATGGATGTCGGCGCGCGGAGGAGAATGGCTGGTGGCGCACCTGGACGGCCGGAAGCCGATGTGATGTTGGCGCCTGGGACCTTGCCCTCGAGTGCCGCCAGCGGATCGGTTGCCGCGGACTTGGTGAGGTCAGCAGCGTCCACGCGTGTGATGCTGAAAGGAAGCTTCTTCTGCTCCGTTCCGGCGGTCACACCGGCGACAACGACTTCGCTCAAGCGGTTGATATCCTGTCTGAGCTTGAAGTCGATTGTCTGCGTAGTCGCAGTGGTGATTTTGCTTGTCGGCGTAAAACCGATTGCGCGAGCGCGAACTGTGAGACTGGTCGCCCCGCGAAGCCGCGCTGGTGTAAGCGTGACTGTGTAAAAACCGGCCGCGTTCGTCGCGACTGAAACGTTCAACTCGTTGATGTAAACGTTCGCGTTCTGCAGCTTCTCGCCCTGCTCAGAAGTTACGGTTCCACTAAGTACTACTTGAGCCTGGGCTCTAGCAAAGCCACTTACGGCTAACATTGCGAATGCTAGCAATCCCTTTCGCAATAGCGGCATCAAACCAGTGTGCTTCATTCCACGCTCCCTGCAGATGGGTCCGATGCGACAGGCCATAGCCGCGCGACGATAGACCAGCGAGTTGACAAGACAGCCTCCGGAAGTGGGTTGCGTACACGACTACGCGAAGTGACGAATGCCGGGTAACGCGTGTCCTGCCGACTGACTGCGCGCGTCATCCGGTTAGGGTTACCCTGCCCGGAGAGATGGTCTTCGTCCATCCGGACTGTCAATTATTTATCCAATGTTTAAGAAGCCCTTAACGTACCGGTTTAAATAGTAGCGTCAATGCACTGTTTATTGACATTTAATGAATCGGCGATCGGTCTTTAGGGCTGTTTTGTCCGATTTTTGTTACCAGCCCAATTTCCTCAACTCCGCAGTCGTCGGGGCTCCCGTATGCCGTCTGCGCCCTTCGTCCGAAGCGCTGCCGGCGAGACATCCGCCCAGCCTTCCCCCAGCCTTCCCCCAGCTTCCCCCAGGCTTGCCCAGGCCCCTTCTAGGGGCATGAGCGCGCGCATATTGTTACAGAGTGTCCTTCGTCCATCTGCACTGCCACTCGGAATACTCCCTGCTCGACGGCGCCAATCGAGTCGAGGATCTCATTGCTCGTGCGCTTGAATTCGAACAGCCCGCGCTCGCAATCACGGATCACGGAAACCTGCACGCCGCGTGGGAATTCCAGGAGAAGGCCAAGAAGGCTCATCTCAAGCCAATTCTCGGCATGGAGGCGTACGTTGCGCCCGGCGACAGGCGGGCGAGACAGCGAGTCGAGACTTCGTTTCAATCGGGGCAGAACGGGAACTCCACGAACGGCGGCAACTCCGGAACGGCCCGGCAGCCTGGCAAAGCCAGGGCGTACTATCACCTCGTTCTGCTGGCCCAGAACGCGACCGGATACAGGAACCTCGTCAAGCTCTCGTCACTCGGTTACACGGAGGGTTTCTACTCCAAACCTCGCGTAGATCGTGAGCTGCTCGCGAAGTACAACGAGGGGATCGTGGTCTCATCCGCGTGCATGGCAGGCGAAGTCGCGACGCATCTTCTGGCGGATAACTGGGACGCGGCGCGAGAAGCGGCGGCGTGGTACGCAGAGCTGTTCAAGGGTCGCTACTACCTCGAGGTCCAGGCGCACGACAGCGACGGTCAGGCGCTGCTGAACGAGCGCGTCTTCAAACTTGCGGACGAACTGGGGCTGCCAGTCGTCGCAACAAACGATGCGCACTTTCTGCGGCACGACGATCACGCGTCGCACGACGTGCTATTGTGCATCGGACTCGGCAAGAACGTATCCGACAGCAACCGGATGCACTATGATGAGGGGCTGTACTTCAAGAACGCGGACGAGATGCGCGAGCGTTTTCCGGAACGCGCCGACGTGCTCGAGAACACGTTGCGAATCGCCGACGAAACCGCAATCGAGTTCAAGAAAAAGTACAACGTTCCGTCGTTTCCGCTACCAAAAGGCGTCCGCAGCGAAAATGAGCTACTCGTACGACTCACAGAAGAAGGCGCGCGCGAACGCTACGGCACTCCACTTCCGGAAGAAGTGGAAACGCGCATGCGATACGAGCTGGATGTCATCACGAAGACGGGTTACGCTGGCTACTTCCTGATCGTGTACGATTTCATAAAGGCCGCGCGCGACATGAACATCCCGGTGGGTCCGGGTCGCGGGTCTGCCGCCGGATCGCTCGTCGCCTACTCGCTCAAGATTACCGACGTCTGCCCGCTCAAGTATGATCTGCTGTTCGAGCGCTTCCTGAACCCGGAGCGCGTGTCGATGCCAGACATCGACGTCGACTTCTGTTTTGAGCGACGCGGCGAGGTGATCGATTACGTTCGCCAGAAATACGGCCGTGATTCCGTGGGGCAGATCATCACGTTCGGTACGCTCAAGTCGCGCGCAGCGGTTAAAGACGTGGGCCGCGTGCTTGGCTTTACGCCCAGCGAAACGGACGCATTGGCGAAACTGATCCCGAATCTTCCCAACTACTCGTTGACTGTGAGCGAGGCGGTTGAGAAGATTCCGGAAGTGAAGGCGCTGTATCACGACGATGCGCGCTACAGCGAGCTGCTCGACTATGCAATCGCGCTTGAAGGACTGTCGCGTCACGCAGGTGTGCACGCGGCTGGTGTGGTGATCGCGCCAGGACCACTCGATGACTACGTGCCGATCTGCACCCAATCCAGCAAGGGCGCCGGCAGTCAGGGTGACGAGGCGGTAGTCGTCACACAGTATGATATGAACGCACTCGAGAAGGCCGGGATGCTCAAGATGGATTTCCTCGGTCTTACTACGTTGACAATCATCACGGATGCTGTAGCTAACGTCCGCGCGCGCGGTCGCGAGATTCCTGACCTGCACGACATTCCGCTCGACGATGCCGAGACGTATCACATGCTGCGACTCGGGAAGACAGCAGGCGTATTCCAGTTCGAGTCTCCACTCGCGACGGATCTGCTCCGTTCACTGAGATGCGATCGCTTCAACGATCTGGTCGCGTCGAATGCGCTGATGCGCCCGGGCCCGCTGGATGCGGGGATGCACAAGGTCTACATCCGGCGCAAGCGGGGTGAGGAGCCGATTACGTATCAGCTCCCGGAACTCGAAGAATTTCTGAACGAGACGTACGGGGTAATCACCTATCAGGAACAGGTGATGCGTATCGCACAGAAACTCGCGGGCATTTCGCTCTCGGAAGCCGACGTGCTGCGCAAGGCGGTAGGAAAGAAAGACGCAGCGCTGATTCGAAAGGAACTTGACAAATTTGTCGAGAAGGCCGTTGCGCTGGGACATGATCGCAAGATTATCAACGATATTTCATCGCAGATCGAGACGTTCGGGCGCTACGGATTCAACAAGTCACACAGCGTTGCGTACTCGATCCTCTCATACCAGACGGCCTGGCTCAAGACGCACTTCCCTGCTGAATTCATGGCGGCGCTGTTATCGTCGCAGATCGGTGATACGGACAGTGTGGTCAAGTACATCAACGAGGCGCGCGAGATCGGACTTGAAGTTTTGCCTCCGGATGTGAATGAATCGAATTACAAGTTCACGGTAATTGCTGATAAGCGTCTGCGCTTCGGGCTCGGCGCGATTCGCAATGTTGGAAAGACGGCGATCGAAGCGATTCTTGCGGCGCGTGGAGGTGGCGAGAGTGCGAGTACAGCAGTCACCCCGCCGAAGGTCGGGGTCGGTCCGTTCACTTCGCTCTTCGATCTCTGCAACCGGGTGGATCTGCGCATGTGCAACAAGCGCGTACTCGAGGCAATGATTCACGCGGGCGCACTCGACTCTCTTGGTGGTCATCGGTCGCAGCTGGCGGCAGCGCTCGACACGGCGATTCGCGAGGCTTCGCTCGCGCAGGACGATGTCGCGACTGGACAGGTGTCCATCTTCGGCGACATGCTGGGCGGAACATCCAAACCGGCGCACCAGACTACGCTCCCCAGCGTGGCACCGTGGCCGGAAAGCGAGCGTCTTGCCAACGAGAAGGCGATCCTCGGCTTCTACACATCGGGACATCCGCTGGAGCCGTTTCGAACGGAGGCCGAACTGTTTTCCACGCACGTCGTCAGCGATCTCGGGAGCTGGACTGCGGAGTCGATATCGCTGTGCTGCGTAATCACGTCGATCAAGCGACAGACAAGCAAGAAGAGCGGTGCGGAATTCGCGCGGCTGACGATCGAGGACTTTTCCGGCTCCAGCGAGGTGCTGGTATTTCCGGAGGCCTGGAGTGTGATCAATGACCAGGTGAAGGCGGACGTTCCGGTTGTAATGAAGGGCGGTTATTCCCGGCGGGACGAAGGCGCAGACAACCCGACTTTCATTGTCGAGTCGGTTACGAAGCTTGCCGAGAAGCGGACCAACGGTCAGGTGGCGGTGGCCATAGATCTGGCGCCGGGGTCGGCATTGGACCCACACGTGATGCAGGACGTTCAGGTGGTCGTAAATGCGCACCCGGGCAGCGCTCCGCTTGAGATTCGTTGGAGCGACGGCCTGGGCTCGGCAGGCCGCCTGCGGTCCCGGTCGCTCAAGCTGTCTGCCGACGGCGTGGCTCTCAAGGAATTGCGCGCGCTACTCGGCGAGGAGCGTGTTTCAGTAGTTTTAGGGACCTAGGAGGTCCGGATGGCAACTGGTGCAACGACGATGGACTTCGAGAAGCCCATCGCGGAGCTCGAACGGAAGATCGAAGAGCTGAAGCATTCTGCGGGAGAGCGGGCCGTTAACGTCGACGACGAAGTTGTTTCGCTCGAGCGCAAGCTCAGCGAATTGCGGGGCGACGTGTACAAGCACCTCACTCCCATTCAGCGGGTGCAGGTCGCCCGGAATGTCAGGCGGCCGTTCATGCTCGACTACGTGTCGCGGATCTTCACGGATTTCATCGAGCTGCATGGTGACCGTGCGTTCCGCGACGACGCGTCAATCGTTGGCGGCTGGGCCAGACTCGACGGCGAAACTGTAATGCTTATCGGCCACCAGCGTGGTCACGATACCAAGGAAAATCTCAGGCGGAATTTCGGGATGCCTCATCCGGAAGGCTATCGCAAGGCTCTCCGATTGATGAAGCTCGCCGAGAAGTTTCACGTTCCGGTGCTGACGTTTATCGACACGCCGGGAGCGTATCCCGGACTTGGCGCCGAAGAGCGCGGCCAGTCCGAGGCAATCGCGCGGAACCTGCTCGAAATGAGTCAGTTGCAAGTGCCGATCATCGCGACCGTAATTGGGGAAGGTGGTTCTGGCGGTGCGCTCGCGCTGGGTGTCGCCGACCGTGTGCTGATGATGGAGAATTCGGTGTACTCGGTGATTACTGTCGAAGGTTGTGCAGCAATCCTCTGGAAGGATGGCAAGTCTCCGGAAATGCGCGATCGAGCAGCGACGGCGCTGCGGATCACCGCACCTGACCTGCTGGACATGCGCGTGATTGACGAGATCGTACCGGAGCCGGAAGGTGGCGCACACGCGAATCACGAAGCGGCTGCACGAGCACTCGGTGAGGTTCTCAATACGAACCTTGAGGAGCTGCGGAAGCTGCGGCCGGAGAGATTGGTACGGAGACGGCGGCAGAAATATTTGAGGATGGGTCAGTGGGAAGAGTAGGACGTAGGGACGACGGACAATGGATCCCGACGTTCGGCGGGATGACGATGCCGTGCGGGATGACCATACGGAATAGATATGCATCTTATTGAAGTAGCATTTCGTGGTAATCGGAAGGAGTTCTTTGGTTGGGATGGAGCGACGCCGCCAGCCACGCGGACGCATGTCATAGTGGAGGCGGATCGCGGCGAAGACCTCGGGATCGTGCACGCGACCGGTGATCTGGCTGCGCAGCGCAATGCAGGATGCGCGCATGGCTGCGCTGAGCCAGTGCGCAAGGCGTTGCGCGTAGCGACCAGGCGCGACATTCGAACTGGTGACGCGCTCCAGGACGCGAACGACGAAGCGCGCCTGCGCGCTGCGGACAAGGTCCGTGAAGCGGATCTTCAAATGAAGATCTCCGACGCCGAGTGGCAGTGGGACAGGAAGAAGCTGACGCTGTACTTTACTGCGGAGAAGCGCGTTGATTTCCGGAATCTCGTTCGCGATCTCGCGGCTGCATTCCGTACGAGGATCGAGCTCAAGCAGATTGGTGTTCGGGACGAGGCCAAGCGTCTGGACGGAATCGGTCGTTGCGGCCGACAATACTGTTCGGCTGCGTGGCTTCCCGATTTGCGGCCAGTGAATCTTGGCGTAGCGAAGGATCAGCGGCTCTCGCTGAATCCGTCCCAGATTTCCGGCGCATGCGGGCGACTCATGTGCTGCCTCAGGTTCGAGCACGAGTTCTACGTGGAAACCCGACGCCGTTTTCCGAAGGAAGGGCGGATCGTTACGACGACGGTTGGCGAGGAGAAAGTGCTCGGCATCGATATCTTCCGCGAAACTGTGACTCTGCGAACGGCGGAAGGAGCGTCACGGACGATACTGCTCGCCACGTTCAAGGATGAGATCGAGGGCAAGCCTGCCGCCGCCGTCTCGAACGCCCAGGAAGATGTTGAAGAGGCAGAAGAGATATCGCCGGAACTCATGTACACGTCCGAGTTCGCTATCCCGCAGCCGCGGCTGGTGATCCTGACGGAGACCGTGGAGACCGAGCCTGCACCACCGTCACCGGCGCGGCGGCCTGACCGTGGCAAAGGTGGCCGACGCGGGGGCGATTCTGGCGGCACTCCTGGTGGCCGCCGAGACAAGCCGGAGAACCCGGATGACAAAAAGGGTCCAACCCGGAACAATTGATCGGCTAGATTGCAGCGTGCGCCAAAAGTACTACATCACCACAGCCATCGATTACGCGAACGGCGACCCGCATCTGGGGCACGCCTTCGAGAAAATCGGCGCCGACGTACTGGCACGTTATCATCGCCTGCTCGGTGACGACGTGTTGTTCGTCACGGGCATGGACGAGCACGGTCAGAAGGTCGCGCAATCCGCAGCCAAGGCAGGCCGCACGCCTCAGCAGCAGGTTGACGAAATTGCGCAACGGTTCCAGGACGCCTGGGCGGCGCTGGGTATTTCGTACGACCGGTTCGTCCGAACCACCAATGAGTCGCACAAGGTTGGAGTACGCGCACTTATCGAGCGGATATTCGAGCGTTCTCCGGACAGCTTTTACACCAAGACATACGCAGGCTGGTACTGCGTTGGATGTGAAGCGTTCAAGACTGACGAGGAGATCGTCGATGGCAAGTGCGTGCTGCACGGTACGCGTACGCTCGAATGGGTCGAGGAGCGCAACTGGTTTTTCCGGCTGAGCGAATATGCAGATCGTCTGCGTTCGCTCATAGCGAGCGGTGAGTTTCTGCAGCCGCGGAGCCGCGCGAACGAGATTCTGTCGCTGATTGATCAGGGACTCGAGGATGTATCCGCAAGTCGCGCGCGTGCCGGCTGGGGTATTCCCTTCCCCCGCAATACGGGCGATGGAGAAGCACAGACAACGTATGTCTGGTTCGACGCGCTTCCGAATTACATCACTGAAGTTGGTTTCCCTGATACCAACGGGGAGTTCGCGAAGTGGTGGCCAGCTGATGTGCACATCATCGGCAAGGACATCACGCGCTTTCACTCTCTGATCTGGCCCGCAATGCTGATTGCGGCAGAATTACCGCTTCCGAAGCTTGTCTGGGCACATGGTTTTGTGCTGCTGGGTGGCGACAGATTCAGCAAATCTGCCGGTGTGACGCTGGATCTACAGGATGCGGTGAGCAGATACGGCGCCGATCCGTTCCGCTACTTTCTGATGCGGGAAGTTCCCTTTGATGCTGACGGAAATTTCTCGTGGGAGCGATTCGAGGAGCGTTACAATTCCGATCTGGCTAACGCGTGGGGTAACCTTGCAAGTCGTACGATCGCGATGATCGAGAAGTATTGCGGAGCGACCGTACCAGCTGCGGAATTGAACGATCTCGACGCACTTGATGCCGTTGACATGGCCGCGTACGACTCAGCGATGCGCGACAATCTTCCGAATCGCGCACTCGAGCACGTGTGGGCGTCCGTTGCGCGTGGCAACGAATACGTAGACCGACAGGCGCCGTGGAAACTTGCCAAGGATCCGGCCCGGCGCGAGGAGTTGGAAGCGACGCTCGCGGCGCTCGTCCGGCAGCTCGTGCGACAGGCAATCGCACTGTCGCCGTTCATGCCGGGGCGCTGCACCGAGCTCCTGTCACAGCTGGGAGCGCCTGGGGATTTTCTCTCCGCGCCACGCAGGCTCGGCGCGATGGGAGCAACGACATTCGACGCGACCGGATGGGGCGTGTCCAAGGGTGCATCGCTATTTCCCAAGAAAGAGACGCTCTAGACTCCATCGGCGAACTCTGGAGCGCCCCGGATGCTTACTAGTTCTTGGTGATCACCTGGATGACACCGCCCAAATGGCCACTGCCGAATTTATATTGGGCCTCATACGACTGGTAGAATCGTATCTCCATCACGTCGTGAGCGTCGATCTCACGCAAAGAAGCGACGTCGTTCGAGTAGTAAGTGTTATCGACGTACACATGGGCTGGTGTCGGCGGAACGTTGGGATTCTGGGACTCGCGACCGCGACTGTGCAAGAAGTTCGCGTGTGTCTGCGCGACGATGTCATAAGCAGTGGTGACGCGCAGCTGGTCAATCTGATCCTCGGTGACCACCATAGGGTCGCCACCTGGTGCTACCGCCGTGTTGGCGTGGGTACAGCCCGCGACGGATATCAAGAAGGCCAGCAGTAAACGAGTTGCACCCGAGGGCGATTTCGACCCGGCAAGATGTGAAGTCATGGGAACACTCCAGGTTTACACCGGCTCGACTGACATTGTCCGGTGTCGGTGTTTACAGCACAAAAGGGGCCCCAACTGGGACCCCTTCCGTTTTACCATATCTGAAACAGCACTGAGATCAAGGCACGGGGGTGATGTTGCCGTTCCGTGCGTTCGTCTCGTTCAGGGTGATGGGCAAGCTCTGGACGAGCGGATCGGCCGCGCCCTTGTTAGGCATGCCGGGCTGCGTAACATATGCGAGGTTGAACATGCCATAGTTCCGCAGAGCGACGATATGCTGTGGTCCCAGGTACGCGAATGTGTAACGAACTTCATAGAGCAGCTTGCTGATAGCATCCGCTGAACTCGTGAACGTCGAGTAGGCCGGCAGGCCGCCTTCCACGGTATGCACAGCATTGACGTCTCTGGTCGCGCCAACCAGGTCATTCGTCGCAATCTCCGCCTGAGCCCGAAGCAGGAGCAACTCAGCATTTCGCACAATTGGAAGCGGCGCGGACTGGAGGGCCGCGTTTGTCGGGTCAGTCATCTTCAACCGATGCGACGCCGTGAATCCGGAGACGGTCGGAGCCGATGCCGGCACGACGTTGAGTGCGCGTACGTCACCTGGCAGGAACGAATTTACAAAGTTATCTGTGACGAGATTCGCCGAACCTGGTATCGGGTTCGGCGCATTCTCGGGTGACGCCGGATTGTACTGGTACCAGGGTCCTCTGTTCAGATAATCCTGCGTCATTGGTGTCGGAGCCCCAGCGAGCGCAATATTCAACGCAGTGACGGCCGCTGCGGCGCTGGCCGCGTTCGGAGCAACGGGGTCCAGCGCGCGCATGACCTCGACCCGGCCCTTCAGGCCACGATTGAGCAGGATGAGGTTAGCCGTAGTGCTATAGTCGCCATGGAGCGAATAGCCCGATGGCAACGCCACCGGAAGGGTCGCCGATCCAGCGGTCAGATCTGCGAGCGCCGAATCAAGCAGTGCCGACGTAGCAGTCAGCACAGCCTGCTTGGTGCGAATAGGATCCTGCACCGTCGCATCGGGCCCCTGAATCACAACGCCATTCTGGTCGCGGTAGTCAATGAGTCTGATGTATGAGAGCGCGTCCACAGTGCGAACAAAGCCACGCGTCGCGGCCTGGTCGGCTGTGCTGAGCGAGGTGAACGATGCGTCCTTCAAGAGCAACTGCGATGCGCGGAGCAACTGATAATAGCCAGTCCACTGCGACCCACCAATGAAATCGCTGGGGTCGGGTGGAGTGACATAGAACTCCGTGACGAAACGACTCTCGTTGGATGTCGGAACGATGGCATCGCGCGCCATGATCCCGCCCCAGAGATAGTAGCCGCCGTAGTTTACGCGATCCTGCGCCGTGATGCCGGTGACCAGCGATTGCAGCGACTGCTGCGATCCGGCCACAACGTTGTCCCTGCTGGGCGACGTCGGATTGTCCTGGCAGGCGCTCGCCAGCACAAGAGTGCTGGTGAGTGCCGCCGCTATGTATTTCTTCATATTAAGTGAGATCCCCGGGGTTAGAATGTTGCGTTAAGCGAGAGGAAGAACTGGCGGCTGGGCGGATACGGCGTCACATCCTGCGTGCGGCCGATCGGAGCGTTGCCGAAGTTCGACACCTCGGGGTCATAACCCGTATAGTTCGTCCACGTAAACAGATTGTGTCCGCTTGCTTCGATCCGAAGATCCTTCGCATGGCTTCCTAGGAAGTGCTGCGCGAATGATTGCCCAAGATCGTAGGAAACGGTCAGCTCGCGCAGTTTGGCAAAGCTGGCGTGTTCCGCGTATACCGGCTGACCGGCAAGGAATGCGTTGCCGCGAGCCTGCGCTTTCGTCGTATCTGCGAACGAACTGCCGGCGAGGTTAAAGTCGAAATAGTTGTTGGTGAGGTTGATCGCATAGCCACCCTTGCGCCAGTCGAGCAAGCTTGAGACGCTGAGTTTGCCCAGCGTGAAGTTATTTGAGAAGCCCATCTGGAAATCAGGATTCTGGTCTCCGATGTGGAGCTCGTGACGAGCGCGACGGAGATACTTGCCATTGGCGTCGAATGTGGAATCGAAGCCGCTGAAAACGACCACCTGGGTAGCCGAGTATCCGGACTGAATCTTGTAGGAGCCGAAACGCTCGCTAAAGCCCGAGCCGGTGGCAAACGCAGGCACTGGCAGGCTGAGCACCTTGTTCCGATTAGCCGAGAACGTGGTGTTGGACGTCCACGTGAACATCCCGGTCTGGATCGGCACCAGGTTCAGGCCGACTTCCGTACCGACGTTCCGCATCGTCCCGCCGTTAATCACCTTGGTGGTGAAGCCAGTTGAAGGCGCCAGACCGGACGTGAGCACCATCCCGGTCGTCTTCTTCTCATACTGTGTGACTTCGAGGCCGGCGCGACCACCGAAGAAGCTGGCGTCGAATCCGCCTTCCACTTCTGTCGTCTGTTCCGGCTTGACGTTCGAAAGACCGATTTGCGCGCCCTGGCGCAGTCCGTTCACGCCGCTCTCGAGGAGAGGTGTGAGGAAGGTGTACTTGAAATTCACCGGGACGGTATTGCCAGCCTTTCCGTATGCGAGACGCAACTTCAGGTTGTCTGTCGCTGGCGGTAGCCACGGGAGCTTATACGAGATCGATGCCTTCGGATACGCGTAGAACGCGTGTGCGTCGCCATTGGTGCTCGAACGCTCGGCGTTTATGGCACCCGTCAACAGGACCCGCTCATCGGCTGTCAGGAGTTCTTCCTGCGCGAAGTACGAGAACGACTTCGTGAGACTCTGCGCCTGGTTGACAGCCGTCTGAATGGCTGTTGCGACGTTTGTGACGCCCGGGAACATTCCCAAGCCCTGGTTGAACACATTGTTAACCTGAGACCGTGACTGACGCAGACCCAGCGACGTGGTCGCCGTGAACGGCGACGTGATGAGCTTGTGCGTCGCGTTCAGATTCAAGTTTGCGTTGGTCACGTTTGTGTTGCCGCGAGCGACGGTGCCAGGATACGGACTGATGACTCCCGACTGCTCCAGATATGTGAATGACGGCGAATACACGAGCGCCTGATCCGAATAGCTGTCGACGCCGCCAAGCAATGAGAAGTCGAGTGTCTGGCGCGATGACGCGACCGCCGACCACCGTGCCTGGGAGCTGCCGATCATTCGGAAAACATCCTCAGGGGTCTGAATGGCCTGCTGATTCTGCAGCACGTTGGCGCCACTCACGGCCCAAGGGTTGATCGTGTAGACACCACCAACCTTGCGGGAAAAGTCATAGAACGACGGAGTGCCGGAAATGACATCAAGCGGGTTGATCGCGTTGTTGTCGTTACCAGAAATGCCCCGCTTTGTCAGGGTGTGCAGTACTTCGGTGTTGGCGCTGACGTTGATCCTGGATCCGAACTGCTGCGCCAGATTGATCCTGAGGTTCTGCTTGTCGTAGCCGTCCGTCGACGTAATTCCTGCATCATGCTTCACGCCAGCAGAAGTGAAGTATGTCGTGTTGCCATCCGCAGTACCGCCGCGCAGCGACGCGGATGTCTCATACGAAAGGCCTTTGTTGCCATACAATTGGTTCTGTGCATCGGTGCAGCCTGCATACGGATTCGCCGCGAAGTAGTCCGTGGCACCCGTGAAACCGCCAGGCGTGTTCGCATTGACGTAATCCGTCGCCTGAGCCTGCGTAAAGCAGCGCAGTTTGAGGGTGTTGGATACGGCTGTCGTTCCGAAACGCTGGACGACGTTCAGCGTTGGCGTACCAGCGCGTCCCTTTTTCGTTGTGATGATGACGACGCCGTTGGCTCCACGCGAGCCGTATATGGCACCGGCTGACGGCCCCTTGAGGACTTCGATGGTCTCGATGTCCTGCGGGTTAAGGTCGGCGATACGATTGACCTGCTGGTCCTGGTTGGACGAAATGGCGCCACCGGCACCTGTGATGCTGTTGAGGCCGTTTCCAAACGCGGAGTTATCCACCACGACGCCGTCAACTACATACAGCGGCTGGTAGTTGCCGTTTATCGTGTTGGTACCGCGAAGCCGCAGCTGGATACCACCGCCGGGTGCGCCTGAGTTGGACGTGATCACGGCGCCTGGGACCTTGCCCTGAAGCGCGTTCTCAATCGTCTGTTGCGGCACCTTATTCAACTGTTCGGTATTCACGACAGTTACAGCGTTCGCGACGTTTGCGCGAGCGACCGTCGTCGCCTGACCGGTAATGACCTGCGTTTCGAGTTGGAGTACGTCGCGGTTGAGCGACACTGTTACCGTCGTCTCGTTCGCGCCGACCGGAACGATCTTGGCCGTGTAGCCGATACGTCGGACGCGCAACTGTTGCGCGCCGGCTGGAACGCTTACCGAGAAGTTACCGGCTTCGTCGCCGGTAGCCCCTAACGTTGTGCCGACAATCTGAACAGTTACGCCGGGGATCGGCTCGGTGCCCCCCTGAACAGTAACGTGACCGGTCACTCGCCGCGTTTGCTGCGCGCGTCCGAGCGACGGGATCACGGCGAGTAAAACGGCCGCGATCCAGAGACGTGTGACTGACTTCATCCTAACATTCCTCCGTCCGACGGACTTGTCCGCCGGCGTGATAGACATCTGTGGATGGAAAGCTTACCTATATGATGCCGTGGGCGGGATCCGTCGCGCGGCGCAACAACAAACCAAACCAGTCTTATCCCTCCTGCTTGAAGGTGAGCTGATACAAGACAGTGGAATGTACTCGACCTGCTGTTCAGGCCAGCGAGCCGGACCAGCGTAGCGCCGGCTCCTCGGACATCGTACCCGGACGCACGCGTGGAATTAGCACTGTGGAATATGATGCAAGGGCGCGCGACAACAAGTCTTTTCATGTAAGATTGCTGTCAGTGGCGTGTTTTGCGCGGTGGGGAGAATGAAGAACCGGGCATTTTGGGCATGGCCCTGGCAATCCAGACCAGGCCCTTGGCTGCGGGTGCCCGCCAAAAAGCGATCGTAGACCGCCAGCAGCTTCGATATACGTATTCGGCACAGCCAGGGTAGCAAGAGTCCTGTGGAACAGCCGGTTCACCGGACCAGTGCGCTCGTCCTCGGTCCCCACGATTAGCCACAGCGCCGCAATCGGTTGACGCTCAACCATCGCGCGCCGCACCATCCAAACAGGGTCATCTGCACGCCAGCCCTCCAAGCCGGCGCCAATTCCGCCCACGCTAGGGCTCGCGACGGTCCAGTGCCATGCGTCCGGAATCGTACGGTAGACAGAGTCGACGCTGACGACCAGCTCCGCCAAGCGCTGCGAGCGGTCGCTC
>JBDTAW010000017.1:0-10294 GCA_039924445.1 Gemmatimonadaceae bacterium
ACGCGCGAGCAGGCGAACTGGCTCAAATGGTGGTACGACTCGCAGGGGCGACAGACACGATCGCATGGCTGTTCCAATGGGGACTCATGGTCGAGCGTGCAGTTTCAGCGCATGCCCAACGTGTCGCTGCTTCCCGGTGAGAAGGATCTCGCGTGGAACGATCTCATTGGCGCGACGGATCGCGGGATCGCGATCATGGGCGACGGTTCATTCTCGATCGATCAGCAACGCTACAATGCGCAGTTCGGCGGTCAGCTCTTTTATGAGATCAAGGGCGGCAAGATCGTCGGCATGCTGAAGGATGTCGCGTATCAGATGCGCACCCCGGACTTCTGGAATTCCATGGACATGATTGGAGGAAAAAAGTCGTACATGATGGGAAGCGCGTTCTTCGACGGCAAGGGACAACCGGGACAGGTCAACGCTGTAAGCCACGGATGCGTTCCAAGCCGGTTCCGCAACATCAACGTGATCAATACCGGGAGGAAGGCATGAGCGACTTCACGCGCGAAGGCATGCGCCGCCCACTCTCGCTGCGATCGAACATGCAAATCGCACCGATGCCGGAGTCCGACGCACGGGCGCTCATCGAGCGGACCGTCAAGATGTCGAAGGCAGACGCGATAACCGTTTACATCGATGATGGAACAACGACCAACCTGCGTTTCGCAGATAATCGTGTGAGCACAGCTGGGCGGGTTCAAGACAGCGGCGTGGCCGTCATAAGTGCGTTTGGACCGAAACACGCTGCAGTGCAGACGAACGATCTGAGCGACGAAGGACTGCGTCGTGCAGTATCGCAGTCCGAAGCACTGGCGAAACTCGCGCCAGATGACCCGGAAGCGATGCCTAACCTGGGACCGCAACAGTACAAATCCAGCGAAGCATATTTTGCGTCAACTGCCGAGGCGAGTGCGGATGAGCGTGCACGCGCGGCGATGACTGCACTCGCGCCGGCACGCGCATCGGGGGATCTCAAGGCGGCTGGATATCTGGAAGTCCGTGCACGTTCCGAGGCGATCGGTAACAGCAACGGGATGTTCGGATACTATCCGTACACGACTGCGAATTACACGCTTACCGTTCGCACGTCTGATGGAACCGGTTCCGGGTGGGCTGGTGCAGAAGTCAACGACTGGGCGAAAATGGATTTCGCGGCGCTTGGCCAACACGCAGTTGAAAAGGCCCGGGCTTCACGCACTCCGGTCGCTGTTGAGCCGGGCCACTACACGGTCGTGATGGAACCCCAGGCAGTTGGCGACATCGTTCAGTTGATCGGCGGCTACAGCGGCGCGCGGGAGGCGGATGAAGGGCGCAGCCCGTTCGTCAAGACGGGAGGCGGGAACAAAATCGGAATGAAAATTGTCGACAGCAGAGTGTCGATCATCTCCGACCCCTTCGACCCCGATCTGCGCGGCCAGCCGTTCGACGGCGATGGTTTGCCGCTCGGCAGGCAGGTGTGGATCGAGAACGGGGTGCTCAAGCAACTCTACTACACGCGCTTCTGGGCCAGGAAACAGAACGCTGTAGCAACGGGTGCGCCGAGCACGTTTAAAATGACTGGAGGCACGACGTCGGTGGATGACATGATCAAGTCAACCGAGCGTGGAATACTTGTCACTCGTCTCTGGTACCTGCGGGAAGTCGATCCGCGGACGATTCTTTACACTGGTCTCACGCGCGACGGCACCTTCCTGATTGAGAATGGCAAGGTGACGCGGGCCATCAAGAATTTCCGCTTCAACGATTCTCCGCTGTTCCTTCTAAACAATGTCGAAGCGCTTGGCGTTCCCGTGCGAATTGGCGGAACGGAATCTGGTGGCCCGATCGTAGTACCGGCGGTGAAGGCGAAGGACTTCGACTTTACGAGTCTCAGCGACGCGATATAGAAGTCATTCCCGCTTTCGCGGGAATGACGGCGGTTATTAACGGTTGTCCATCACCCCGCGCATGACCGCGCCGAGTATTCCGCCGCCGACTGCAGCCTGGGTGTTGGACTCGCCTGTGCCGGTGGGCGGATGATAGTACATCGACTGGATACCGATGCGACCGGGTCCGGTAAACCGGTTGAAGAATATCTGGCCGCCACTGGCAAAAAGACCTGTTGCAACGCTTTGCGTTTCGAGTTCCATGCGGACAGACGGGTCCTTGTAGATCCAGCCGCCCGGTTCGACGTCGATCTGCTCACCTGGCTGTAGCGTTACCTCGAAGACATTGCCGTAACCGTGCAGCCAGACAATCGCGTCGGCATTGCGCGCGTTGAATGAGTCGATGAACAGTCCGCTCTGACCGAACAGGATGTTGCCAATCCCGCTCACGCGCTGAAACGTGAATTCCGCCGCATCGGTAGCGGCGAGGAATTGATGCTCACGCACATCGATTGATTGACCGCGGCTCAGATGGAGCGGAATAATCTGTCCAGCTCCGTCGCGGCTGAAGGCGATGTGACCGGCCCCCGTCGCTTCTGTCATGAAGATGGGCATCCCAGACACAAGGCGCTTGAACGCACCCGATAGCGACTTCACGCCGATTGAAACCGTTGGATGCTTCCAGAGCAGCACGTGGTGCTCGAAATACACGTGCGTTGATGCAAGCTCCACGTGTAGTACAGGTACAAGTTCGCCTTCGAGATGATATGTAACTCCACCAAAGGTCTCGTTGCGGATAGTTGTCGGATGCAGCTGTGGTATCGCCACGAGCGGGAGGGTTGATTGTCTGGATGAAGAAATTCGCACTGTTGGCATCTCGACGCAATAACGGCTGGCAGAACGGCACAGAACGGCTACATTTGCGACTGATCACCCATCGCCTGCAACGGAGCCCGGATGGCTGCTTCGGAACCGATTCAACGGCACCCTGATCGCGTAATTCACCTGGAAGACGCAGCCGAACGTCGGCGGGAGCGCGCAGACCTGGCGACGGAGGCGTTTACCTCAATGACGTTGCTCAACGCCGTTCAGATCGCGTACTTTCATCACGAGATCGATGCTTTTGTCGTGCTGAACGCGACCGCGGCCGCAGCGCTGGCGATTGTCGTAATTCGTGGCGCGATCCGGATGAGGAGGAACGAGGACGCTGCATCGCGCGGGTCAAATGTCGTAGGTGTGGTTGGTGGCCTGGCTGCGGTCACTGAAGGTCTCCGTCGGCTTCACAGCGCCGATTTCACCTTTGGGCACAAGCATTTTGCGCTTGGCGTGACAACTGTGCTAACGGGCCTGTTGACGGTGACCATGGCGTTGCTCGCAGGGCGTCTGCAGAAGCGCCGCATGCTTGCAATAACGGACGGTGGAATCCACATGCGATTCAATCAATTCAGGCGGTTCAACATACCATGGTCGGACGTCGCCGAGTTGCAACTCGGCAAGGGACGTGTACGCTTGGTGAGCAGGACGGGAAAGGTGCGAGCAGTTCCCCTGACGCGTCTGCTGAATCGGGATGAAGTACGCGACGCACTGACTGACGCTGCGGTCGCGAGAGGGATACCGATTAAATAGTTGAGTTACGCAGATTCAGCTCGGCGCCCCGCGATAGCTGGCCCGATCGGAGCAGCAGCGTGAAATCGAGCTGATTCCGGTGCATCCAGTGCCCGAACGACGGCTTTGTATCCCGCATCGATCAGTGCCTGCGTCGCATTGAACGTGAACGAGGGCCATTGACCCACATCGGGCCGGATATGCAGCGTTGGCACTCGACCGCGCGCGGCCTGGATTGTTGCTCGCTGAGGTTCGGCAAGTATCTGCACAACGCGGCCATGTATCCCGACAAGACCCTGCCGCTCCCATTCAACGTCATCGGAATTGATCATCTCACTCACGTCGATCGCGATTATGCGACGCGCTCCCCAGTGAATTGCTTCGAACAGTCCGACCATCGTCTTGAGGCCGCCGTCGACCACGATGTCGCCATCGGGAAGAATCATCGGCGGGAATACGAGCGGGAGCGCTCCTGATGCGTATACCGCATCAATCAGCCGAAGACTCGTATCGGCGCCCCAACCGAACCACCGCTCGATGCCATTGCGGAGTGACAGCGCGTTCACGCGCACAGGTCGGGAGAGGGATGCAAACGTGGCGGGGCCGATGATTCTTTGAATCAAATGCCGGTAGTGCTCCCCGTCATAAAGTGCAGCCTGAGCCACGCCGCCGAGTACGAATGCCTTGAGGTTGCGCTTGAGGACAGCAGCTTCGGTGACGGTAAGAGCATCGTGTTCGAGCTGTTCTATCGACGCCCCGGAGGCCCATCTGGCGCCAACCAGTGCTCCAATGCTCGTTCCGACTATGGCGTCGATCTCGATCCTGGCTTCTATAAGAGCACGGATCACCCCAATGTGCGCCATGCCCCGCATGGCGCCGCCCCCCAGGACGAGGACAGTGTGCGGAGCCTCTTCCTGCGGAGGCGCCTGGTCATCTACAGGAGCCAGTTCGGCGATGGGGAAATGCAGCGGCATGCGTCTATTTAAGTCTCGGCAGCGCGCGTGGTAAGTCCCCCGTTGATGCTCGTGGATGCGTATCTTTCAATGATGCGCAACTTCCCAGCGCCCCAGGCGATTAGTTGAGGGCGATGCCGAAAGAGTATCCGAACCGCATCCAGAAGGCGTTTGACGAGATTCGCTTCGGGGCGGCCCGGACTCTGAATCTTCGCGAGTCACTGCCGACAGCCGATCAGGCGCGCGCACGCGCAGAGAGCTGGGTTCGCACCAAACAGGTCGAACGTGCCGGCGAGCTGCTCGTGATAACCGGTCGCGGGCAAGCGAGCGATGATGGTATCGCTGTCGTCCGAAAAGCGATCCTGGCACTCTTCCCCTCGCTTCGGCGCCGCAACATCATCACGAAGTGGGAGGAACACACAGCCGGTTCTTTTGTGGTAACACTGGCACCGGTATCTGCGATGTTCGAAGCGCCAAAACGTCGCCGCGAAAAGGACGTTCCCTTGCCGGTCCCGCAGACGCTCTCAGCTCTCTCGCCCGAAACGCTGAAGCTCCTGCGAGATCTAGCCTCGGCATCTTTGATGATGCTCGGCGTGAATGGCTCCGAACAATTCATTGAGTCGGAGATGACAAGCAAGTTTTCCAAACTCACCGCTGCTATTGCGGATGCGGAAGATCCGGAACTGGAACTTCGCGCTGCGATTCAGCACGCCCTCGACGAACTGGACGAATCTGAATGAGACTCTCGAAATTTGCTGTGACCGCTCTTGCGACATCGCTCGCCGCTACCGCGGCTGCGTCCGCACAATCCCAATCAACAATAGTCGGATTCGGCAACTCGCAGGCGCAGCAACAGCGCGCGCTCGAAGCCAAGGCCGCAAGCCTCGCGTCACCTTCGGGAGCGCAATCGCTGTCTCGCGAACTTTCCAGAGAACCGCACATGGCCGGTACTCCGGCGCAGGCGAGGACGCGCGATATCTTCGCGAGTGAGCTGAAGAAATACGGCATCACCCCGGAGATCCGTACCTACAGTATCTACATGCCGCACCCGACCAGCGTCCACCTGTATCGGGTATCGCCAGATGCCACTGAGTTGTCACTCGCTGAAGGGCCAATTGCGGAAGACACAACGTCGTTCAGTTACCCACAGATACTCACTTTCAATGGGTACGGCGCTGCAGGCGATGTGACAGGTGAAGTGGTGTATGTGAACTACGGGCTGATCCAGGATTACAAGACGCTCGATTCGCTTGGCGTCTCGGTGAAGGGCAAGATCGCGATTGCTCGCTACGGGAGGTCATATCGAGGCATCAAGGCACGAGAAGCGGAGAAGCATGGCGCGAGCGCACTGATCATCTACAGCGATCCGGCGGATGATGGATTTGCGACCGGAGACATCTATCCTGAAGGACCAATGCGTCCATGGACCGGTGTGCAGCGCGGCAGCGTTTACAACGGCAACGGAGATCCGACGACACCGGATTATCCAAGCATCCCGGGAGCCAAACGCATTCCGCTGGACCAGACTGACGTGCCACGCATTCCAGTAATTCCGGCGTCGTACAAGAACGCCGCCGAATTACTGAAGGATGTGAGAGGAACGGACATACCCCGCGGTTGGCAGGGCGGATTGCCTTTCCGGTATCATGTCGGACCGGGACCGGTACGCGCACACCTCGTCGTCACGACCGATGCAGCAACAACGCCGTACAAGAATATCTGGGACGTGCTCGGAACGATTCGCGGATCGGAATATCCGGATCAGCTCGTCATCATCGGCGGTCACCGGGATGCATGGGGACCCGGAACCGCCGACAATATCAGCGGCACAGTGAGTGTGCTCGAAGCAGCTCGCACCATCGGCGATCTCATGAAGCAGGGCTATCGACCCAAGCGCACGATAATCTTCGCATCGTGGGACGCGGAAGAATGGGGACTCATGGGCTCAACCGAATTCGTCGAACAGGATTCAGCGCGGCTGTCGAAGGATGGCGCGGCATACATCAATTTCGATGAAGTCGCCACGGGTCCATCACTTGGCGCGAGTGGAAGTCCGTCGCTTCGTCCGTTCTTTCGCGACGTGACGAAAGTCGTGGCCAGTCCAGTCGGTGGGAGCGTCTATGACGCGTGGCGGAAGAGCGATCGCATCGAGTCCGATACCGCGCAGCCGGCAATCGGAGATCCCGGCGGCGGCTCTGATTTCGCTGGCTTCTACAATCACCTGGGAATCCCGATCGCCGATTGGGGCTTCGGTGGGCCGATGGGTGTGTACCACTCTGCTTTTGATTCGTATCACTGGATGAGCAAGTTCGGTGACCCGGGTTACAAGTATCACGCGACCATGGGTGTACTCGGTGCAGTGGCTCTGATGCGGCTCGCTGATGCGGATATCCTGCCGTATGACTACGTGGAATACGCTCGCGCGATGCACGGACTCACCGGTACAGTTGCGAAGAATCTTGAGGCCAGGCACTGGAATAACGTCTCACTGACCGCCCTCAATCAGGCCATTTCAACGATGGAGACTTCCGCGCAGGCCTTCAATACTGCCCGGGATGCGGCCCTGGCTCGGGGGATCACTGCCGCGGCCAGCAAACAGACGAACGTCCTGCTCATGCAGGTAGAGCGGGCATTCGTTCGGCCGGAAGGGCTCCCCATCACCAAAAGAGAGTGGTTCCACAACGTCATCTACGCAGCGGACAATGACAACGGCTATTCCAATATTGGCCTGCCGAGTGTGAACGAGGCCATTCTGGCCGGAAATGAGGCCGCATCCGTGCGCGAGATAGCCGATCTCACCAACCGTTTCCAAAAGGCGACCGAAATACTCGACTCTGCGGCGCGAAGCTTGCGAGCACCATGAGGGCATGGACGATGTAGTCTCAGCGCGTCGGACCCCGCGGCTTTCGTTGAGCGAGCGAATTGCCGCTACGCAGTTTGGCGCAAAAGCGCACTGGCCAGGTGGCTTCGAGGTGTACCGTAGCGGTACTGCCGCCGACGGGGTCTTCGTGGTGCTGCACGGGCACGTTGTCCTGAGAACGCCCATGAAGGGCGGTCGCGGGTTTGTGAGCGGAATTGCCATGCCGGGCGAGACCTTCGGAGCCGAGGGACTCGCCCCGCATGGGTGCTACGTGACCGATGCCAAGGCAGCCGACGGGGTCGAGACCCTGCATCTGGGTAATGAGCAGTTTCGTGCGCTCATGAGGGAGCAGCCGATCCACGCGATTTCGCTGATTGGTCAGATCATGGCGGAGCGGAGCAATCTGCTTCAGCGGCTCCAGGAATTGGCGTCCCTCAATGTCGAAGACCGGCTCGTTTCAGTTCTCATGCGATTGAGCGAGGATACCGGTTATATGGTGGACGATTCCACCCTCAAACTGGACTCGTCCCATCATCGGCTCCTGTGCGAGATGGTAGGGGCAACCCGCGAATCCATTGCGCTCGCCCTGAGCCGAATGGTTAACGGAGGGGTGGCGACACGGGCCGGTACGTGCTTTGTTATTGATACCCAGCAGCTTGCATCACGTCTGCCCTCGGCGCGTTACGACGAGCAGACACCGTTGCAGGTGACCAAGGAATCAGCTCGGGCGTAGTTACGCACGCAGGCACTGGGAGGGTTCCAGTAACAAGGCAGCTCGAAATTCGAATTAATTAACATCGACCACATCATTCCAGGCGCTGGTCCAATTGACCTGCGCACCGGACACGTTCGGGCAATTCTTCTCCTGCACGGGTTCGGTGACACTCCTCAGACACTGTCATATCTGGCTCGCTACCTGAACGAGAACGGATATGACGTTCGTGTCCCGCTATTGCGGGGACACGGCCGCAGCATTGCGGCCATGGACGCCTCCACCCACATGGAGTGGCTGGATGACGCTCGCGCACAGTTGTATGCAATGCGCGCACGGTATGATTGGGTGGCGGTGGGTGGTCTTTCAATGGGAGGATCCATCGCGGCACTGCTCGCCGCTGAAGTACGCGATCTCCCAGCGCTTGTCCTGATTTCGCCGTATCTCGCGATGCCGCTTCATTTACGGCTGTTGTCCGGAACCGCGGACTACTGGAATGATCTGGTCAGGCCATTTCATTCGGCAACGGTTCGCTCGATCCTCGATCCTGTCGAGCGCGCTGCAAATCTGGCGTACGGATCGGTGACCGGTCACGGAATACACGAGCTGTCTCAATTGGTGAAAAAGGCTCGCGCGATACTGGGCGAGATCGTCACGCCGACGCTTTACATCCAATCGGAACACGATAACAGATCGTCGTTGCCGGCCGCCCAGCGTGCCTTTGCCGCGATCGGGGCGGAAATGAAAAAAATGACCCTGACCCACGAGGGGGGTCACATAATTACCGTAGACTACGGTCGAGCGCACGTCTTTGAAGAGATACGCGCCTGGCTGGGACTGGTCCCGGAACCTTGTCCCAGCCAGGGCGTCCGGAATAGTTAGGCTGAAGCCTGCTATCCGGAGTGCAAGCGCCGCGTCCGCGACGGTCGCACAACTCCAGCGCGAGAGGCGCTAGAATTTCTCCTGTACGAATTCAGTGACCGCGGACGCAGCGTCTTCAGCGACATGCGTTGCCTGTTCCGCGATCCCGGTCACAACACGCTTGACGCGCGCACCGGCGTTGCTTGCGGCCTTACGAACCTTGCCGACAGTGCTCGTGCGCTTCGTACTCGTCTTCTTCGCCGTCTTCTTACGAGCGGTTCCACGCTTTTTCGCAGGCTTGGCTGATTTAGCGGACCCGGTAGCTACGCGCTTGCGGCCTGTCTTGTGGGTGGCTTTGCGGGTCACCTTGCGGGTCGCCTTGCGAGCGCCACTCTTCCGCGTGGCCTTCGCAGCAGTCTTGCGACCGGTCTTGCGTGTAGCCTTTCGGGTGGACTTGCGGGTAGCCTTTCTTGCGCCGCTCTTGCGCGCAACCGTTTTGCGAACGGCCTTTTTCGACTTCGCCTTCGATCCGCGTTTCGCGCCGGTCCGAGTACCGCCAGTGCGGCTCGAACTCTTACGGGACGACTTCCTAGTTGCCATGCTCTACTCCGATACGATGTAATTGCGATTCACGTGAATCGAAGCAAGAATCGCGCACAAATGTACAAAGCGCAAGAGTTTTTTGTGCAAATCATGCGATATCTTTCCGAAGTAACTCTTCGTCTCCAACGTCATTCCCGCGAAAGTGGGAATCCATGTTTCCCTAACTGACTCATTGACCCATGTCGCTTCACCGCAACCGACCGCGCGTACTACCGCAAACAACTCAACCGGCGTCCCGCGCGTCGATCGGATTCGTGTTGACGAGTACTGCGGCACTTACCGCAGCTCTCGTCGTCTTTGGTTGCAGCAAGGGCGAGCCAGCTGCCAAGAATAGTGCGCCAGTTGCTGGCAAGATCTCCGCCGCAGCGCCGCAAACCGGGGCTGATACCGACAAAACCACCGCAGGTACCGGTCTTCCGACCGGGTACACTGCAGTGTTCGATCACTCGGATGCGAAGGCCTCGGATGTGTCATACGCGGAGAAGGGGCCGGGCAAATGGGAAGTAAAAACGGGACCGGCGCACATCCTCTTTTCCCCCGCTGATACCGCTGCGAACAAGTTCACCGCGTCTGCCACGTTCGAACAACTCGAGGCGCCGTTACATCCGGAGGCGTTCGGGGTGTTCATCGGCGGCTCGAATCTCAATGGCCCGACCGTCAAGTACACATACTTCATCGTTCGGGGCGATGGCATGTACATGGTGAAGGTCCGCGACGGAGCGAACACGCGTACAATCACCAACTGGACTGCCAATCCCGCGATCCCGAAACAGGACGCCAAAGGAAAGGGCCTCTACGGCATCCGCGTCGATGTCCGTGATAAGGTGGCCAG
>JBDTAW010000018.1:0-3125 GCA_039924445.1 Gemmatimonadaceae bacterium
CGCGTTCCAAGAGTCAGGAATCGTTGTCACTCATGTTGATGATGGAAAGTGCGATGGGGAAGGCGGAGACTCTGCTCGGCGGCCAGGTTCTGTATCACGATCCACTGCAGTACATCCACGATGCCCAGCGGTCCGAGGCCGTGAAGGCGGAAGATGTATCGCGGGTGCTGAAGCGCTATCTGACGCCGGGTCGAGTTGTGTTGAGTATGGTTCCGGCCGGCCGCATCGCGCTTGCCGCCGATACGTCAAAGCCGTACACGGTTGCTCATGCGACAACGGCCGCGTCGCAGGCGGCGTCCGCGACTGGGCCCAGTGTCAGCGTCCCGCGAGCGGCTGCAGATGATAATACTCGACACACTCCGGAGACATTCGATCGTTCAGTAATGCCAAAACCGGCGGGGTCTGAATCCATTGCGTTCCCCGCGATCACGGTGCGGACCCTGTCCAACGGAATTCGCGTCGCGGTTCTGGAAGATCATCGCACACCCGTTGTCGAAGTCACAGCAATACTCGATATCCCCGAAACTGCGGATCCAGAACACAAGACTGGCCTTTCCGGGATCGTGTCTCAATTACTGGGCGAGGAAACCAGAACTCGCACCGCACAGCAGATTGCTGACACCAAGGCGCTACTCGGTAATTACGTGTCACCTACCAGTTCGCTGGTCGTTACAGCAAACGTAGACAGCGCGCTCGCGCTCATGGCCGACGAACTCCGCAGTCCAATGTTTCCGGAGACTGCTCTCAAGCGCACGACTGCAAACGAAGTCGCGAATTTGAAAAATCAGATGGACGATCCACAGTACCTCGCGGACCGCATCCTCAACACGGAGCTATACGGTGCGGCGCATCCATATGCGCGCAGTGCAAGCCAGGGCGAGATTGCGTCGATCAGCCGCAGCGACGTGGAGCAGTTCTATCAGGAGTATTACAGGCCGCCAAATGTCCAGTTTGTGGTTGCTGGTGACATCAATCCGTCACAGGCTGTGGCCAAGCTCCAACATTATTTTGGCGATTGGAAATCCGGCCGTCGCGCACGCGTTACTCCGCCCGCGCCCGGCGCCGCCCCCGCTACGACAATCTATTTGTACGACCGACCGGGATCTGCTCAGAGCGTGATTCTGGCTGGAAGCGCGGGCCCACGCAGAGGGACGGCCGACCAGTACGCGATTGAACTCATGAACACAGTCCTCGGCGGTGCCTTCAACAGCCGCCTTAACCTCGATCTCCGCGAGCGACGACACCTGACTTACGGTGCGAGCTCAAGCTTCGATTTCCGCAGGCCGCCCGAACCTGGTCAGTTCACCGCTGGCGCGGCGGTCGAAGCGCAGAAAACCGATAGTGCAGTGGCTGCGACAGTCGCCGATCTGCGCGGACTGTTGGGCGCCGATCCAATTACTGCAAAGGAATTCGAGTTCGCACGTTCCGCGTCGATCAGACGTCTCCCGCTCCAATTCGAGACGACGCTCGCCCGCGCGGGTGCCGTAAATACCATGCTCGGCGACAGTCTGAGCCTCCGGTACTACAACGATCTCGTTCCAAACCTGCAGAAAGTCACGCTTGTCCAGGCCGCCGCTGCCGCGCGCAAATACCTGGATATGGCGCACATGGCAATTGTAGTGGTGGGAGACCGAAAGACCGTCGAGCCAACTCTCCGGGCGCTCCGGCTTGCGCCGGTTGTAGTGGTGCCTCCGCTGCAGGATCTCTCAGACCCCGGGCATTGAGCTGTCGAATGTGCTATGACATAACGCGGGTAGTCCACTATTGGACTGACCCCGTTGTTCCCTGAGCGGATACAATCCCGGCGCGTGAGTCTGATGGCAGCTCGATGGTATCAAATCTTGCGTGGTGAAATTTGCATCGTGCGACATCCAGCACCGTCGCCCAATACAACCTCCGTCACCGATCCAAAACCGGAAGGTACTCACGCCACGGTCCCACCGCGTCGCGGTATTGCTTCGCCATTACACGCGCAATCTGCGCGATATGTCCAAGATCATGCACGACCCACGCAGACAGCAACTGACGAAGCGTAACTGCGCCAAGCTTCGGATGCTCACCTTCCAGTGCGAGTTGTTCATCGGAAAGCTTCCATCCTGCGAGCGTAGTCAGGTTCTCAGCTCGCAAGCTTGAGAATTCCCCCAACAACTCTGCGAGCGATTGGCCCCTGCTCTCACGCATCTGCGCAAATCGGTCAAACGGTGTAAATCGTCGATTCTCACCCTGCGCGAGTATGATCTGCGCGCGCGGGATCCAGTCTGTCCGCTCGCCATGGATCAGATGGCCGATGTTGTCATACGGACTCCAGGTCTCGGCGCCTTCATTCGCGTCGAGCCACTCGGCGCCGAGTCCGCCGAGCATCGCGCGCAATACGCTGGGCGTGCGTTCGAGTACCGCGGTTGCGGTCGTTATTTCAAAGTCCATTTTCTGAATCCGGTTACAGAATTCCGGCCGCGGCCAAGTCCGCACGCATCGTCTTCCCAGGATGAACGGGCCTGCGAAAGTACCACCATTGCCGTAGCTGGTCGTGCTTATCACCTGTCGCCGCCGCGTCGCCCCACATGGATTGTTTGGTTTCCGCCGTCGCGGTTTTGAAAAGATCGTCCGCGCGCCCGAGTGCATCGCGCACGTCGCGTTGCTCCCGCTCCGGCGCAACTTCCAGCGCACCAGCAATGATGTCACGCAGGTCCACATCGTTGAGCCAATCATCCAAGGTCAGATTGTATCGCGCCGCGGCACGCGCAATTCCATCCCATTGGGCGATGAGGTCGCTGAGTTTTTTATTGCGCAAATGAACGGCTACACCGCGCGCCGCCAGATATCGCGCGACCGCATCGGTCGATTCGCCAGGTTTCGTCATGACTTTCCTCTCCGATATGTCAGTGGCTGAGTGTCGCCTGGCGGCGGAAATAGGCTTCGCCATTGTTTGGTTTGAAGAACGTGCGGATGGTCCCATCGGCGTTGAATGCTATGAACGCGCCGCTGGCACGGTCGTAGCGCGACACGGTGCCGTCGGGGCGACGGATCTCCAACACATTTCCGCCGGCCGGTTCGTCCCGTAGTGTTTGCGCCTGCCGTAAATATTCCTGCTTCGTGATCTGTCCAAACTCGGCGCCGTGCTTGGT
>JBDTAW010000019.1:0-4768 GCA_039924445.1 Gemmatimonadaceae bacterium
GCACCATCCAGCAGATCGACCACTTCGTCGAGTGCGGATGCCAGCTGGTGTATGTCCTCCCGGTCGAAGGGAGTAATGAAAGTCCGATCCAGCCGGTCGATGATCTCTCGCGTGATCTCATCGGCCTCATGCTCCGCGACTTTTATCGCCTGGACGTGTTCGGAATGCCGCTCTGGCTCCCTGAAGAGCTGATGAAGTAGTCTCGCCGCCAGAGACAGCCGTTCGGCGAGCTGGGTAAAGAGGTCATAAAACTGCTCGTCGCGGGGAATCAGCCGCACACTTCTCTCCGAATCGGATAGCTCCAGAACTTGCCGCAGACTTTCTCCGTCGTCGTCGACGACGAACCGCGCACGCTTACGAAGTTAGCGTCTCACAACGGGTGCAGCCAGCGCGCGCCGCGACGTAAATCGGCTTATCAGCAGTATGCCAGTCACAAATCCGCCAACATGTGCCCATACGGCTACGCCGCCGGAAAGCCGCGATCCCATCGTGCCAGCGGTCGCAATACCCTCGAACAACTGAAGCAGGAACCAGTATATGAGGACGATCCAGGCCCGGATGTTTACGAGGATGATGAAGAAGAACATCTTCACCCGGACGTTTGGATAAAGCAGCAGGAACGCGCCCATTATCCCCGAAATCGCTCCGGACGCACCCACGGTCGGCACCGGAGACATTGGACTGGATGCTATCTGGGCCATCCCCGCAATCACCCCGCAAACAAGGTAGAATCCGAGGTAGCTGAAATGACCCATCGTGTCCTCGATGTCTCGGCCAAATACCCAAAGGAAAAGCATGTTTCCCAGGATGTGCATCCAGCTGCCGTGGAGAAAAATCGAGAAGATAGGGGTCAGGATGTTGATCGCGTTGTGATCCACCGCGCACCCCATCCCGTAGCCTAGCGGGACCATCTGCCCGAGTGGCGCCAGATGCGTCAGCTCTCCCGGGACCATCCCGAAGTTGCAAACCGTGGTCGCCAGGAGTACTGGATCCTCTCCGGCACCCTGCACTACGACCCACACTGTCAGCGTCAACAGTATGATCGCGTACGTCATCCACGGCACCCGCCTTGTCGGCAGGTTGGTTCCGAGTGGAATCATTCAGAAAAGCTCGACTGCGCCATTCTGGCAGGATTTTTGGGCACTGTGGTTGCTCTAGAAATGGACGTTCCCTCTTTACCCGAACCCGAAAATAAAGTCATGGCAGAAAAAGTCATCGGCATCGACCTCGGCACCACCAACTCCGTCGTCGCCGTCATGGAAGGCGGAGATCCGGTTGTCATCCCTAATGCAGAAGGCGGGCGGACCACCCCCTCCGTCGTCGCATTCGCGAAGGACGGCGAGCGCCTCGTAGGTCAGATTGCCAAACGTCAGGCAGTAACCAACCCACAAAATACAGTCTTCTCCATCAAGCGTTTCATGGGCCGCAAGCTCAACGAGATCAGCGAGGAAAAGACCCGCGTTCCGTACAAGGTCGAGTCCGGCGCCAACGATATGGTCGTCGTCGAGATTCAGGGCAAGAAGTTCACCCCGCCCGAAATCTCGGCGATGATTCTGCAGAAGATGAAGCAGACCGCCGAAGACTATCTCGGTCAGAAGGTGACGAAGGCTGTCATCACGGTTCCAGCTTACTTCAACGATTCGCAGCGCCAGGCAACCAAGGATGCCGGCAAGATTGCCGGCCTCGATGTGCTACGCATTATCAACGAACCGACGGCAGCCGCACTCGCCTATGGCCTCGACAAGAAGAAGGACGAAAAGGTCGCAGTCTTCGACCTCGGCGGCGGTACTTACGATATCTCCGTACTCGAGCTCTATGATGTCGACGGCTCGCGTCAGTTCGAAGTCAAATCCACCAACGGTGACACACACCTCGGCGGCGATGACTTCGATCAGCGTGTGATCGATTGGCTCGTCACGGAGTTCAAGCGCGATCAGGCTATCGATCTCTCCAAGGATCCGATGGCTCTCCAGCGTCTCAAGGAAGCCGCTGAGAAGGCCAAGATGGAGCTGTCGACCACACAGTCGACCGACATCAACCTTCCGTTCATCACGGCCGATCAGACAGGACCCAAGCACCTCAACTACTCGCTGACTCGCGCCAAATTCGAGCAGCTCGTCGATGATCTCGTCAAGCGCGTGATCCCGCCGATGCAGCAGGCGTTGAAGGATGCGGGAATCCAGCCGAACGAGATCGACGAGGTACTTCTCGTCGGTGGTTCGACGCGCATCCCGAAGATCCAGGAAGAAGTCAAGAAGTTCTTCGGCAAGGATCCCAACAAAGGCGTCAATCCTGACGAAGTTGTTGCGATCGGAGCCGCCGTTCAGGGTGCCGTCCTCACAGGTGAGCAGAAAGACGTTCTCCTGCTCGACGTAACACCACTTTCGCTCGGTATCGAGACTCTCGGTGGCGTGATGACCGTTCTGATCCCGCGCAACACCACAATTCCGACGAAGAAATCGGAGACGTTCTCGACTGCAGACGACAACCAGTCAACAGTTGAGATCCACGTGCTGCAGGGAGAGCGCGAACTCGCGACATTCAACAAGACCATCGGCAAATTCCAGTTGACCGGAATTCCGCCGGCCGCGCGAGGCGTGCCACAGGTCGAAGTCACATTCGATATCGATGCCAACGGAATTCTAAACGTCACCGCGAAGGACAAGGCGACGAGCAAGGAACAGAAGATCCGTATCGAGGCGTCGAGTGGATTGAGCGACGCGGAAGTCGATCGCATGGTGAAGGACGCGGAGAAGAACGCGACCGAAGACAAGACTCGGCGCGAACAGATCGACGCCCGCAATCGGCTGGATTCGCTCGCGTACGAAGTCGAGAAGAACTCCAAGGAATGGGGCGACAAGCTCGGCGACGACATGCGTAAGCGGCTCGAAGAAGCGGTCGAGAAGGCGCGCACAGCACTCCGTGGCGATGACCTCTCGGCGATCACAGCGGCATCCGAAGAGCTCAGCAAGCTCTACAGCGAGGCTGGCCAGGCGTTCTATCAGGCCCAGAACCAGTCCGCATCGCCAGACGCGGAGCCTGCAGCCGGAGCAGCGGACAGCGCCACGCCACCAGACGACAACGTGGTCGAAGCAGACTACGAAATCGTGGACGAAAACAAGAAGTAAGGTGTGAGCGCTAACGCACTAAAAATGGGGGGCCCTCGACGGGCTCCCCATTTCCTTATACGATGCAAATCGGCGCTCCTGTCGGTTTGTCCGAAACGAACCGAATCTTGCGGGGTTTTAAACTCAAGGACACGGTTGCCGGTCCTGCTAATGATTCCTCTTCACCATTAACTACATGCCTCCCATATCTTCGCGCGTCCGCTGGGGAACCGCGGTCGCGATTGCGTTCGTTGGCGGCGTTCTTCTCGCTTCCGGCAAAGGCTGGACGCGGCTCGGCTTCGCCCAGGACAAGTCACTGGTATCGATCGCCCCACCCGGCGCACCAGCCGAAGGCTTCTCCGCGATCGCCGACAAGGCTACACCAGCGGTTGTGTCCATTCAGGTCGACCTCAAAACAAAGCCGTCGACCAGAATTCGCCAGAATGTTCCCCAGGGAATTCCTCCTGGCATGGAGCAGTTTTTCAACTTCGGACCTCAGCCACAGCGCCCGCCCGTTCAGGAAGCGAGTGGTTCCGGGTTCATAGTCACAAAAGACGGATACATCCTCACTAATAACCATGTCGTCACCGGCATGGACCACACAACGGTCGCCGACAAGATCACCGTCAAGCTCATGGACGGTCGGGTATTTATCGCCAAGGTCGTCGGCCACGATCCAAGCACAGATGTCGCCGTCCTCAAAATCGACGGCAACAACTTCCCGACGATTCCTCTGGGCGACGACAGCCGGGAGCGGGTCGGCAACTGGGTGCTTGCAATCGGCAACCCGCTCGGCGTGCTCGATTTCACGGTGACCGCCGGAATCGTCAGTGCGAAGAATCGCTCATTGCCTGGACTGCTCGGAAACGATCGGTACGCGATTTCCGACCTTATTCAGACCGACGCCGCGATCAATCCGGGCAACTCCGGTGGGCCGCTTATCAACACGAGTGGCCAGGTGATTGGAATCAACAACGCGATTGCGAGTGAGACGGGCTATTATGCCGGCTACGGATTCGCCGTACCGATCACGCTCGCCAAGAAAGTTATGGACGACCTGATCGCGCACGGCCACGTTCGATTCGGTATTCTAGGTGTTGCAATTTCCGACGTCGATGCAGATGCAGCCGCTGTAGCGAAGCTCGACCACGTTTACGGTGTCCTGGTCCAGGGCTTCAATCCGGATACTCCCGATAACCCGGCACGCAAGGCAGGCCTGCAGGAAGGAGACGTGATCATCAGCGCCGACGGTCAGGCCGCCGACCGAGTGAGCTCGCTTCAACGCGTAATTCGGAATCACGCACCGGGTGAAACTGTGCATCTCCAATTCGTGCGATATGGCAAAACGATGAGTGCAGATGTGAAACTGGCGCCGAAGCCATCGGATAGTACGGCTACTGTCGCGTCAGCGCCTACTCCTGGCAGTGGTGGCGTCGTACGCAGCAAGCTCGGAGCTACCCTCGCGCCACTGCCACCAGCCGATCAACGGCCAAAGGGGTTTCCAAGTCACGGTGTTCTCGTGACCGATGTCGTGACCCTTGGGCCCTCATACGGACCAGGCAAACTCTCGCCAGGTATGGTCATCACGGAAGTTCTTTATCCAACCCCGCGAAAGCCGATTAATTCGGTCGCAGACCTGAACGCTGTATTGGACAAGATGA
>JBDTAW010000020.1:0-5000 GCA_039924445.1 Gemmatimonadaceae bacterium
GCGTACTGGCGCCCGGATGGAGCTGTACAACCTTCCGCCGGACGATGCGCCGACTTTCGCGATGATCTCACGCGGTGATACGGTCGGAACTTTCCAGATCGAGAGCAGGGCACAGATCGCGTCGATACTCAACACGCTTCCGCAGGTCATGTACGACATTGTCGTGCAGATATCGCTGATTCGTCCCGGTCCGATCCAGGGAAACTTCGTACACCCATATACTCGCAGACGTCGAGGACTGGAACCGCCGAGTTACGCACATCCCTTGCTGGAGCCGATTCTCAAGCGCACATACGGGATCCCCATTTTTCAGGAGCAGGCGATGGCGATCTCGTCGACGCTTGGCGGGTTCTCGTCGGCTGAGGCGGATCGACTGCGCAGGACAATGGGGAATATTCGCAAGAAGGAACGGCTCGAAGCGGTGCTCACTGAACTGACTGAGCGCATGGTAAATAACCCCGTGCCGGAACCGCGCGTGTCACATGAGGCAGCTGATCAGATAAGTCGTGACCTTCTGACTTTTGCGAACTATGGATTCCCCGAGTCGCACGCATGGAGTTTCGCCCTCATCGCGTACGCGACTGCATATCTCCGGTGGCACTTTCCAACGGATTTCTATCTTGGGCTGTTGAATGCACAGCCGATGGGGTTCTATCCCACATCGACGCTGATTCACGACGCTCGCAGGCGCGGTATCGAAGTGCGACCGCCATGCTTGCGTGACGGTGACAGATTCTGTACTACCGAAGAATCAATTACATCGTCCGAATGGCCTGCATTGCGCGTTGGATGGCGACATATTCGGGGTGTAGGTACGCATACAATCGATCGACTGTGTGCGGCTCGTGACTTTGCACCATTTACTTCAATTGCAGATGTCGTTGATAGAGTCGGTCTGACGCGCGCCGAATCACTGCAATTTGCGCGTGCGGCCGCGTTTGGAGTGTGGGAACCAGACCGCAGGCGCGCTGGCTGGGAGGCGTTGCGTGCCGTTGGCGATAACCTGCCATTCGCACCCGCGCGAATGGATTCGTATGAGCCACGGGAGCTGGACGAGCGCGAGTTGATATTCCTGGATTATGCGGCTACCGGGATATGCATAACCGGTCACCCGATGGAGCATCTGCGGGACCGTCTCAGGAAGGCTGGCGTCGTCGGTAGCTGCGATCTGCCAGATCTGGCTGATGGCCAGCGCGTACTGGTGGCAGGGCTCGTTACAGTGCGCCAGAGACCCGAGAGTGCGAAGGGTACTCTCTTTCTGTTGCTCGAGGATGAATGGGGCTTCATCAACGTGATAGTCTCGCGCACGCTGGTCGAGCGGTACGGTGATATCGTGAAGTTCGCGCCGTTCATGGTGGTGGAAGGGAAATTCGAGAGGGATGGTGGCGTGATGAACGTCGTTGGGCGCAGGTTCAAGAAGCTGGATGGAGGAAAGCTGGTGCACGGATCGCATGACTTCCGGTGATGGATGTAAAACCGTCGCCCCGCAAGCGCTTCGCAATTGCCATCTTGACGGTCACACCACAGCCATACACAATTCACGCATGTCACCAACAACTCCGCCAATCGCGCCGCTCCCCAATTTCGCGAGCGATAACTGGGCTCCCGCGCATCCCGACGTTATGGACGCAGTGGTGCGTGCCAACACCGGGCCAGTTCCAGCGTATGGCGGCGACCCATACACGCACGAAGCAGAGGCGCTGATCAAGCAGCACTTCGGCGCCACCGCGCAACCGTTTTTTGTCTTCACCGGAACCGGTGCCAATGTGCTGTCCCTGGAGAGCTGCATTCGCCCATGTGACGCGATCATCTGCAGTGACACCGCGCACATTTATACCAGCGAATGGGGTGCGGTTGAGCGCATGACAGGATCTCGAATCCTTGCGATCCCCGCTCCGAATGGGAAAGTTTCGGCGACTGCGGTCGCCGACATGATCCCGGTGCAGGACGGCCACGCCCAGGCGCGGCCCGGCGTAGTTTCTCTGACTCAGGCGACAGAGTACGGCACCATCTACACGCCGGACGAGATCAACGCCATCTCGCACATCGCGCATGAACGTGGACTGTACGTACACATGGATGGTGCGCGACTCGCGAACGCCGCTGCTGCGCTGGGCCTCTCGCTGAGCAACGTCTCAACCGATTGCGGTGTGGATGTACTCTCCTTTGGAGGTACCAAGAATGGCGCCTTCTGTGCAGAGGCCATCGTATTCATGAATGAACACCTTGCACGTGATTTTGTACTGCGGCGCAAGCAGGCAATGCAACTTGCATCCAAGCTGCGCTACATGTCAGTGCAGTTCAAGGCGCTGCTTACAAACGAGCTGTGGTTGCGCAATGCACACCACGCTAACGCGATGGCGAAACGGCTGAGTAATGGGCTTGCCGCGATTCCGGGCGTTACGGTTACGCAGGCTGTGCAGGCAAACGAGGTCTTTATTGCGGTGCCGGCGCGCTCCATCAAAGAGCTGAGCCAGGCTGCGTCGCTGCACGTGTGGAACGCCACAAATTCGGAACTGCGACTGGTATGCTCCTTTCAGACGGCCGAAGCTGAAGTCGACAGCTTTGTCACCCAGGCGGCGAGGATACTGGCACCCGTCCGGTAACTCTGCGGCTACCCATGATTTGACGGATGGTCAACCCCGTTCGAAGAACAGCTGAGCAGCTCGTATCACTGTGTCCACAGCCCCATCGATCCCGAGCGCATCAGTATTGACGCAGAGGTGGTAGTTCTCGATGCCGCGCCAGTCTCGACCCCAGTTCGCCTTGACCCACGCCGTACGCTCCTGATTGACGTGCTGCACGCGCTTTTCTGCTGCGGCGTGCTCCAGACCATCGCGCTGCATTGCGATACGTGTGAGCGCTTCCAGAGGGGCATAGCAGAAGACCCCGAAGACGTCACTCCGGGCGCCCAACATCATCTGGGCGCCACGGCCGACAATTACAACCGACGCACGGGCAGCGGCTTCTTCGATTACGGCGCGCGTAACGTCGAGCAGGTGCTGCTCCGTTGGCGGGAACTGGGCCGCCGCGATAGGCGACATCATTTCCTGGGTGCTCATCGCCATTGCTGTAGCGACCCTCTCAGCCAGTGACGGGCGCCGCTCCTCGCGCGCTGCTACTTCTGATGCACTCAGGCCGGTTCGCGCGGCGACTTCGTCGATCACGGCATTGTCCAGCAGCGACCAGCCCATCGCGTTGGCGATTCTGGCCGCTACCGTCGACCCTCCGGAGCCATACATACGCGAAATAGTGATGATCGACATGGCGCTATCCTCCGCTAGGCTGAAAGTCCGCCGAAATAGTCCTCGCCCGGCCGCCGGCGCTTCTCGCTCAGCGCGCGGCCGTATCGCCCTTCATCTGACCGCGAAATCTTTCGTCGCGCCACCAGCGCCTCAAGCAACAACTCGCACGCTGCGGCCAGCAACGGCACGTCCGAGCGACGTGCAAGCCCAACGCCCTCCACCGTGTCAACGAGAGTCGGCACTGCCTCAAACCCCTGGACCACGGATTTGGCCGATACGTCGTCCGAGACCTGCAGAGCGCCGCCAGCGTCGAACCACATGATGATTTCGTCCATCTCTACCAGCCCGGTGCGTTCCCTGAACGTGGCATCGGCCGCGCGCCTGATCAACTCACGCGCGATCGCCGGTCCGCCGACGATCTCGCCCTCGTACTCGAGCTCGATCTTGCCCGTAATGGCCGGTAGCGCCGAATAGACGTCGGCTATCCGCGGCACGATTTCAGTCTCCCCGGTCTCGATTGCGCGCCGTTCGGCGTTCGAAATCACGATCTCGAGCACGCTGATCGGCATACGCTGGGAGACCCCCGATCGTCGGTCGACCCGCTTGTCCGTGCGAGCCTCGAACGCGATGCGCTCGATCAATTCCTCCATGAAATCAGGCACTCGAACAGGCATCCCGCCGCGGTTGACCCACGCTTCCTGGCGCGTAATGGCCATCCCGATTTCGACGGTCTCCGGGTAGTGGGTCACGATCTCGCTACCGATACGATCCTTGAGCGGAGTGATGATCTTGCCACGAGCTGTGTAATCCTCGGGATTCGCCGAGAAGACCATCAGCAGATCCAGAGGGAGGCGAACGGGATAACCTTTGATCTGGACGTCGCCTTCCTGCATGATGTTGAACAGACCAACCTGCACCTTTCCCGAGAGATCGGGCAGTTCATTCAGCGCGAATATCCCGCGATTGGCACGCGGGAGCATTCCGTAGTGGATGGTCAGCTCGTCGGACAGCAGGTGACCACCGCGAGCCGCCTTGATTGGATCCACGTCGCCAATGATGTCGGCGATTGTGACGTCAGGCGTTGCGAGCTTCTCGACGTATCGGCTCTCGCGTCCCACCCACGCAATGGGCGTATCGTCACCCGCTTCGGCGATCAGGGTGCGAGCGTATTTCGAGATAGGGTGGAAAGGGTCGTCGTTCACCTCGCTGCCAGCCACAATTGGCACGAACTCGTCGAGCAGAGTGGTGAGGGCCCTGAGAATCCGCGACTTGGCTTGTCCCCGCAGTCCGAGCAGGATGAAGTTATGGCGGCTGAGGACGGCGTTGGCGATCTGCGGCATGACGGTGTCATCGTAACCCAGGACGCCTGGAAAGAGCGGCGAGCCGCCGGCCAGCCGGTCGAGCAGGTTGCCGCGGAGTTCGTCCTTTACGGTGCGGTTGACCCTGCCGGGCGCGGCGTATGGCGATCTTTTGAGCGCGCCAAATGTTTCGGGGAGCGATGCCACACTACTCTCGGTTGAAGATGGGCGCCGGCAATCCGTCTCGATTATGGAGTTGGAATTTCGTCGAATAATGGGCTGCCAGTCGCGAAACCTTTAGATACTACGTAATTTAGCTCGGGGGTTCGAATACTTGACACCGATTCTGGCAGCCATAGATTCGACCCCGCGCCACATCCGCGCATCGCGACTGCGTGCACGGACCCGGGCGATCACCCTTTGAACCTCCAAGGAGATTCTCGTATGAAGCGCCTGG
>JBDTAW010000021.1:0-5054 GCA_039924445.1 Gemmatimonadaceae bacterium
GCTGATCGACGGGCGTGGCTGTGAGGCCAGGGTGCATCTGCCGGTGCGGCGGATTCCATAAGCCGCAGGCCGCGCAAAATTATTTTGGTAGCGTGTCGATCTGGTGAGTGTTCGCGCGACGCGTATACAGAGCCCGAGAATTGCCGGGCATGTCCGGAGAACAGGTTCGTTCACTTGAGCAAGGTACGCGTTACCATGCGGGTCGATGTAGCGTTGTAACCATCGGCATCAACCCAGTTTACCACATTACCGCGGGAGCAGCAAAATGCGATTCATGATACTTGTGAAGGCGAATGACCAGTCGGAAGCGGGCGATGTATCAGATACCGCGATGTTCGAAAAAATGGGCAAATTCAATGAGGAACTCGTCAAAGCTGGGGTGATGCTTGCTGGCGACGGGTTGCAACCCAGCTCCAAGGGTGCGCGCGTCAAATTTTTGGGTGGCAAGCGAGCCGTGATCGATGGGCCATTCACGGAGACCAAGGAGCTGGTTGCCGGCTACTGGATCTGGCAAGTGAAATCGAAGGACGAAGCGATCGAATGGCTCAAGCGCGCTCCGTTCGAGGATGCTGTGGTCGAGATTCGCCAGGTTTACGAAGTGGACGACTTTGGCGACTCTCTGAGCCCCGAGACGAAGGCGCGTGGCGAGCGGCTGCGTGCTGAAATGGCGCGGCGGTCCTAACCGCGCATTGCGGGTCGCCGTGCGCGTAGTGGCGACGACCCGCTTGTAGAATCTGCTTTGACCGCACTGATTTGTATGCATGACGGAGCAGGCATCACATCGCGCAGTCGAGGCAGTCTGGCGGATTGAATCGGCTCGACTAATCGCGGGAATAATGCGTATCGTGCGCGACATCGGCCTCGCCGAGGACCTTGCGCAGGACGCACTCGTTTCGGCGCTCGAGCAATGGCCCACATCCGGGATTCCCGACAATCCTGGAGCGTGGCTCATGACGATCGCCAAGCGCCGCGCTATCGACTCGATGCGTCATGCGAAGCTTGTCGAGAGCAAGGCGGATGAAGTAGGTCGAGACATCGAGACGCGACACAACGCTGGCGCGTTGGATATTGACGCTATGTTGGACAACGAAGTTGAGGACGACATGCTTCGCCTGGTCTTCATATCATGTCATCCAGTTCTGTCGCGTGAGGCTCGCGTTGCGCTGACGCTTCGTATCCTGGGTGGGCTCAGCACGGAAGAGATCGCGCGCGCGTTCCTTGTATCCGAGACGACGATCGCGCAGCGGATTGTGCGGGCGAAACGCACGCTGCATGACGCCCGGGTACCGTTCGAACTACCGCGTGCCGACGCGCGTGCTGAGCGACTCTCCTCAGTGCTTGAAGTCATTTATCTGATTTTCAACGAAGGTTACTCAGCCACTGCGGGCGACGACTGGACACGCCCCGCGTTGTGTGAGGATGCGCTTCGACTCGGGCGCGTGCTTGCCGCGTTGATGCCAGTCGATGCAGAGGTACACGGCCTTGTTGCGCTGATGGAACTTCAGGCCTCGCGTATGCGCGCACGTGTGGGGCCTGATGGTGAACCGATTCTATTGCTGGATCAGAATCGCACCCGCTGGGATCAACTTCTGATTCGTCGAGGGCTGGCCGAGCTCCTTCGCGCCGAGCAGCTGGGCGGGGCGAAGGGCGCTTACACGCTACAGGCGGCGATCGCTGCGTGTCATGCCCGGGCACGAACGGGTGATGAGACGGATTGGGTGGCGATCGCAAACCTGTATGGAGCTCTTGCCGAAGTCGTCCCTTCGCCGATTGTCGAACTTAACCGAGCGGTTGCCGTGGGGATGGCAGTTGGGCCTGCTGCTGCGTTGCCACTTGTGGACGCGCTGGTAAACGAGGGCTCGCTCGGTGAATACCATCTGTTATTCGCTGTGCGTGGCGATCTGCTGGCCAAGCTTGGGCGGAACGGCGAGGCGCGGGAGGAGTTTACTCGGGCGGCGTCACTTACTCGGAATAACCGTGAGCGAGCTCTGCTGCTTGAGCGTGCGCTAGCTCATCCGAAGTAGCTGCAGTCTCCGGCCGTGGCGTTGTAAGCACGTCAGCGATACGGCTGGCGAGTTCTTCGATTGAAATCGGCTTACGGATTTCCTGGAGAGTAAGCCCGACTACTGCTTTGCACCGATGCTGCAGTGCGCGTGTTGAGCTGACTCCGACCGCACGCGCGATTGCGACCGGGCCGTTGCTTGCGTCCACGAGTGCATCGTAGTTGCGAAGCATTTTTATTCCCGTGACAAAACCCCAGGCGGATGCTACTCCGGCACTTCTGAGGTGGCGCCACAGCGTGGACCGAGTGACGCCGCATACACTTGCGAGGCAATCGACGGAATCTATTCTGTCACCGTACTCGCTCATGCTGTGCACGCCAGCTCTTACTTCGGGCGGCAAGTTGGCGATCTGTGGCGCGAGTGCGCGGAGGAGCAACTGTCCTCGGCTGGCGCGAGACTGGCGGCGCAGTATTGCGGCGAATGTTGTCGGATCATCATTATATCCGTACGTAACAACCTCTCCCGATCCGACCTGGCGGATCATGCCCACGGCGGCCTGTGCGTATTCCGGCGTGAGGTGGATGTAGAGAACGGTGCCGAGGTGCGCGCGCGACAGCGATTCGGCGATTTCGCAGTCGCGTCCTGCCAGCAGCGGATCCACGAGTGCAACGTCGGATGATCCGCGCAAAACTGCATCAATAAAATCGATAGTTCCTGGTCTCATCGCGACATAATCTGGCGGAGCCACCGCTGATCGCGCGCGAATGCGAAACTGCTTTCGCAGCATTGCGAGCGCTCTCATATATCGCCATGCTTCTCACGCATCAGGGTGAATGCATCGCCGCGCTGTTGTGCAGTGCGCCGATAAAAGTCACACGGCATCCGGGGCGACGAGTTGACGAGCCATGTTTTCAAGCGACTCCGCGACGCGTTGAATGCGCGCTGACGGTCTTGCTCCAGTGGTGGATCTGTAGAGTGTTTTCTCTACGCGTTTCCTCGTGGGTGGCACGGATGTCGGAGCCAGCGTGGCAGCACTTGCCGTCCTGTCCGCGTCGATCTCGTGCAGTTCAGTCTCCGTCTCGAATACCAGCTGGAAGAACTCATGCTGCTTTGCCAGGGCAAGCGCGTGCTCCGCGGAAGCCCGAGCCGAGTCGAACTGTGAGAAGCGACGATAACCCTGCGCGGCGAAGAGCGCGAATTGTGTTTGCTGACGGGGTGTCAACAGCTCGTTGGCCAATTTGTCGTTGAGGCTCTTGAATGCGGCCTCTGATTGGTAATGCGCTGCCAGAAAGAAGAGATTCAACGTTGCATGGCGACGCACTCGCAGCTCAGGCGCGGAGTGCTCAACCAGTCGAAGAGCTGATTCGGCTATCGGAGGAAGGCCATAGTCGGTGAAGAAGATTGCCAAATCCACGAGCGTCTGATACTTGAGTTCGTCATCATCCGTGAGAGAATCCTGCAGGGTGAACGCGAGTTGAATGGCGCGTTCATGATTGCCTGCCGCGTTGGCGACGCCCGCCATTGCAAGCATGACGCGCGGAGCCACTGATGGGCAGGCTACCCGTGCTCTGCGTAGAGTTGTCGCAAGCAGCCGATTAGCAGCGGGAAAATCGCCGCGCCCCCAGAGGTTATTGGCTTCTCCAATTCTTGCGCGGAGAGCGATGGCAAAATCGCGCGCTTCGATCCCCAGTTGATAGGCGCGTCTGTATGCCATGCGCGACGTTTCCCAATCTGCGCACATGCGGCATGCGCGGCCCATAAGAAGGCGCGCTTCAGCCGCGAGCCACGTCGCTCCGTCAAGCTCAGTGTCCATACCGACAAGTGCGTACACCTGCTCGGCCAGTCCCCATTCACCATCATCGCTGAGAGCCTGGCCATATACGAGAAGGGATGTGTAAACTGCGCGGCGCCCAATCCGGGAACTCGCGTGACTGCCTTCCCAGAACGGGAGGGCCTGGATCACCGAGCCAAGTGCGTCGGCTATTTCGGAATCATCGGTGATGGATTGAACGTCCTTTGCGATACGATCAAGAACCGTTTCGTGAACGAATGGATCGAAGCCGTGAGTCTTGATACTGTCATACGCTTGAAGTGTTGCGAGTCCGGCGGCGGTTCTCACGAATTCTGCGTCGGAGCGAGCTACACCAAGACGATCCATGAATACTGAGTTATTCATCGACTCTCAACCTTCTCCAGACGCACTGCGTCTTGATTGATGTTTGCTGTTCTGGTCATCTGTGACCAGTCTCAATCCGGGAGCACCCGGTTTTTTCGGCTTGGCTGCCGGCAGAGGGTCAGCTTTCTGCTGCACAGGTTCGCGCGAGGTTAACTGAATGCTGAGTTTTCGCGCCGATTCCTGTGTTGATGATGGTTGTTTTCGAAGTCTGCTCCCGGTTGTATCGAGGAACTGTCCGAGCTTCATATCAAGCGCTCGCTGTGATCTGTAGCCGAGCATTGTCGCAATTTGAGTCAGTGCCATTCGCGAGGTGGTAATGGCTCGGAAAGCCGACATGATCCGAACGACTTCAATAACGCGACGGGCAGATGTAAATCCGGCTTCCGCAAGGCTTCGGTCGAGCGAACGTCGAGCAATGGCGCTCGCTGCCGCGAGTGCATCGGGCGATTGCGGACCGTCGCCATTGCGGAGTATTGTTGTCATCCGGTGACGAAGTCCTGTGGGGAGCTTCGCCATGTTTTCCTGCAGCAATGCGAGAAGTTCGATTCCGAGCGTTGAATCCGGCGTCAGCAGTAGAGCGTGTTCGAGTGCTGATCGCTCATTCGGTGTGCCACGGAAAACGAAGCTTGCGGCTGTGTACTGAGCGAGAATAACGGCACTTTCCAGAGCTTCCGTCGTAACCGAGCTATATGCGACAATTGGTCGCGGGAACGCGGCCACGCTTGATGCGATCGTCTGCGCGATGGCAGGCGTGATCAAGGCCGGGTCCAGCACAATGCACTCGTCGCGCGGAGAACTCAGTTCTGTTATGAGCGCCTGGGCGTCCTGCAGGACATCGATGGATCCGTGATCCCCGAGCACGGCGTGGACCCGGG
>JBDTAW010000022.1:0-2021 GCA_039924445.1 Gemmatimonadaceae bacterium
GCCGGCCTCCGCGCGCTTGCGCGGGAGAGCGGTGCTACACTCTTCATGACGATGCTGGCCGCATACAAGGTGCTGCTCTCTCGACTGTCCGGTGAGAGAGACATCGTGGTAGGCGTTCCGATTGCGGGCCGGACGCGAGTCGAAACCGAAACGATGCTTGGGTGCTTCCTCAACACCCTCCCGTTTCGGACGCAGATCGAGCCTGATGGTTCCTTTCGCGAGTTGCTGGATCGTGTCCGAAGCGTGGCGTTGGGGGCGTATGCGCATCAGGAAGTACCGTTCGATCTTCTTGTTGAACGTCTCAATCCTCAACGAACTCTGAGTTACAGTCCGTTCTTTCAAGTGCTCTTCAACATGCTCAACATGCCGAGTGCTCCTGAAGGGCTGGCGCACGTTCGTGTACAGAGCCGTGACGGTGGGGAGGCAAGTGCCAAATTCGAGCTCACCATGTATGTGCAGGAGCGCGCTGACGATATTGCGCTCCGATTTGTATATAGCACAGATGTGTATACAGCAGCGCGTGCTGGCGTGATGTTGCAACAGTATTGCGAGTTGCTGAACCAGATCGTAGCCGCGCCAGACAAGCCGGTGAGCGGGTATTCACTGGTCACGCCTGCGCAGTCGAGGATTCTTCCGAACCCCGCGGCACCACAGAGCCGCGATTGGGCTGGTTCGGTCGCGGAGTTGTTCGCGGCGCGTGCAGCGTCTGCTCCTGATGCGCCCGCTGTCGTGGATGGAACCGTTACTTGGACATACCGGGACCTCGACGCCCGCGGCAATCAACTGGCTCATCATCTTGCCCGGCTTGGCGTCGCTGAAGGTGACGTAGTCGCGGTCTATGCGGAAAGGAGTGCGGCGCTGGTCTGGGCGCTTCTTGCGATTTTCAAGAACGGAGCCGCGTTTGTCGTTCTTGACAGATCGTACCCGGCGCAACGTCTCGCTGATTATGTCGACGAAGTTCGCCCGCGCGCGGCCATTGTGCTGGCTGAAGCGGGGCCACTGCCAGCGTTGCTCTCAAAAACATTGGAGCGGATCGGTACTGCAGTCTGTTCGCTACCGTCGTTCTCGTCGGAGATGACGCGAGCTGAAATGTGGAATTGTCCGACGACCGCTCCCGATACCAGAACACGACCGGATGATACGGCATACGTGGCTTTTACTTCGGGGACAACCGGAAAGCCGAAGGGCATCCTTGGCAGGCACGGTTCTCTGACCCACTTCACGGGATGGACCGCGTCGGAGTTCGGGCTGAACGATACGGACAGGTACTCGCTCCTTTCCGGTCTTGCACACGACCCGCTTCACCGGGATGTATTCACTCCATTGCAGCTTGGCGGGTGCATCTGCGTTCCGCCGCCGAGGGTGGTTTACGATCCGGCGAGATTACGCTCGTGGATGCGCGAGGCTGGTATTACCGTAGCTCATCTTACGCCGGCGATGGGACAACTGTTGGCGAGCTCGTCGTCTGAATTGCCAATCGACGCATTGCGAGTGGCGTTCTTCGTTGGTGACGCGCTCACACGTCGAGATGTGGCGCGACTGCACACGGTAGCGCCCAATGTACGCGTCGTCAATTATTACGGGACTACCGAGACTCAGCGCGCCGTGAGTTTGTATGTTACTGACCATGTTCCAGTGATCGACGGCGCTCATGAGGTTCTTCCACTGGGCCATGGGCTTCCAGATGTTCAGTTACTCGTCATTACGCCGGCGGGGAAGCTCGCCGGCGTTGGGGAGCTGGGTGAGATCCATGTGCGGAGCCCGCACCTTGCAAAATCATATTTCGACGATGAGCGACTGACATCCGAGCGTTTCGTTGTCAATCCGATTACGTGTGAGGCCGGAGATATCTGTTACAGGACCGGTGATCTTGGTCGGTACGACCCGCAGGGTGATGTTGTCGCGGTCGGTCGCGTGGACGCTCAGGTCAAGATCCGTGGATTCCGCGTGGAACTGGCGGAGATCGAAGCGACGTTGGGGCGCCATCCTCTTGTGAGCGACTGTGTTGTAACGGCGCCGAC
>JBDTAW010000023.1:0-26898 GCA_039924445.1 Gemmatimonadaceae bacterium
TTTTCTTGGCGCCGATGCTGATCAACTTGCTCCCCGATTTTTTCGCCGTTATTGACAGCACAGATCGCGTCGCTGCGTACATGCGCTACTTCGAAGCGCATCGCCGAATTCTTGAATCGTACTGGACGAATTACGTCCTTGATCCCGAAGGACCGCACTTCCAGGAAGTAGTTCGCGCAACCACTCATGCCAACCGCGACGACCTGCGTGCCATGCTCGCACGGATCGACGTCGTCGCGCTTGCGAGATTGGCCGAGACCGAAAGCCGCAGGGTTCTGGACGCTGACGTCGATACCGATGTCGTTCTGATGGTCGGCGTCGGCGCCGCGAATGCCGGTGAGCTTGTCGTCGGTGGCCGCGGAATGGCCTTCATTGCGCTCGAACACTTTACAGGTCAGAACAATCCCGATACAAGCGCTCTCGGCCTCGAACCCGAACTGATTCCACTCTGGCTGGCTCACGAAATAGCACACGCAGTCCGATACACCTCCCCTACCAGCCACAGCGAGATGCGAGATTTGATCGCCGAGGCAGGTGGCAACTACGATTACTGGGAAACCGGCCGCCGAACATCTCTCCGCGAGCTCATCGTCAACGAGGGCATCGCAGTGCAGACCAGTCGGATCGTGAGCCCAGGCCATGCAGCCTGGGAATACTTCGGCTACGCGCGCAAGGAATACGCTCGCGTACGTGAAGCCGAATCATTTATCATGCGCACCGTAGCCAAGCATTTCGACCGGGCGGGACTTGGTCTACGGCTGCGCTATCTATCCGGGGGAATGAGCGACGACGCGAGAACCGTCGATCGCAGCGTTATCCCCGAACGCAGTGGCTACTTCGTTGGTGCCCGACTCACAGACGCAGCTGTAGCCAGTCGCGGGCTGGGCTGGACCGTCCGTGCAGATGCGTCCCAGATCGCCGCCGTCGCAGCGGGTCAGTCGTCCGCCGCAAGCGCTTAACGCAATCGCAAGCATGGCAGCCAGGCCTCACTCGCTGCCACGTTCCAGCGCCGACTGCCTGCGCTGATGTCAGACTTCCGCCCCCGCACCAGTTCTGAAATCCTGGACGCCGCTTTCGAAATCTACAGGCGCTATTTCACAGTCTTCGTAGCCATAAACATTTTTGCGGCCATCCCGGTTGCCCTTTCGTCATATATGGGCCTGACGGCAATACGGCTTCAACAAACCGACGCCGTCGTCACTTCGTACCTGGTTCGCCTCGCTGGTGCTTTCATTACCCCGTTTACAGAAGGCGCAATGACCTGCGCCGCATCCGCCGCCTACCTCGGTATGCCGGTCGATCTCGCAAATTCTGTCCGAGCCGCCTTCCGACGTCCCGGCCGCCTGTTCGTAGCAATGTTCGCAAAGTGGATCCTCCTTGTATTCGGGCTCGTCCTGTTTCTCGTCCCGGGTCTCATAGTCTTCAAGCGATACTTCGCTCTGCCGATGACTGTGCTGTTCGAGGACAACAAGGTCGGTGACGCGATTTCTCGTTCGCGCCAACTCTCGAACGGCAACGGCGCGCGAATCTTCGCCCTGATCGGCGGAGTCTTCGTCTTCACGCTGGTGATCACGGCCGTCATGACAACAACCATTACATCGCTGACAACTTCTGTCTCCATCGCAGCGGTAATTACGCTCCTTGTAGCGGCAGCGGTCTCCCCCTTCAGCACGATCGTCGCAACCCTGCTCTATTACGATATTCGCATACGCAAGGAAGGCTATGATATCGAGCTGATGACTCAGGCCCTCAATGCAGGATCGCTTCCGCAGCAAAACATGCCATGATAAACAATTAGTATCTGGTAGATACTAATGGATCCACTCAGCAACTCCGCGATCGCGGACACCGTTGCCGCCGTATTGCGCAGCCGCGACTTCGTCGTACATGACTCAGTCTCCATCGGCCAGCTTATCACTGAATGGATATGGAACCTGGTTCTCCGGTTTCTGGGTTTCGCCACAAGCCATCCAGCCATTGGACTCGTTCTCAAACTGACCCTCGGTGCGATCGCGCTGGTCATCCTGGGTCGCATCGGATACGGGCTCCTCGCCCGCTATTCACCCTCGGCGCTCGGCCGACAACACCTCGAGTCCGCTCGCGGAACCGATTGGTGGCAGACGGCACAGCGACACGCATCGGACGGCGATTACACAGCGGCAGCGCACGCGCTATACCTCGCCTTACTGGGATCCGCTGCCAGGCGTGGGCTTGTATCCCTTCACGAATCCAAGACTACAGGCGACTACCTGCGCGAAGTACGTCGAAGACCAGATGCGATCGACCTGCCAGGTTTTGTCGACTTCACCCGATCATATGAAACGGTGATTTATGGCATCGGTATTTGTGATCAGGAACGCTATTCACGGTTGAGTAACATTGCCGGTGCACTACTCGGCGTTCTGCCGGGGAGCGACGACCGTCACTCGCGTACGCGTCATGCGATTCCATGAATAGCGCACCACGCAGCGCGTCAGCGCCTGGCTCTACAACCACACGGACATCGCTCCTTCCCATCCGCGTTCTCTCGGCCATCGCCATCCTGCTGGTGCTGTTCATCATCTTTGCACCGCAGCAGTCTACAGACCCAGGAGCGATGTACAGCTCCCATGGTACAGGAGCAGGCGGCACTCGAGCCGTATACGATGTGCTGAAGCGCCTCGGCTTCACGGTGGAACGGAATGAGAAACCGTTGTTCGCAGAGCCTGATAGCAATTTGACCTACGTGCTGTTCAATCCGACGCAACCGCTTACCGCAACTGAGAGATCACATCTATTGGCCGCCGTTCGGCGTGGTACAGTCCTGGTCTTCACAATGGACGACGATGCGCTTGCTGATTCGCTCGGTTTCCAGATAGCGACACCGACCGATGGTTTTTACCCGCTCAGTCGAACCACTGTCGCGGGGGGCAACCCACCGCCACCAACGGTTCAGGATCCGCGAGCTGTTTTCCAGGCCGCCTTCCCGATTTCCGTCACCGTAGCCTCCACCTCAAAGGGTTCCAGCCAGACATTCCTCTGGCTCGAACCCTTCAAAGGCAGCAAGACGGCACAGCTTGATTCCGCTCACCAGGATGCACTGGTAATCGGTCATCGCATAGGCCGGGGCTACGCAATAGCCGTGGCGCCAGCACAGATCGTTATCAATCAGGCTGTCCACGAACCACGACCGGCAATCGCACTGGTACGAGCAATTCAGTTCGCCATGGCGTCCACAAACCAGCATCCCGGTTCCAATAAAGTCGTCTTCGATGAATACCACCACGGCTTCGGTACACACGCAGATATGGTTGCGGCAATCGAACGTGGCCTCACCCAGACGCCACTCGGTCGCGTGACTCTGCAGTTGGTTGCTGCGGCACTGATCCTCCTCCTGGCGTTTGCGGTGCGGCCACTCGCACCGATATCGGTCCCTCCAGTATCCCGCCGCTCCCCACTCGAGCACGTTGGTGCTCTCGCGTACGCATACTCGCAGGTGAACGCGAAAGCTCTTGGCGCCAGACGCCTGATACACGGCCTCAGGCGACGTCACCCATTCGGTCTGCCCAGATCACTGCCAGATACCGAATACATGTCGGCCATACGCACCCGTATCCCTGCCGTCGCGACGGACGTGGACGAAGTTCTTGCAACATCTTCAAACAGTTCACCCGCATCGTCCGATAGCTTCGCAGTTACCGGCACCGCCATCGCGAACATAGAGAGGGCTATCCAAAAGTGACTGATTTAACCGAGACATCCGCAGTACTTCAACGCATTCGCGAGACGGTTGGTGCACGAGTTCTGGGCCAGGACGAGGTAATAGACCAGATTCTGGCCGCGTTCATCGCCCGCGGCCACGTTCTTCTCGAAGGTGTCCCCGGCACCGCAAAAACATTGATGGTGCGCGTACTCGCGGCAGCTCTGGATGTTCGTTTCGGTCGTGTTCAGTTCACACCCGATCTGATGCCATCGGATGTTGCCGGCGTCAGCGTCTATCAGGAATCGTCGCGAGCCTTCGAATTTCGCCCGGGCCCGATATTTACCGATCTACTGCTGGCGGATGAAATCAACCGAGCACCAGCCAAAACTCAGTCAGCCCTTCTCGAGGCCATGCAGGAGCGCCAGGTGACTGTAGATGGAGTCACGCATTCTCTCGGCGACATCTTCAGTGTCTTTGCAACACAGAACCCGGTTGAATACGAGGGAACCTATCCGCTCCCGGAAGCACAGTTGGACCGATTCCTGGTGAATGTTCGTGTCAACTATCCAGCAAGGAGCGCTGAGCTGGCCATGCTCGCGAATTACTCCGACGGATTCGATGCTGAACGGGCGGAGACATTCATGCCAGCTCCAGTCGTGACTCGGGAGGAAGTGCTTCAGTTGAGAGCTTTTGCTGAAAATGTGAAGGTGACTCCCGAGGTACGCGAATACATCACCGACATCGTGCGCGCCACTCGTGAGGATCCATCGCTTACCCTGGGTGCATCGCCCAGAGCGGCTGTCGCGTTATTCCGCATATCGCGAGCGGCAGCACTCGTCGCAGGTCGCGACTTCGCCACCCCAGACGATGTGAAGCAGCATTCGCTACCAGTATTACGACATCGCGTGCTCCTTGCTCCAGAACTCCAGGTCGAGGGTCGATCAACCGACGATGTAATCAACGCGGTTCTCGCACGCGTTCCCGCGCCCAAGTAGAAACAATGGTTAGCCTGAACCGGCTTCCGGACACGGCACACCAGTGACTCCGACACAGCTACTGCATCGTATGATGCGTACGGTTCGTGGATTCGCACGCTACTCGCCGACTCCACGGCTAGCGTTGGTACTCGCAATCGCGGCACCGGTCTGGCTGGTTTCATCCGGTATAAACGGACAGGTCGTTGCGACAGCGATCGTTGCGCTCATCGCTCTTGCGGCCCTGATCGACGCGGTCAGGACTCCCGGGAGTTCATATGTAACACTTCAACGGGTCTTCCCAACCACGATTGGTGTCGGAGACACGAAAGAGGTGCACTACGAGGCCCGCTCGACGTGGCCAGTAGCATTGCGAGTCAGTATTACTCAGCAACTCCCGGCATCAATCTCGGAGATCAGCGCTCCGCCGGACGCGATGCGACTCACAGATCATGCGGTGCTTGTCATCACGACATCGATCATGGGGAAAGTGCGCGGCGGCTTCCAGTTGGGACCAGTCGCGCTCACAATACTCGGCCCATGGGGTCTTGTGAAGCGTTCGATACTCTACAACCCGGGCGACGTTATCTCCGTCGTCCCATCGATTGTCGGCGCTGGTCGCTACCGCCTTCTTGCGGCGCAACACCGGCTTCGGACCGCTGGCCAGCGCGTGATACGTCGGCGTGGCGGTGGAACATCGTTCGCGAACCTCCGGGATTACGTTGCTGGCGACGATCCAAGACACATCGACTGGAAGGCAACAGCCAGACGACATCGTCTGATCTCGCGCGAGTTCACGGTTGAGCAAGGGCAGACGATAATGATCGCGATGGACTGCGGCCGTATGATGACGCAGCTTGCCGGCGACAGACCGCGCTTCGAGTACGCCCTCGCATCTGCTTTGACGCTTGCAGACATCGCACTTTCAACCGGCGATCGTGTTGGATTGATCGCGTTTGATTCGACTGTCCGCAGCTATCTCGCACCCACGCGCGCGCCGGGAACCATCGGCACCATACGTGACGCTCTCACATCTGTGACCGCCACCATGACGGAGCCGGATTACGCGGCCGCGTTTCGCACGCTCACAGAACGCAATCGTCGTCGCTCTCTTATCGTGCTATTCACAGACGTGATAGATGTTCGGTCGTCCCGAGCAGTCATCGCGCTCTCGGCGCGAAGCTCGGAGCGCCACCTTCCTCTTGTTGTAGCTCTCCGCAACGAGCAGCTTGTCACCGCATCAATCCCATCGCCTGGTGCCACCAACGAGCAGACCTACGAGAGCGCCGCCGCAGAAGAATTACTATCGGCCAGAGAGGAAGCACTCCAGATCATGCGACAGACTGGCGTAGCTGTGATAGATACCGCACCGGCAGGAATGACCGCAGCGCTCATCAATCGATACCTGGAGATCAAGGAACGTTCCGCACTCTAGCCATGGACTAGTAATTGCGACGTGGCGTAAGCGCATAGGCCTCTCGCTCCCACGGTCGTGAATCGTATGGCACGAGGCTGTTCGCAAGCCCGTTGAGGCCCAGCGAAAGAAGCCCTACGTCTATGTGACGTGTTATGCGTCTCCCGATCGATGTCTGGTTCAGGACCAATCCCTCGAGCGGGTTGGCGACTGCGAAAGCCAGGTAATCATCCTGAAGAACGTGCACATTCTCGTGGTATAGCACACTCGGTGTCCCGTTCGAATTGGTAAACGCACTTTTCGCAATCTTGATCCCGCCGAAGAACTCCGACCCGCGTGCCTCCCCATTCGACGTATGTAATGTCTCCCTGTTGTCCCGGAAAACAAACGTGCCGGAGTACATGGATAGTTTCGCGTCTATATGAGTCGTGCGACTTGCTGAATTCATGATCGCTGCAACGGCGTAAGTTGCGTTTACACGCCAGTCAAACTCCCTCCCGTCGGTGAGTTGGAATTCAACCGGCCCAACAGGAAACGAGAGCGTGGTGTGATCGCTTCCCGCCGACGTGAGTGCGGATATCCCGACTGCAGACAACTCCCGGCCTACGAAGCCGGATCCGGAGAAGGGACTCGCAGCAACCTGTCGTGCGGCGCCAATAGTCGCCCCACCAATCAGGCCCTGTAGTGCCGCTCGCTTGAGGCCGCGACCACGAGCCAGCGACCACACAGTCGCTGTCACGGCCCCGATTCCAGCGTTGATACCCAGATCCTGCACGCGCATGCTTGTGCTCACCTGCGCCGATACAGGCAGTGCAGTCACGGTGAGGAGTACCGACACGGCGACCAGTCTCTGCAACCCGATGAAAGTCATCCCGTAAAGCCCGAAATCAAGTAGTCATCCCACCGAAGGCCGGGATCCATGGGCGAGGTCGCAATGTGGCTCCGATTTATCCCGTCACGCGGCGAGACCGACGGCCAAGTGATAGATACGCGAACATGACAATTGCCGTCGCGCCGGAGATACCAAACTTCCAGTCAAGCGGCCACACTCGCGGTGACACCAATCCTTCAAGAGTCCCAGCGACAAGTAAAAACAGCGAAGATGCGGCAATCAGATTGATAGCGCGCTTGCCATTTTCGACCAGTGCATCTCGTCGTGTCTGCTTTCCTGGCAGTAAAATCCCCTTTGCGATCAGCAGACCACCACCCCCAGCGATGCAGATCGCGCTCAGCTCGAGAACACCGTGAGGCGCCACGAATGCAAGGATCAACCGCGCTACACCACGAGCTGCAAACAAACCCACCCCGCTCCCAATTGCGACTCCATTGAATATGAGAAGCAACACCGTGCCGATGCCTGCCGTCAGACCCATCGCGAACGTCAGGTACGTAACTGTCACATTGTTCGAAATGATCCGGCTTGCAACAATTGGCCGGACTTCTTCTGGAATGGAGACGTACCCCTCACCACGTCGCTCACGTTCAACACCGGTTGTAGCGCGGCTTATCATCTCATCTGGAAGAAGTTGCGTCGCAACTGTCGGCTCCCGGACAACGACAACATACGCCGCAATAGCGGGTCCGAACAGCAGAAGGACAGCCAGCGCAATCGGTCGCCATGATTGGCGAACTTCGCGCGGTACTGTCCGCGTCAGATAGTTCATTACCAGTCCGGCATTCTTCCCGCGCTGCCGATACAGCAGGTTGTGACCCCGCGCAACAAGCCTGCTGACAAAGAACAGTGACTCGTTGTCCCGACCTCGACTCGCTGTCTGAAGTCGCGCGAGATCCGTCGTGAGTTCTCTATACCGTGCTACCAGAGCCGATACCTCCTCCGGTTTCATCTTCCCCAGCCCGGTTGCATAAGCCGCATCCAGCTCTGCAGCGAAGTCATTCCAGCGCTTCAACCCGAGTGCTACGATCGCATGCTGCTCTCGACGCGCACCTGTATCGCTACGTGACGCAACACCACCCGCCCTGGCGTCACGCTCCGACTCGTACAGTCGGAACAGCGACGCGTGCAAACTGGCCGCTGAAGTCGATATCAGATATTTGTCGAATCGTTTCCCGAATTCCGCGGCGATAGCGTCCCGGCGCGCTGGTTCGAGAGTAGTGCGCCGTTCCATATACCTGTCAAGGACAGCGTATTCTTCATCGCTCAGTTGCGCAAATGCAGTGGGGCTCTGTGGCCTGTATGATTGTCGCTCCACGGACTGTGGCTTCGATCGTTCCTCCTTGATTACAAACGTACCGGCAACTATATCGCCCAGCCGTTTCCGGGAATCGTTCAGCATGACAACAATTATCCCGACAAGATAAACACCGAGCGCATCGATTACGCGTAATAGGTTGCGCACTGCCGACGCGGCGAATGTGATGGAAAAACCACCATCACGCACGACGCGCAAATGCATGATCCGCTTGCCTGGCGTCTGACCGTCCCAGATTCCCTCGAACACCACGTAGTAACCCCATGTCACTACGAATTGCGCCAGGACGTACGCGGCCATCACCCACGCTGCAGATGGACTGACATTACCAAGCTTCATGCCGGAATAGCTCGCCGCGACCGCTGCAACAATTGCGAGCACAATGAGCACAACCATGCTGATGATCGTGTCAATCGCTGCTGCGGCACCACGGGACCCAATGCCCGCCACCGAATAGGCCAGGGCAATCTGCTCTGGCGTCTCTACATCAATAGAGATGTCCAGACTCGTGACTGAGCTGAACGGCGTCTCTGTTATGACACTCGCGCCGGGGTTAGTCACTTGCCAACGCAGAAAGATCGGAATAGACGATCCAACACATCCTCCACGTCAATAGTCCCGGTGACATCTGCAAGCGCGTCCACGGCACTCCGAAGATGCACTGCCGCTACAGACACTGGCAAGCTTTCGCTCGCAAGCGCCGTCTGAAAGGCCAGCAGTTCGTCCCGCGCCAGTTCAACACAATAGCGTTGTCGTTCGCGGAAGAGAATCGGCGAGTCCGGGGTGATTTGTCCGTGTCGACTCGAAATTGCCGCTCCAATGGAAACCAGAAGTTCCCGGATCCCGGTACCCGTCACGGCACTGACTGCATCCACGCCGGCAGGTGTAACTGTAAGGTCCGCCTTCATTTGGACCGGAATTATCGCTGCATTGCTCAAACCCGATACGATCGCGGCTGTCTCAGCCGCACTATGAGCTGTATCACCACATGCGAGTATTACGTCGGCCGATCCCAGATATTGCGTTGCCACCTCTATTCCCATCTGCTCGACAACATCACTCGTGTCACGCAATCCAGCGGTATCGACAAGTCGTATCGGCCACGGACTTGCTTCGAGAACCGCCTCGATTGCATCTCTCGTTGTGCCGGGAATTTCGGTAACGATGGCGCGCGATCTTCCCAGCATCGCGTTGAACAACGACGATTTACCAACATTTGGAGCGCCCGCGATCACCACGAGCGCCCCCTCCCTGACAAGCTCACCGGCTGGTGCTGTCTCCAGCAATGCCGTCAGTGCTTGCACCGCATCCGCGGTTGCTGCTTCCACACGTTCTCGCGAAACCGGGCCGTCATCCTCTTCGGGAAAATCAATATCGTATGCAATCAACGCTTCGAGGTTGATCACTCCTTCCCTCAGTTCGTTTATGCGGCGCGACAACCCGCCGTCCAATTGTGTAATTGCAACTCGCTGCATAGCACGTGACTTCGAGTCAATCAGATCCCCGATCGCCTCGGCCTGCACCAGATCGTATTTCCCGTTCAGTACTGCCCGCCGAGTGAATTCGCCTGGCTCCGCCAGTCTCGCACCAGACGAAATAAGCGCCGCCAGCACAAGCGTCGGGACTACCACGCCACCGTGTGTGGCTATCTCGACAACATCCTCCCCCGTAAACGAGGCTGGCGCGGCGAACTTCGTGACGAGCGCCTTGTCCAGCACGTCCCCAGCAGAATCGCGAATCGTGCTGAGTGTCGCGCGCCGATCCGTTGCGGGTAATTGTTCCGCGTGTCGCTTCACGATTGCAAACGCTGAGGGGCCGGATATGCGGATTACAGCAATTGCGCCACGCCCTTCCGCGGTAGCGATCGCCGCGATTGTGTCATCACTTGCAAGTGTATTCACGGAGCGACTGGCTCCACATCGACCGATTCTCCGGGATCGAGAATGCGGACGTCAGCGCCCCGCGAGTGGCTCTTAACCTGCTCTCGCAATTCATGTATTGCATCGTACGCGGACGCGGTGAGATGATTGAATGTTCCCCAGTGGTATGGAACGAAGTGCCGCGCGTTGAATCTCTCAAACAGGTTGAGTGCGTCCGCGCTGGTCAGATGGCCGTGCCTGAATCCCACTTTCCAGGTCGGCGCGTAACCGATCGGAAGCAGCGCCGCGTCAAGCCGACGCTCTCCGAGCACCCGCGCGACCATGCTGGTCGAGTCATCTCTAAGCGCGGTATCACCAGCGAAAAAGACACTTTCACGATTAGTATCAAATAGATACATATTGGCCTGCCGATGCCACTGATCGATCAGATACCTCGCCCCTGAATGCGACGCCGCGGCCGCATGAACCGTGACGCCCTCGCTTGTAAACGAGTCTCCGGGCGCGAAGTCAACCGCTTGGGTTATCCCTTTCCGGCGAATCCATTGCGCGACGGCCGGCGGCGCGAATAGTGGGACATGCTGGATCTCCGCAAGCGACCGAAACGAAAGATGGTCCGCATGTGCATGCGTCAGGACGATCATATCGAGCTTCGGGAGATCCGCGAGCGCAATCCCTGGTGCGCTCACTCGGGCAAGCACCAACCCGAGTGATGAATCAAAATTCGGATCGGTGAGAATCTTCTTCCCACCTATCTCGATTAACAGCGTCGCGTGACCGATATAGGTGATCCGCATGCCTCTAAACTACAACGCGGAGCTGCCGATCCATCAGCTCAGACGACCGGAAGACCGCGGCTAACCCTTGTCTTTCCCCTTGCCCTTGACCTTCGCGACCGTGGCTACAGCATCCTTGCCTGAGGAGTCCTTGGTAGACGCAATTGTCTTCGGCTTGCTCATGCCGCGTGTGCGCGACAGATGCCACTGCTGCGGCAATGTCGCAAGGTTCTGCGTCGCGTAGTAAAGGTTGAGTCCTGCCGCTTCTCTGTACAGGAACAACGTGAACATCGCTGGCATGATGTAGCTCATCATTTTTGCTTGTGGATTCGGCGGCGTGTTTCGCATTCCGATCCACGAGATGAGGTACATCGAAGCGCCCATCAGAATTGGCAATATGTAGTACGGATCCCGAACCGACAGGTCACTCATCCACCAGAACGGTACTCCGCGAAATTCAATCGTATTCCGGAACACGAAGAACAGCGCAAGCAATATCGGCATCGGCAGCAGTGACGGAAGGCAGCCCAGCAACGGCGACAATGGGTTCATCCCGTGGCTCTGGTACACCTTCATTATTTCTGTCCGCTGCTTCTCCGGATCGTCCTTGTACTTGTTCTGAACTTCTGTCAGCTCAGGCTGGAGAATCTGCATCTTGATCGACGTCTTCATCGATGTCTGATACAACGGCCACATCAACAGGCGGACGAGCAGCCCCAGCGCAATTAGAACCAGTCCGTAACTCAGATTCAACGCCTTGTGCATCCACAGGACAAGCCGTATTACCGACGTCGCAATCGGTTGCATCAATGGTCGCACAAACGCCCAACCGTACGGATTGACCTGATCGAAATCTCGGCCAAGTGCGTTTAGTTTCTTCCATTCCTGAGGGCCGGCGTAGATATCAAAGCCGAACGCTCCGTTGACAACAGGGACCACGACGGTGCCAGTTGCATGCGTCGCAACTTTTGTCGCCCGTGGACCACCTACCAGTGTTGCTTCCGTGAACTCGGGGCCTTTCTTGGGAGCCAGCAGCCCGACCACGAAGTACTTGGATTTCGCGACTATCCAGGTAACCGGTCCTTCAACGAGTTGCTTCTCACCAGGATCAAGAGAGTGAAACGTTACGTTCCGCGCAGCCTCGCGCTTGGTAAGGAACGCGAATGCAAGCGAATTCCGATCATCCGCGGTGTCAGGCTCGGTCGCCGCAAAAGTCTGCGGAAGCTGCACGACCACGTAGCTCCCATTCTTCGCGCCGGCAATAGTTCCGGTTACATGCGAAACGAAGCTGTCAGGTACAGTCGCATACTCGATTCGTACGTCGCCACCAGCAACCGGAGCTGTATAGGTCACAACGTTGCCATCTCGGCTGCTCTGAAACGCCGTGTGCGAGAGATCCACTGGCTGACCGCCATTAGTAACTAACTGATACTTAAGTATCGAGTTACCATCCGAACCGAGCTCAACCTTCGCACCATTGTTGCCGTGGACGCGGTTGGCGTACGTATTCATCACAATCGCAACTGGGACCGCGCCAACGTTGCTGAAGTGAAAATCGGCGCCGCTGTCACGTTTCGCGGCCGCTGGAGCCACGGTCAGTGTCTCCGCTGCGATCGCGGGAAGCGTCGTCGACGAAGATGCCGCGATCGTGGGCTGAACCGCGCTCGGGACGGCTGCTGCGACGGCGGCGGCGGCGGCTTTAGCTGAATCCTGCGCCGATACAGTCGCGGTGGCTGCGCTGCCCGCTGCTGCTTTATGTACGGCGGTACTGTCAGCCTTGCCCGGAAGCTTGTTCTGTTCGGGCTTCTGCGGAAACAGGAATTGCATCCCGAGAAAGACAACAATAGCCAACGCTACGGCGAGAACAACTCGTCTACTTTCCATTGATCAGTGCAAACTCAGGGGACCGGGTCGAAGCCGCCCGGCCGAAAAGGATGACATCTTAGAATACGTCGTGCCGCCAACCAACCACCCTTCAACGGACCGTACTTGTCGATCGCCTGGATAGCGTAGTTCGAGCAAGTTGGATAGTAACGGCACGCGGCCGGCATCATCGGCGATATCGCGAGTTGATAGAACCGAATAGGACCACGGAGGATCCAGATGCCTACGGATCTCCGTTGTCCTGCCGAAACCTGGTGCTGCCCAGGCTCCGTCTGGCTCCCGCTCGAATGATCATGCGAGTCGTGCAACGATCCCATCTATCTCCCGCTCAAGTACCGCAAAGCTGGCAGCGTACGCCCGCGGAAGCGCGCGAAGAAGCACGTCCGTTGGCGGTACGGAGCTCAGCGACGGAAGCATTCGAAGTCGCACAAGCTCACGCACGCGCCTCCGAAGCCGATTCCGCTCAACAATAATGTGCCCGTACTTCGGGACAATAATACCAACTCGCGCACACAACGACGGGGAAGCAGTCACCCGGACGTCCAGCAGTCCAGATTTCACTCGCTTCCCCGTCCGCTTCACGAACTCAATATCGGGAGCGCGCGATAACCGCTGCGCGCGGGAGAACGTCAGATGCGACGTTGGTTGTGCGGGCTCTATTACGCGCCAGCGTACTTCGACGGCAACTGCACCGTCAACTGCTTGCGCCCTTTCTTGCGGCGACGCGCTAACACTTCTCGGCCCCACCGCGTGGACATGCGCTCGCGAAATCCATGCGTTCTGATCCGGCGCTTGTTACGCGGACGATAAGTCGGCTTACCCATATTTGATCCCCAGTGCTCTCTTGAACGGCTCTTGAACGACTTTAGCGAAAGACCGTTAAATCTAATGGCACCAATAAGATGCAACAACTGCGCGAAAGAAGAGCTTCACCAGGCAAGCTTAGTCCGGGAAGGGTGATTGACTTATCCACATCCATTCCGTAGCTTCGCCTCCCCACCTCATGGAATCGCTTGATCTTCTCCCCGCCGACATCTGGTCGCGAATTCTCGAACGAGCTCGTCGAGAGTTGCCCGAGCAAACCTTCAAGACCTGGCTGGAGCCTACCGAGGCCCTCGAGGTCGTTGGCGATACCCTGATAGTTGGAACGCCCGACCGATTCGCAGCAGACTGGAACGAGTCGAAACACGCGACCATGCTCAGCGCTTTCGCCCCTGTAGCTCTCGGGCAACCGCTCAAAATCACATTTAGGGTGAACGAAGAGCGGCAGGCCCGTCCACAGATGGACTTCTTTGTAGCGCCAAAGCCGGAAGAAATCCCGACATCACTAAGACCTCAACGCGCCATTGAGGCGCCACTTAACGACAGGTACACGTTCGAGCAGTTTGTCATCGGTAAGTCGAATGAGCTCGCGGCTGCGGCTGCACACGCGATCGCCGAAGCACCCGGAAAGATCTACAACCCATTTTTCATCTACGGTGATACGGGACTCGGGAAGACCCACCTGATGCAGGCGATCGGTCACGCCATCTATGAGCGCGACCCCTCGACCCGCATAATGTTCGTGGGCACCGAACAGTTCACCAACGAGATGGTCAACGCGATCCAGAACAGGACTAACGCGGAATTCCGACGCCGGTACAGAGAAACAGACCTGCTCCTCATTGATGACGTTCACTTCCTCAAGGGCAAGGAAGGAACCCAGGAAGAGTTCTTTCACACCTTCAACGCTCTCTACGAAGCTGGTCGCCAGATCATCCTCACAAGCGATCGGCCACCATCAGACATCGCTGGCCTCGAAGCTCGTCTGGTGAGCCGCTTTCAGTGGGGAATGGTAGCTGACATCGAGCTGCCTGATTTTGAGCATCGAATCGCGATCCTGCAACAGAAGTCTCAACAGGATGACCTGGAAACCACTATTCCAGAGGACGTCATACGCTTCATCGCAGAACATGTGCGTTCAAGCGTGCGAGAGCTCGAAGGATCCATAATCAAGCTCCTCGCATATGCGTCGCTTCGCCACAAGCCTGTCACTATCGAGGTGGCCCGTGAGGCTCTCAGGGACAAGCTCAAGGCCCTGGAAGATGGTCAGCGAGACACGGCATCTCTTGGACTGAATGTTGGCGTCATCCAGACCGCAGTCGCCAAGGAATGGGGCACGACGGTCGACGGTTTGCGTTCGAAGACACGAACCAAAGCACTAACCGTCCCAAGACAAATCGCGATGTACCTGACGCGAGATCTGCTTGGGATGCAACTTGTGGAGATTGGAGCAGCATTCGGCGGTCGTGACCACTCAACGGTGATCCACAGCCTCGACAAGGTGACCCAGATGATCCAGAATGACCCACAGACACAGACCAGGATAACGCAACTGAGAGCCATGTTGGCATCCCTCAGGATATGAACAAAATGGGAACCAGTTTCCCACTATTTCCAACACTCAGGGCCGTTTACCAACAGGTCCGATGTTGGCAGATGTTGAAACCAGATGTTCTCCACGGTCCTTCCACACCACCAAATCGCCGGAAGTGCGTGTGAAATCGATACTTACAGAGCTTCTCCGCTTATAAACACTACTCTACTACGACTGCTAGATTTCTATATCATATAGGCTTTAATAGAGCATGGCGATCTTCCACATGAAGACCTCCTGATACAAGCAACATTGCACGTTTACTCCTCTCCTCGGACGTCAGGGAATACGGATGCGCTTTACGATCTCTCGTGAGAAGCTTCAGGAAGGCCTCAATGCCGTATCAGCAAGCATCCCCACGAAGACCACACTCCCGGTCCTGGCGAATATCCTCGTCGAAACGACTGACCGTGGTATCAGGCTGTCGGGAACGGATCTCGATATAGCCGTGAGTACCGAAGTCACCGCGGATGTTGAAGCATCAGGGGCTGTGACAATTCCAGCCAAAAAACTCAGCGAGCTAGCACGCGAACTTCCACCAGCTCCGGTGAAGATCGCCGCCCTTGGTGAACAGCGAATTACGCTCGAGTGCGGCAGATCTAAATTCAAGTTGCTTGGCTTGCCGCGGGACGAGTTTCCTACGTTTCCTGTCGTTCGATTCAACGAGAGCTGGAGAATCAAATCTGGTGACCTTCAGAAACTCATTGGCGCGACCGCGTTCGCTGTTTCCACAGAGGAAAGCAGACCGATTCTGAACGGTGTGTTGTGGGAACTGCGCCCTGAGCAGATGCGGATGGTTGCGACCAATGGGCACCGGCTGGCGAAGATGGAGATTCCGATCGTTGCGACCAATGCGCCGGCGAGCGATCTGATCGTGCCGCCAAAAGCACTGGAGCAGGTGCGTCGACTATTCCCTGCCGAAGAAGAACTCGAAGTTGCTCGTGGTGAGAATCACATCGGTTTCCGGTCGCCGCTCACCGCAGTTTACACCCGGTTGATCGAAGGACCTTACCCCAATTATGACCAGGTAATCCCTCGCGACAATGACAAGTACGCGATTGCAGACAAGACGGCGTTGATCAGTGCGCTGAAGAGAATGTCTGTCATAGCGAGTGATCAAACGCACCGTATTCGGATGGCATTCAACTCGGGTATGTTGAAATTCAGTGTGACCACGCCCGACCTTGGTGAAGCTCAGGACGAGCTGCCGATTCGATACAACGGAGATCCGCTCGAAATCGGATTCAATGCCAGTTACTTGCTGGAGATACTGCGCTACATGCCCACTGATGAGGTCAGGCTCACATTCAAGGCGCCAGAACGTGCTGCCACTATGGAGCCGGAAGGCTGGACGGATTCGGCGACTTACATGTGCCTGGTCATGCCGCTTCGCTTGATGGACTAGGCTCGCTGGAGAGTCCTAGTGAAAGCCAGCCAGCGATATTGATTCTGTAACGTTCTGGAGGAACCGCTCGAGCCGTCCCGATGTCGTGACGTTGACGAGTGTTGATTGCGTTCCAATCAGCATCACCAGACGGCCGGTGATCGGGTCCAGGAAAGCGTGTGATAATCCAGTTCCTGTTGCAGTAACCAGAATTCGATGCTGACCGCTCGATCCTTCACCTGTTGCGGAGATCGAATCTGCGCGCTGGATCTGCAGTACTCGCGTGCTGTTGATCGTTGTATCACCGGTAACCATGTAATTGCTGATTACCGTTGACGCGGCTGGTATCAGTCCCCGACATCCAGTTGTAGTCGTTGAATCGCGCCATCTTGCACCAGCAATAAGCGCGTTCGGGATCCTTGGAAGCAGCTGTTGAGCCCGCAGAATCAATGCGGCAGTAGGATCGCACGCTGGTGAAGCAGCTGGTGCCGGATCCATCACCTGTATGTCGCCGGATCCAGAGATTGCGATAGTCGCTGTCTGGTGCGACTGTGGCAATGATTGCTTCCTGGTTGTGTCAGACACAGGAGCAATAGTTCCGTCGGTCTGCATCGTGTAGGTGTACGTACCTGGAGCGTATGTGAAATTCCAGGATCCGGACAACTTTGCAGGTGGCGGGGTTGGTAGAGCCGTCGGTAGTGGCGGGGCCGGCTGCGTTGGCTTCGTGGCGGGAACGTTTACTGGCGATGGTGATACGACAGGGGAAGCGCTTGCGCACGCCATCATGATGAGCGCAGCGCATGGTCCAGCCAGGAAGCCAATCAGTTTCGTCATCGTACCTTGAAGATCCTACTTGAAGAGAGAAGTGCCACCGGCCTATAAGCCGGGTTCTGTACACCAGATCTTTCGATTGGTGTGACGATCATTTCTCTCGACGTGCAGTCGCCTGCACGTTCCAGCAGCCTACCCGCGGCGTCTTCGTCAGGGTGGACACCCTTCACCGCCTATTTGGCCTTGCTCCCACTGGGGTTTGCCGAGCCACGTGTGTTGCCACACATGCGGTGAGCTCTTACCTCACCCTTTCACCCTTACCTACGGTTGCCCGTTGGCGGTTTGCTTTCTGTTGCACTTTCCGTCACTCAGCGTTTTACCGCCTCGTGCCCAGGCGTTACCTGGCAGTGTGTCCATGGAGCCCGGACTTTCCTCGGAATAGTACCACAAGGATACTATTTCGCGACCGTCCAGCCGGTGGCACTCCTGAAATCTAATGGGACATCGACCTCCGCCAGTTGACGGATTCCAGTAATGATTCCGTAGTGATGCAACGGTGATGCGCTACTGATTTGTGGATCTATGCTGGTGTCGCAAACGCGTACTGCTTTGCTTCACCATCAGCTGGAAGGGTACATCGATGCCAGTAAATGAGGTTCGTCCGGTGCACAGAAGTACTGCTCCATCCCGACCGCCCGTAATCGCTACGGTGCTCACGCCGCTGGAGCGCGTAAGGGTGGATGTTGCTGCGGAGGGGGTCTTTGAGGTGCTTCACCGTGGTTCCGTGGAAGAGCTCAATGATGATGTTCGAGTACAGCAGGTGGATGCGGTGATCGTTTCTGTCGCCAGGTACGATACGGGGAGTGCTGCACGAATGGCGACAATGGTTCGGGAGTTTCCTACAATTCCGACGTTCGCATTGCTCACGGATGTGCAGCGATCAACACCGCATTCTGTTCTTGAGCTCGGTCGAGTTGGGGTTCGTACACTGATCGATGCACGGTCGCCATCCGGTTGGTCGGCGTTACGGGAGCTGCTGACGCACGAACGCTCGACAGATGTGCAGCGTCAGATGCTGGGCGCACTCAACATCGATTTGACTGGTGTAGCCCCGGATTGTTGGAAGTTCTTCGAGCTGTTGTTCACTCACAAGCCGTACATCGTGAATGTCAGGCAGATGGGGCGATATCTCAACGTATTGCCGGGAACGCTGATGAGTCGGTTCTACCGTGCGGACCTGCCGTCGCCCAAACGCTATATCGATGTCGGACGTCTGGTTCGTGCGGCAAGACTTCTCGAGAATGCCGGGTTGTCAGTCACAAGTGTTGCGCGCAAACTGGACTACTCGTCGCCGCAGGCTTTCAGTCGGCATGTGCGGTGTGTACTTGGAATGTCGCCTGTAAAATTTCGAGAGGCTTATGATGGCGGAATGATGCTGCACAGATTTCGCGAGGAACTCATTCTGCCACATCTACCTACGTTGCGCACGTTTCGTCCTGCTACAGCTCAGCCAGGTTGGATTTCGAAATCCGCCTGACAGCAGTGTTCATTTTATTCGCGGTACAATTTCGGATGCCCTGGTAAGCGATCGAACACTGTATCCCTCGGTTTCGATTCGCTCCTTTCCACCTTCTTCGCGATCCACGAGCGAGAGCACACCTATTATGGCGGCTCCGGCGCTCTCGATGGCGTGTATTGCCTTGAGCGCGGAACCGCCAGTTGTGATTACGTCCTCGATGACTACCACTCCATCTGAGGGCAGGAATGGTCCTTCGATCAACTTGCCGGTTCCATGGGCTTTGGCCTCCTTACGTACGGTGAACGCGCGTAAAGGGGTTCCAGCCAGTGCACTGGCGTAGGCAATGGCGTAGGAAATCGGATCGGCGCCGAGCGTGAGGCCACCTACGGAATCGGCCTTCCAGCCTGCGAGTCGCAGTTCGCTGAGGGCTAGTGGTCCGATCAACGCGAGCCCATCGGGGCTCATGGCCGTCATCCTGGCATCGATGTACAGGTTTGAGCGAGCGCCCGATGCGAGAGTAAATTCCCCAATACGTGCGGATCGTGTGGCGAGGAGTTCCACCAATTGCTCATGCTTCGTCATGCGCGAAAAATATACACGCATCCAACCCGGTTTCTGTGAATTGAATCAGTGTTAGATCATCTGCCCGCTGGTCTCAGCTGGGTTCTCATCGGTATTGGGGCGGTTGTCTTCGTCTACGTGGTGCGACGATTCCGCATGCAGGCGCGTCGGCTTCAGGAGCGCTCGAGGGAACTGGAACATCTGTCGACGGAGTTGATCAGAGTCAACAAGATGAAGAGCGAATTCCTGGCCAACGTGTCGCACGAGCTTCGTACGCCTCTGAACGCTATTGTCGGATTCGTGGATCTACTGCGCGAGGGAGTGTATGGAGAACTCACGCCGAAACAGGCTGCTCCCGTTGAAAGAATCGAGGCTTCCGCGAGTCATCTGCGACACCTCGTTGATCAGATTCTGGATCTTGCAAAGATGGCTGCCGGTCGACTTGAGGTGCATTCCGAGCCAATCGATTTGCGTCCGTTCATTCTTGACGTCGCCAGCGAGATCGAGCCATTGGTTACAGAAAGAAAGCTTTATCTGTCGCTGGCTCTGAGCAGTAGCCTTCCGCGCGTACGTACTGATACGACACACTTGCGTCAGATATTGCTCAATCTGCTTGGGAACGCAGTCAAGTATACAAACTCTGGAACGATCTCGGTGCGCACTCGGATGGTCCCCGGGACAGACCCCGTTGTGCCAGGTCTTATAAAGCCTTCACTGGATACTGTCGCGGCAACCGTGCGACCCTGGATAGCAATTCAGGTTACCGATACGGGAATCGGTATCAGCAGGAACGATCAGGCTCGGGTCTTCGAGGAATTTGAACAGATCAACGCTGGCTCGCGAGGCGATTCCATGAATCGCGGCACCGGGCTTGGCCTCCCAATATCACGCAGGCTGGCGCGCTTACTGGGTGGTGACGTTACCGTCGAGAGCGATTTAGGGAAAGGCTCAACGTTTACGATCTGGCTGCCTGGAGAACCGGCGCAGCAAGCGTGATATCGTGCTCTTTTGTTCCACGGGGAGCGCAAGAGTGCGTTCGAGCTCAACAGCAAACTCCATGACACTCGGGTAGCGATCCTTTGGCTGTCTTGCCAATCCGCGCATGACAACTGCTTCGACCTCTGGCCGGAATTCGAGGTCTTCCGTCGCCTGGCTCAGTGGTATCGGCGGCATTGTAAGCAGCTGGGTAAACATTTCACGAGGCTGCTTGGCTGTGTACGGATGGCACCCTGTGAGCAGGAAGTACGCAATGGTCGCGAGTGAGTACTGGTCGGCGGCTGGCGTAACCAGCTCTCCAGATAGCGCTTCAGGGGCGACGTACATCAATGTGCCTACGAAGAATCCGGCACGGGTCAGCCTCTCGTCTGCGGGCGCCGTCGTGTCCGTCGCAATTCCGAAGTCCAGCAATTTCACTGTACGAGTTACGGGATCGTACATGACGTTGTCGGGCTTCAGGTCCCGGTGGACAATATTCTGGCAGTGCGCTGCTTCAACGGCAGCAGCAATCTGGATGATTATCGTCCCTGCTTCAGCGACGTCGAGATGACCTTTTGTCTTGGCGTACCGTTCAAGGAGTTCGCCAGGTGCCCATTCGATCGCGAGGAAGGGGATTCCCCCGTCTGCTTCCCCTGTCTCGATTGTATGAACCACATTTATGTGTTCTACACGAGCGCCGAACTTTGCCTCGCGAACGAATCGCGTTACCGCGGTTGCGTCCTGACGCAGTCGCTCACGCAGGACTTTGAGCGCGACTCGCCCGTGCTCGGGATGGTGTGCGTCGTAAACAGCGGACGTACCGCCTTCCCCGACCTCGCGGTCGATCGCATAACCGGCGATCGTAGTTCCAACAAGATTTTCTCGTGGCACTCGGCGAACCTAATGCTAATTGGACGGTAAGGACAGGGGCACCAGCGTATATAATACCTTAATGCTCCAAGAATGCGTTCGCTGACCCCAGACCCTGGACCAGTGCATGAGGGTAGTGACGTTTAAGTGGTTTTCCTCGGGGTTGGTCGTGGCGCTCGTTGCGTGCGCTTCCGGCAACCCGGGTTCGGCATCTGGTCCGGGCGGCTCGCTCGGGTCCTATGACCCTGAACGTGCGGCAGTTACTGGTGGTGTCAGCCAGTTCGCGGAGATTTATGACCAGATGGGTCTGGCAGCTTCGGGCCCTCCCCTGTTCTTCGTGGGAGATGTGGCTTATTTCGCAACCCGGTCTCCCGACACAACCCTTGTTGTTGTAGGTCTCTCCCTGCCTAACAAAGGGTTGGTCTTTAAACGGGAAGAGTCCGGTAGCTATTCGGCCAGTTACGCTGTGGATCTGTCGCTTACCAGTGGTGGTGCGCCAGCGGCTCAGGCACGTGACAGCGAATCTGTCCGGGTCACGTCCTTCAAGGAAACTTCGCGTACCGATGAGAGCGTGATTTACAAGCGTACTTTTAGAACCAGGCCGGGGACGTACTCGCTGAACTATGTTGTGCGCGATGGGAACAGCCAGCGTAGTGCTGGGCGTGACCTATTGATCACCGTTCCACGCTTATCGCCCTCCGGGCTTTCAACTCTGGAGCCGGCATATGAAGCGAAACCGAGAACCAACCTTGATTCGGTCCCAAGCTATTTGCCTGCACCTCGTGCCTCTTACGTATTTGGTGTCGACGACTCTGCATCCATTTATCTGGAATCGTATGATCCGGCGAAACCAGTTGTCCTGCAACTTCGTACACCCGACGGTAAGGTTGCGTGGGAGGGGACCAGGTCGCTCTCCACTGGAAGTACGAAAATCGGGTCAGGCCTGCTGACTGTCCCACTGCTTCACTCGGATGTAGGGGTGGGTACCATACTCGCGATGCAAGCAGGTTCCCCAGACACAATGGGTACGCGGATCTTCGTTGGCTTTGGGCCCGATCTGCCAGTGCTTTCATTCAAGGAGATGTTGGATTATCTCCGTTTCTTTCGGGCGCGAAACAAACTCGCTCCACTGTACAGCGCGACACCAGAAAATAGAGGTGTCCGCTGGGCAGAGTTTCTCCGGGAGACAGATCCCAGTCCGAGCACGCCGCAGAACGAAGCGCTCGATGCTTATTTCAGTCGTATACGGGATGCAAATTCGCTGTTCGTAACGGATTCTCCGCGAGGCTGGCTGTCCGATCGTGGTATGGTGTATGTGGCGCTTGGCGCACCGACCAATTCCTATGAGGATTATGCGTTGATGTATGCAGGAGGTATCGCAGCGCCAGGCCAGGTGGCCAGTCGTGTAAGAGTGCTTGTGTGGGAATACAGTCAGTATCAGGACAGAATCATCTTCTACGATCCGAATGACATCCGTCAGTGGCGTCTTACCAGGCAGAGTGCGTTTGAGTTTCAAACCCTGCTCGCTCGGGTAACGAATCGTTAATGCAAGTTGCGCTACCGAAATCACCCCGACTGTTTCTGGTGGATGGCTACGCGCTTATTTATCGCGCGTTCTTCGCTCTGATATCACGCCCACTGACTACAAGCCGTGGAGAGAATACTTCGGCCGCGTGGGGAATTGCCAATTTTCTGCAGCGACTGCTTTCTACACATCGGCCCGAGTACCTGGGTTGGGTACATGACTCCGGGTTGTCATTTCGACATGAGAAGTATCCAGCATACAAGGCTACGCGCGAGAAACTATCAGAGGAGCTTCAATCGGACTTCGATCGCGGAATGGATCGCGTCTGCGCGCTTCTCGCGGCGTATGGTATCCCGATCATCGCGCTGGAAGGATATGAAGCTGACGATGTGATCGGGACGCTGGTGAGAAAATCCGTGGAGGCCGAAATGAACGTCGTCGTGATTTCGGGTGACAAGGATTTCCAACAACTCGTTCGTCCTGGTGTCTGGTTGTTGAATCCCGGACGAGGGGGGCCGGCAAGCGTTGAGGAGCATTGGGTAGGCGTCGAGAACGGTGCGGAACGGCTTGGCGTACCGCCGAGTTTTGTAACCGATTATCTGTCGCTTGTCGGTGATTCTTCCGACAACGTTCCTGGCGTAAAAGGGATTGGAGACAAGACCGCGTGTGAACTGGTCGCGCAGTTTGGACATCTGGAGGAAATCCTCGCACACGCGGCGGAGCTCACCAAGAAGAGACCACGCGAAGCACTGCTCGCGCATGCGGAAAATGCGCGGCTGTCAAAAGAGCTGGTAACTATTCGCGACGATCTTCCGGTAGCGCTGGACCTCGACGCAATGAAAGTAGGTACCCCGGACAATGCTGCGCTGGCACAACTATACGTAGAGCTGGAATTTCACACCTTTGCAAAGGAAGCAGCCGGCGCAGTCGAAACACCGAAAGTCACGGCGACGGCAAAATATCGCACTGTAGAGACGGTAGCAGAGGTCGAGAAGATAGTGCGCAAGGCTCGCAAGGCGAAGCACATCGCGGTTGATACAGAGACCGTCATCGACGCAGGCTCACCGTCTAAGGTCGACCCACTCAGATCGCGGCTGGTGTCGCTCTCATTGGCTGTTGCGCCAGGTGAGGCGTATTACTTCCCGTTTGCACATACTGACCCAGTGAGTCAGCAGGGGGAATTGCTTGGTAGCGCCACCCCGCTGGAGTCCAGCGTCAAGAACCTTCCAGCTCTGTCATCCGTCTCGATGAAACCGTTAGTCGATCTGCTTGAGGATGCCACGGTCGCGAAGACACTCCAGAATGCGAAATATGATGTACTCGTTCTTCGTAATGAGGGCATCACTCTGCGGGGCGTGGAGTTTGACACGATGCTTGCCAGCTACGTGCTCGATCCGGGTCGTCGATCGCACTCCCTTGATATGCTTGCGATTGAATTCCTTGATCACACCATGACTTCGTACGCAGATGTGTGTGGCAAGGGCAAATCTGAAATCTCCTTTGATCGGGTAGCACTGGATATTGCTCGCGATTACTCGTGCGAGGATGTCGACATGACTCTGAGGATGCGCGAGCACTTCGAGCCGCAACTCGAAGCTTACGAACTCACCCGCCTCTTTCGTGAAGTCGAGATCCCGCTTATTGCCGTCCTGGCCGACATGGAGTGGAACGGCATGGCAATCGACTCCACACATTTTGCGACGCTCAAGGCGAGGTTCAAGCGCGAGCGAGAGCTGGTACAGCTCGAGATCTACAAGGAAGCCGGTGAGGAGTTCAACATAGGCTCCAATGTGCAGCTGCGTGAGATTCTCTTCAACAGGCTCAACCTGCCCGTGTTGAAGAAGACGGCAACCGGTGCATCGACTGATGCGAGCGTGCTCCAGGAGCTGGCCGATGAGGGGCATCGACTTCCGTCGCTGTTGATGGAGTATCGAGAGCTGGCCAAACTCGAGAGCACATATCTCGATGCACTACCGCGCCTGGTGAATCCCCGAGATGGCCGTCTGCATACATCGTTTAATCAGACGGTCGCGAGCACAGGGCGACTCTCGTCCAGCGATCCCAATCTTCAGAACATACCCATCCGCCGCGAACTAGGTCGTGATATCCGACGGGGTTTTGTTCCGCGTGCTGGCTGGAAGCTTCTGTCAGCTGACTATTCCCAAATCGAGTTGCGCTTGCTGGCGCATCTCTCGCACGACAGGAACTTTGTGGATGCGTTCAACGCCGGCGGCGATATTCACCGACAGACAGCGTCCATCATTTTCGATGTTCCCCTGGAATCTGTGACGCAGGAAATGCGCGGCCGTGCGAAGACGATCAACTTTGCAACGATCTACGGACAGGGGCCGCACGCACTGTCGCGACAGCTGGGAATACCTCACGCTGAGGCGCGCGATTTTATTGCCAGGTACTTCGAGCGTTTTGAAGGCGTCAAGAAGTACCTCGATTCAATGGTCGAGTTCGCGCGGGAAAATGGCTATGTGCAGACCATATTCAACCGGCGGAGATACATACCGGAGTTGAGGGAGAAGAATTTCAATATGCGTGCGTTTGGTGAACGAACCGCAGCAAACTCACCAATTCAGGGCTCAGCCGCGGACCTCATCAAGATTGCAATGATTCGCATCGATGAAGTGTTCCGCCAACGTAGCTTTGCGAGCAAGATGCTCTTGCAGGTGCATGATGAACTCGTCTTTGATGTCGATCCCGCGGAACTGGATGAAGTTCAATTGGTTGTTGCGCACGAGATGGAAAATGCGGCTCAGCTATCCGTACCACTCGTCGTTGATATTGGAATTGGTGACAACTGGCTCCAAACCAAGTTCTGAGGCTCAGCTGTCAGGATGATTGGCGTACGCTGCCCAATAAGCACCAGTGATCAGCGAGACGAGAAAGAGCGTACTTACTACCCAGCCAAAGAGCAGCTTGACAATCGTGACCTCCACCGCGTACGACACCAGTATTGCTCCGAAGCCGAATGTCATGGTGTACATGGCTGGCTCCCCAGGATCTGCACTCAAGCGCACTGCTCGCCGTCGGGCAAGCCTGAGGGGTAGCTCGTGCACCAACCTTCCCCACCAGGCCGCGAGGCTTACAAGCCAGTTTCGCCGGATTGTCGGCAATTGCTCCTGGCCGAAGGACACATTCAGTATCGAGACGCTCCGTAAACGCGCCGCAATTGATTCGGTGAGTTCTCGCGCATCTTCACCTGGCCAGTCATCCATCGCCACCGGCTCACCAACCTGAGCGATTACGCGTGTTCCCGGTGTTGCTTTGTCCTCGAAAGTAATTCCAATAGGGATGATTTTGATTCCGCCCACCCCATCCTTCCGCGCTCGCAATGCTGCTCTGGCCAGGCCTGTTTTCAACGGTGCGACTTCTGGCTCGTTGTGGCTCTTGCCCTCTGGGAATACCAGGATCGCGCCACCGCTCTTAAGCTCTTCGATCATGGCTTCAAATGCGTGCCTGTTCCGCATTGGATCAGGTGCTGCGGGATTGTCGACAACTCGTCGCAGTGGAATTATTCCTATCGATTTCATCAGGACCGCGCCTGCCATAGTGTCGCCGAGTGTGGCCTTGGCTGTGATGCGCAACTCTCGAGGAACTATCCAGAGCGCCAGAAGCGCGTCGATCAGCGCATTCTGGTGATTCATGGCGACCAGTATCGGGCCACTGGCTGGAATGCGATCACCATTGACGACGCGTACGTCACTGTAGAACCAGTTCAACGCAACACCGCCGAGCCAGTGCGCAAGTCGTTGAATCATGTGTGTGCCAGCACGTAGTCCAAGGCGTGATCAGGCGGCATTGCGTTGAAAATTCTCCGGCACACCGTGCAGAATCAACAATGCTATGCACATTGCGACTGCAACGGTACCAACGCCAGCGCGATATGCTATCCCCGTGCCGAACTTTGGCGTCAAGCCATCCACTGCGAATGCCCACACCAGCGGGCCGACAATTGCGGCAGCACGAGCTGATAGAACCATAAGACCGAAGAATCGACCTGCTTCTTCATCGGGTATCAATCTCAGCAGCATTGGGCGTTCTGCGACAT
>JBDTAW010000024.1:0-3625 GCA_039924445.1 Gemmatimonadaceae bacterium
CAGGGAATGTCGGCCTTCCTCGAAAAGCGCGCGCCGAGTTTCAGCGGCCGCTGAATTCAGCAGGCGATTGAGTAATGGCGCGGCTCAAGCGACTCGTACTGCGCGACTTTCGGAATATCGCGCGCGCGGACCTCACATTCCCAGCTGACGGTGTCGTGCTCATCGGCGACAACGGTCATGGCAAAACGAATCTGCTGGAGGCCATCTACTACTTTCAGTTGCTGCGCTCCGTGCGTGGCGCACGGGACGCGGACCTCATACGATTTGGTGCTGACGCGTTTCACTTGCACGCTACAGTCGCGACAGAAGCCGAACACGAATTGTCAGTTGGCTTTGGACGTGCACGCAAGAAAGTCGTGGTCGATGGCGCCGAGTCCAAACGGCTGAGCTCAGCGCTCGGCTCCCTGCCGGCAATCGTAATATCGCCACGCGATGTGGCGTTGGTGAGCGGCGCACCAACCGAGCGCCGCCGCTTTCTGGATGTTGCGCTCGCACTCACATCGCCACGATATCTCCACGCATTGCAAAAATATCGCGGCGCGCTTGCCCGGCGAAATGCAGCCCTGCGCGGAGTAACGCGCGGCGCCCAGTCCGACGAAAGCGTTGCAGTCTGGGAGCCGGCGCTCGCGTCCAGCGGCGCAGTTCTTCTCAGCGAACGCGTGGCGTGGATGGATCGTCATGCGTCCGAATTTGCACGACTTTCGGCTGCTATCGGAGAGACAGAACCGATGACGATGGGGTATGTCACGGCGATCACGGACCCTCGTGACGCGGCCGCCGAGCTTGCAGATACTCTGGCCCGAAAGCGCTCGCTGGACATCCGCAGGGGGCTGACGCAGGCTGGCCCACACCGGGATGACGTCTCGCTCCGGATCGGCGGTCATACTCTTCGTACTTTCGGATCGGGGGGCCAACAGCGAACCGCCGCAATCACACTCAGGTTGCTCGAAGCGGAAACGCTCAAGGCACATGTTGGCAGCGATCCCGTTTTGCTGCTGGATGATCCGTTTGCCGAACTGGACAGTCATCGGAGCGCGCGCATTCTTGCTCTGCTTCAGGAAATGGTGACTGGGCAGACGATTCTCACGGTTCCTCGCGCGGGTGACATTCCAGCCGACTTCAGAAGCCTCGAACGCTGGAGCATCAGGGACGGAACCATCTCGGCGATGTCGCCAGGAGCTTGAAATGTCGCCACGAAAGCCAGGCCCCGAAAAGATCTCCGACGCACTGAATTCGTACCTGAAAGCGGCCGGGCTGGAGCTGCGGATGGTCCAGGCTGCGGTAGTGCCGGAATGGGCTCGGCTGGTCGGTCATGACATCGCCGCGGTTACCGAGCCGTTGTTTGTGACACCGGACGGATCGCTGTTTGTGGCGGTGAAGACCAACGCGTGGATGACTGAATTGCAGTTGATGGAGCCTCAGCTTGTGGCGGCGCTCAATACGGATCCTGACCGTCCGCGAGTGCGAAAACTGCGGTTCCAACTGCAGCGCCCGGACTGACTGCTCCAAGTCGTTGTAGCGCAACACTTTAGACCGTGCCGACGGGGTTGCAAACGGAGCCCGAATGCGTTATCTTAATAAGTCTATAGCACGGCTTGCTTCGGGTTTCCTTCGGTGCATGCCTCACGCCTATTTTGGTCGCGTAAATGGCCGTTAAAGAAAAGATCGAACGCTCCGCGCCACACTACGACGCGGAAAACATTCAGGTGCTCAAGGGGTTGGAGGCAGTACGCAAACGCCCCGGCATGTACATCGGATCAACGTCCGGGACTGGACTGCATCACCTGGTGTACGAAGTCGTCGACAACTCGATCGATGAAGCGCTCGCAGGCTTCGCAACCGAAATCTCCGTAACGATTCACAAAGACGACTCGATAACTGTCGTCGACGATGGTCGCGGAATTCCGGTTGACCTTCACCCGACAGAAGGACTTCCGGGAATCGAACTCGCGATGACCGTGCTTCATGCGGGCGGCAAGTTCGACAAGAACAGCTACAAGGTTTCCGGCGGTTTGCACGGTGTTGGAGTTTCGGTTGTCAACGCACTTTCAGCGCAGCTCAAGGTGTGGGTGAAGCGCGATGGCAAGATCCACTACATGGATTTCAATCGCGGCACAACAGTAACCAAGCTCAAGGTCGTGGGAACAGTCGCCAAGAACGACACAGGAACCAGGACATGGTTCAAACCCGACGAGCTGATTTTCACGGATCTCACGTACAAGTACGACACGCTTGCGAATCGCATGCGCGAACTCGCGTATCTCAATAAGGGCGTCGGCATTACGCTCACCGACGAGCGCGAAGGCCAGGAGAAGACCGAACTCTTCCTTGCACGTGGCGGACTTCAGGAGATGGTGCAGTATCTCAACGCGCGCACCAAGCCGTTGCATCCGGAAGTCATCTACATCGATACCACGCACGATGACATCGGTATCGAAATCGCGTTCCAGTACAACGATGGATACAATGAGAACGTCTTTTCCTTCGTCAACAACATCAATACGCACGAAGGCGGCACCCACCTCACTGGCTTCAAGTCCGGGTTGACGCGAGTCATCAACCAGTATCTCAACCGAAGCGGCTTCAACAAGAAGGACAAGGAAGCTACACTCTCGGGCGATGACGTCCGTGAGGGACTTACAGCCGTACTGTCCGTCAAGGTATTCGAACCGCAGTTCGAGGGACAGACCAAGACGAAGCTTGGAAACTCCGAGGTTGAGGGAGCTGTCAAGTCAGTGATGAATGAGTTGCTCAACCGTTATCTGGACGAGCATCCGAAAGTCGCGAATATTGTGATCGAGAAGGCGCTGTCGGCCTCGCGTGCACGCGAGGCTGCACGCAAAGCTCGTGACCTTACGCGCAAAAAGAGCGCGCTGGATGTCGGCAACCTGCCTGGCAAGCTTGCTGATTGTTCGCTGAGCGATCCCGTGCTGTGCGAGTTGTATCTCGTGGAAGGCGATTCCGCCGGTGGCTCTGCCAAGATGGGGCGCAACCGAAACTTTCAAGCGATCCTGCCGCTTCGCGGCAAGATCATCAACGTCGAGAAGGCCCGCATAGACAAGGTGCTCTCGAATGAGGAAATTCGCACGATCATCACAGCGATCGGGGCCGGCATTCGCGACGATTTCAGTCTCGAATCGGCTCGTTACCACAAGATCATTCTTATGGTGGACGCCGATGTCGACGGTGCGCACATCCGTACGTTGCTCCTGACCTTCCTGTTCCGTCAGATGCCGGAGCTGATCGAAGCGGGCTATGTGTACCTTGCGCAACCACCGCTGTATCGCGTCGCCAAGGGGAAGGAAGAATACTACGCGTACGACGAAAAGGAACGCGACGAGCTGATCAATCGCATGGGCGGCAACGACGGCAAAACTTCGGTGAACATCCAGCGCTACAAGGGACTCGGAGAGATGAATCCCGACCAACTCTGGAAGACGACCATGGACCCGAATACCAGAACCTTGCTAAAGGTGAGCATGGAAGACGTAATCCTCGCTGGCCAGGTTTTCTCGACCCTGATGGGCGACGATGTTGAACCGCGTCGTCAGTTCATCGAGGCAAATGCGAAGTTCGTGAGCAACCTCGACGTTTAGAAATTATTCGCGTTGGACAGAGGCGGCGT
>JBDTAW010000025.1:0-6757 GCA_039924445.1 Gemmatimonadaceae bacterium
GTTGAGATGCGTCTGCGAATCCGGTGAGCATCCACTGCACTGCGACGTAGATTAGAAGCGCTACCAGCGTCAGCGACGTCCCTGGCTCTTCCACGACAAATCGACGGAACACCCTGACACCAAGCCACAAAAGCGCGACCGTTCCAACCCGAATAACTGCGCCGAGCGTGCTGGGTGACGGCATCGCGGCAAAGGTCACGTTGAACACGACCATGAACATCAACAGGCTCGAGACAAGAACCCCCCACCGTCGATTTACCCATCGAGTCTGAATGTTTGCCTCTCCTAAAATCACTTGCCCGCCGCTTGTACCGCGTCATCCAGAACGTCATCCCAGCGCGCCATAATCGAGGCAAGGCCAAACCGAGCCGTAACACGTGGCGCTTCGATTTCCATACGGTCTCTCAAGTCTGGATCGTCCAGGAGTTGTACAATCCCAGCGGCAAGGGCGTTGACGTCCTGGCCGTGTACGAGGATGCCGTCTATTCCGTGTCGGATCAGCTGTCGGGGCCCACTGGATGTGTCAAACGCGATGCTTGGCAGCCCGACCGCCATCGCCTCTCCAAGCACGTTGGGAAAACCCTCGTACCGAGACGGAAGTACGAAAACCTTACCGCTTTGCAGCGCAGTGGTTGGCGTCGTCGTATTCCCGGGAAACTCGACTTGGTTCGCGATGCCCAGCTCATGCGCTAAAAGCATCAACGCGGATTTCTCCGGCCCATCGCCCCATACCCTGAGTGTTGTTGCACCGCGCGCGAGAGACACGGCCTGTAGTGCCTTCAGCAAGAGATCAAATCCTTTCTCACGGGTGAAGCGCCCCATGGCAACTACGTCAACGTCAGGCGCTGGACGTGATGCGGGTATCGGCGCCGGCAGAACAGGATTCGGGATGATCCTGGTCGAAGCTGACATGTACGAAAACGTAGCGGCGACCTCTGCACTTTGCAAAACCAACTGAGCAGCCGTCGGATATGTCATGCGCCGGAGCATCCTCCAAACTGTTCCAATCTGATGGTGCCGCGGGTCCGTGCGCTCCGATATGACCACTGGGACGACACCATCAATCGCAGCTAGCAGTGCGTGGACGTTTGCCACGTCGATAAAGCTCACTACGACGTCCGGCTTTCCGTCAAGCAGGGCACGACGGAGCCGGACGACACGTCGAGCCGCCCCGATTGTTCTTCGTACCACGCCGCCGCCGCACAATCCCAAGGCGACGACAGTGACGCGTTCGTCAAGCCAAAAGAACGGCGCCGAAGCCTGAAGGGTGTAAATGGTAACGCCGCGGCCATGGTTGACCCACCAGTTCGCCATGGTTGTAAGCACCCGCTCGGCTCCGCCCGGCCCTAGCGATCCAATGACGCAACTTATCCGCTCCACACGCGGCGTCACGATTCAAGACTCTGGCGAAGCCGAGTCGCGGCACCGACAATCCGCGGCCATTTCCTGTACCGGTACGCAAAATCGTGATGGCGACGGTTAACGCGTACACCTCCCGCAACGCTCGCTTCGATAAGTCGTCGAAAGTTTTTCACATCGCCCCAATTCAGCTGACGAAGCGCCATCGCGTAGTTAATCCGGCTCTCGGCAAATGCGGCCGCGTCTTCGGACGCGCCGAGCTTCCGAGCTTCCCCCACGGTATAGAGCAGCTCGTCGAAATGCGTCATTGCGCGGTCACGATCGCGATCCGCCGTAGTCGTAGCTCCCGAATGCCGTCGCCACTTACCAAGCACGTCATCGATATACGCGATCCTTCCGTTAACCGCGCTCTGGATATGGAGGAGCCAATCCATGACGTGACGCGTATTCGGATCAACAGCCATCCCGCGCCGGGAGTCGCGACGAAACATCTTGGAACTGTTTCCGTAGACGGTGCCATACCGCACGAGGTCATTGAGGTTGGTGAGCTGCGGCGCGGTGCGTGGCGTAAATAATCCGAGCGATGCACCCGTCGTCGATTCGAACACCCCCAGATTATGAAAACAGAGCGCTACATCTGGCCGCGCGTCGAGAAGGTCGACTTGCCGCTGCAGCTTGCCTGGAAGGGCGAGGTCATCACCATCGATATGGGCGATATACGCGCCACGAGCCTCGCTCAACACTGTCGCGAGATTGTTATTGACACCGCGATTCACAGGCTGGTAGACCGGGCGCACGATCGTGGGGTACTTCCGCGCGTACGCTTCGACCATTGCACGCGTCCCGTCGGTCGACGCGTCTTCACCCACAATTACTTCGAAGTCAAAGTCCGTTTGCTGAGAAACTATACTCTCCAGGCACGGGCCTATGAACGCTTCATGATTGAACGTCACGACGGTCACGCTAACCTTCGGGCCGTCGTCCATCAGGCCTTTGATGCGATCGCGCGACTGAGCCCACCCTCTGCTGAGCCGAGTAGCCCAACGCTGCAAGTTTCTACCACAACCATCACCATCAAAGTGGCGTCGCCACTGCCTGGCGAAGGAGTAACGCAATGCGCTTAACTGAATCCATACCCAGTCCCGGATAGAGCGGCAGACACAGCACACGATCTGCCGCTGAATCAGAAATTGGCGTCGTCGCGGAATGCGAAACATACGGCAATAGAGACAGGCTTGGCCGGAAATACCTCCGAGCGCGAATGTCGGCAGCTTCTAGCACGTCCATGCATCGCAGGAGCGCTGCTTCGGTCGAGAAGATGACCGGGAAGTAGCTATAGTTCGGAACCGTTCCATGTCGCCACACAATCGGCCGGACGACGGGAGCCAAATCGGCAATGTGAGCTGTGTAGCAAGTGGCAAGCGCTGTTCGGTCACGAATGATGTCCGGAAGCCTTGGAAGAAGACACAGCCCCATCGCCGCGTGAATCTCGGAATTTTTTCCGTTTATGCCAAGCCCCTCGATCTGATCCGGGCCAGATTGCCCAAAGTTGCGAAGCCGTCGGACAGCCTCAGCGACAGCGTCGTCGTCCGTTACGACAGCACCTCCTTCCACAGTATGGAACAGCTTCGTCGCATGGAAACTCAACGTTGCAGCCGATCCATACGCACAAAGCGAGCGACCCCTGAACAGCGCACCGAACGCGTGGGCAGCATCGTACACTATCGGTACCTGGTAGCGACGTCCCAGTGACTCTAGCGCATCCACGTCACACGGGTTCCCATACACGTGCGTAGCGAGAACGCCACTCGCGCCTGCGGCCAGCAACGTATCGGTGTGTGATGGATCAATGGTTAGCGACTCGAGTTCGATGTCGGCGAACGCCGGCTCCAATCCTTCCCAAACAAGTGCCGCAGTTGTCGCGACGTATGAAAACGGTGTAGTGACAACGCGCCCCCGTACGCCTACCGCGCGAAGCGCGAACTGAATTGCAATCGTGCCGTTCGACACAAATACTGCATGGCGGACACCCACCGTACGCGCAATCCCCTCTTCAAGCTCCCGCACAAACGCCCCGTCGTTGGTCAACTGTCGCGTTGACCAAATGCTACGAAGCTTATCCACAAACTCCTCGAGCGGTGGAAGGAAAGGCTGTGTGACGGGGATCATATGTCGGCCGAAGGCACAGTTACCCCTTGCACAATATCGGCAAGGTACCTCCCGTAGCTACTTCCACGGAGCGCATTTGCAGCAGCGAGAACGGCTTCCCTATCGATGTACCCAAGCCGCCAAGCAATCTCCTCAGGAACAGCTACCTTCAGACCTTGTCTGCTCTCCAATGTTTGGATGAACGCGGCTGCTGCGTGAAGAGTCTCGTGCGTTCCAGTATCAAGCCACGCCATTCCACGTCCAAGAATCTCCATTCTCAACTTGCCGCGCTCCAAATACGCGCGATTTAAATCCGTAATTTCGTACTCACCGCGCGCGGACGGCGCGAGCCTCCGCGCCAGTTCGCATACCTCGGCATCGTAGAAGTACAAGCCCGTAACTGCGTAGTTCGAACGAGGCGTTACCGGCTTTTCCTCCAAGCCAATTACGGCACCATGCGCGTCGATCTCGGCTACGCCAAATTGACGCGGGTCGCGTACGTGATAACCGAAAATCGTGGCCCCGTCGCGCAACGTCGCGGCACTCCGGAGCTGCTGGACAAGCCCTTGGCCATAAAAAATATTGTCACCCAGCACCAGCGCAACGGGCTGATCGCCGATAAAATCCCGACCGATTACAAACGCTTGCGCGAGCCCGGCCGGCTGTTGTTGAGGGGCATACGTCAGCTTCAACCCCCATTGTGAGCCGTCGCCCAATAACATTATGAACAATGGCAGATCACGAGGCGTTGAAATAACTAGGATTTCCCGGATACCAGCCAGCATGAGAGTGGTAAGCGCGTAGTACACAAGAGGTTTGTCGTAAACAGGGAGCAGCTGCTTGCTGACGACCTGCGTAGCTGGGTAGAGGCGCGTACCCGATCCTCCAGCTAGAACGATTCCTTTCATACGCCACCTCCCAGACCTAAACGTTCCCCGCGATAGGCTCCCGACATGACATCCAGCGACCACTGGTCATTCTGCAGATACCACTCGACAGTCTCCCGCAATCCCTGTTCGAACGTATGCGCTGGCTTCCAGCCAAGCTCCCTTTGCGCGAGCGAGCTATCAACGGCGTAGCGGAAATCGTGCCCAGGCCGGTCCGCAACAAACGATATCTGTTGATCGTAACTCCCCTTCGGATTTGGATGCATCTCGTCTAGTATGGAACAGATTTCTGTCACAACATCAAGATTGCTTCGTTCATTTCCGCCCCCAAAGGCGTAAGTGCCACCGACGCGGCCACGCTCTGCAACGCACCGAAGTGCCTCTACGTGGTCGTCGACATAAAGCCAATCACGAATATTCGCGCCGCGGCCGTACACGGGAATAACGTCGCCGTTCAGAGCGGCTCGTACAACAACGGGGATGAACTTCTCAGGGAACTGGTAGGGTCCAAAATTATTTGAACAGTTTGTCACGATCACCGGCAGTCCGAACGTGTGATGCCACGCACGCGCTAAATGGTCAGCCCCGGCCTTGCTCGCGGAATAAGGGGAGCGGGGTGCGTAAGGCGTCGTCTCCGAAAATTTACCGTGCTCCCCAAGCGAACCAAAGACTTCGTCCGTGGAAACATGGATAAACCGGCAAGCCGCTCGCTCAGTATCTGAACGCAGCTTCCACGTTCCCAGTGCCGCATCGAGCAAAATATAGGTGCCGACAACATTTGTGTGAATAAACGCTGCTGGGGAGTCGATCGATCTATCGACGTGGGACTCCGCAGCAAGATGATAAACGATCTCAGGAGAATAAGTCGCGAAGCATCGCCGAACTGCAGCGGCGTCAGTGATGTCTATTCGCTCAAAACTGCAATTCGGAAAGCGTAGCACAGTGTGGAGAGACTCGAGATTTCCGGCATACGTTAGCGCGTCCATCACTACAACGCGACATGCTGGATCTCGTACTAGAGATCGCACCAGGGCTGAACCGATAAAACCCGCACCGCCAGTGACGACAATCGTTCGCCCAGTGGAGTCGCTTCTCATGATAGACCGTCCGCACCATCATCCTCTCCCGCAACGCTGCTGTCCGCGAACGAGATTGCATGCATTTTCGCGAACTCCTCACTGACCGATACGACCGAATCGTATGTGCCGTCCGAAGCTACTACCCCATTACTCATCAAAATCAATCGCGAGCAGGTCTGGACCGTCGTCAGCCGGTGAGCAACAATGATGACGGTGATGCCTTCGCATGCCTCCAGGATTTCGCGGTTTACTTCGCGCTCCGTGATCGCGTCGAGCGCGCTGGTGGCCTCGTCCAGGACGAGCAACTGTGGTTCTCTATAAAGCGCTCTTGCGATCCCTATCCGCTGCCGCTCTCCTCCCGACAGACGGGCGCCATTCTCGCCCACCATGGTGTCGAGCCCATCGGGTAGCCGCGCGACGAAATCAGAAAGTCGTGCCTGGGAAATCACGCAACCGATTCTGCTATCATCGATCTCATTCGTGGGGATACCGAATGCAATGTTTCTCCTGAGCGACGCGTCCGCCAGGAAGACTTGCTGCGGAACGTACGCCACGCGACGACGCCACGACGCCGCGTTTGATCGGCCGAGCAGGTTCCCGTCCGCCACAATCTCTCCGGCAGTTGGAAGAAGCAGCCCGAGGATTAAGTCTATCAGCGTCGTCTTCCCGGAACCTGATCCACCAACGATCGCCACATGCTGGCCCGGTTCGATTGCGAGCGAAACGTCGCTAACGACGTCCCGCACGCCCGTTGGATAGCGGAAGCAGACGTGTTTGAGAGTGACCCCGGCTGGCGCGAGAAAATGCGCCGTCGCACGCGGATCGCCAACACAGTCCCCCGCTATGCCGATCGGAGAATCTGATGCCGATCGCGCAAGCGCACGCTCTACTACGCCGACGCTCGCCCAGTTATACCGAATGGTTACGAGCTGAGTGAAGAATGAACGAGTCGCTGCCAGAATCCGATACCCAGCAAGCACAAGGACGCCCACGGTTGGCATAAATCGGACAATGTCAATACCGGCAGACGCGGCGTAAACAAGCGCCGCCATGCCGCCCCCGAAAAGCACAAGCTCTATCAAGAGCGGCGGTATTGCTGCGGCCGATTGGTAGCGGGTGTTAAGCGTCGCATATTCACGCGCGATCCCGTCAAACTCCCTCAGATACCAACTTTCGACACCCAATGCCTTTACCGTCTTGATTCCCGCGAACGCTTGATGGATCAAGCGGTTCATCTCCGCCTGCCGCACCTCACGGAGCTTGCCCCAACGACTGACTTTTCCA
>JBDTAW010000026.1:0-1935 GCA_039924445.1 Gemmatimonadaceae bacterium
CGAGGGCAAGCACAAGCACCACAAGCATGGACACTACAACGCCAAGAACGAGAATTACAAGAACGGGTATTACAGACACGGCCGCGGCCACGATGACTACGACAACGATCGTGACAACAACCGCAGCAACAACCGCGACAACAATACCCGCTATCCCAACCAATACCCGTCGCGTGGCGCTGCGCGATACCCGTCATCGATAGGCGTTCCCGGCTTCCCGAATGTCAATGTGCCGAATGGTCGCGCTGGGAAGACGCTGCCTGGCACGGGCCAACAGCAGCAGAACTACAACCGGCATCGCGGAAATTAGTGCGACGCTGAAGTTATGAGGATGTGAGCAAATGCGGCCCTCCGGAATCCCGGAGGGCCGCATCTGCTCTGGCCACGCTCGTCAGCTGTGGTTGTAAACCCATACCACGCCATTGCTTGAGAACGTGATCGAGCGCTGACTGAACGTACCTCTCCCCCCGAGAGCGAACCGGTGTACTGCGTTGCGTGAAGCGCGCGGCACCGCCGACGTCGTTCAGCGATGACCGCGATGGCCGCGGTGCGCGCGATGATCGCGGCGTGGTCGACGGCAGCAGGGTCAGAACACGTACCCGGCGCGGGACCAGTACCCGGCACAGGGCCATGGGTACGGCAACGGCGGGTATCAACACGGCAGCACGCAGACCGGAAGGGCGCTACGTGGCACGGCTCAGACGACGCAACAAGTGAGGCCGCAGCCTGCACCAGCGCCGGGTCAGTCGGGCAATTCAGGAAAGACGTTGCCGGGAACGTCGAAGCGGCCGGACCATGGCACGTGGCAGCGCGGACACTAAGCTGTTTTGGTGGCTCAGCTAAAGAAAGCAGCGTTCCGGAATCCCGGAGGGCTGCTTTTTTGCGTTATCTTCGACTCCGCTCGGAGCCGCCGGGTGTTTGACTGAAGAGAATGGAGGAGTGCCGATGAAGACCGTATGGACAGGCCGAGTGCTGAGCGCGATCCCGGTGGTGATGCTCCTGTTTGCATCTGTGATCAAACTGATGAGATCGCCGGAGGTAATGCAGGGATTCGCGGAGTACGGATTTCCGGCGAACCTCGTCGTGCTGGTGGGTGCTCTCGAGTTGGGATGCGTCATCGTGTATCTGATTCCGCGTACCGCGGTGCTCGGCGCAATACTTATGACCGCGCTCTTTGGTGGCGCGACCGTGACGAATGTCCGGGTACACAATCCTGGTTGGATAGCGCCGGTTTTGCTCGGGGTCCTGGCTTGGGCGGGACTCTATCTTCGCGATGTGAAACTGCGTGCTCTCATCCCGCTGCGAAAACCGGATTGAGTCAACGGGTTGGCTGCGTGCCCCCAGAGTGGTATCCAACGTCCTTTCGCACCACCATATTCCATCCCTTCGCGACGATCTAACATTTGACGCATGACGCGGGATCAGAAGCTGAGCCTCAAATGAGTACGACTTCCGAAGACATCACCACTGTCTTCCCGGGCTCCAGCGAAATGGCGGCTCGATGCCGCGCTTTTGACTGGGCTTCGACTCCGCTCGGGCCGGTCTCCACGTGGTCTCGATCACTCCGTACGATCGTCGCGATAATACTGGAATCCCGCCACCCGATGTTTCTGTTTTGGGGGCCGGATCTCATCCAGATCTTCAACGACGGATACAAGCCCAGCTTCGGGGCGAGTGGGCGCGACGTCACGGCACTCGGCGCGCACGGGCGCGAGCACTGGGCGGAGATCTGGGAGATCATCGGCGCGCAGATCGAACAGGTGATGACGACGGGTGAGGCTACGTGGCACGAGGATCAGCTCGTGCCCATCGAACGCAACGGCGTCGTCGATGATGTTTACTGGACTTACGGCTACAGTCCCGTGCGCGATGATAACGGATTGATCAACGGTGTCCTTGTTGTGGTGGAAGAGACGACGAGGCGGGTGCGCGCGC
>JBDTAW010000027.1:0-4005 GCA_039924445.1 Gemmatimonadaceae bacterium
TACAGATGGCACTGAGGCAAAGCGGTGCCAGGTCTGGACTGACACTTGGTTGAGGCGCGACGGGAAGTGGCAGATCGTCGGCGCACACGACACGATCGTACCTTGTCATGTGTAGCCGGTAGGGCTATCTACGCCTCTGCAATCGGTGGGTCAATCGCAACAGGAGTGTGGGATCGTTTTGTCGGTGGGGGGAATACAATCACCAATCCTTGCCCAACGGGTAAATACCCAAATTATGAACCCTCTTCGGGCTATATAACATGCGGCAAATACATGCCACAGCCAACACGAAAAAGAGAGCCTTTGCTCTCAGCATACTTATTCTAATCATCGTTTCTGTGCTGATGACTCGGCTGGTCTACGGAGCGTTCGTCCTTCACACAATCGTAATCTCGGTTGTTGCGGGCTGCATCGCTGTCTCCGTCATTTTCAACCTCGACAAGCGTAGACTGCCGAAGCACTAGCAGGATTGCCCAGACTTGTTGGCCGCCTTAATAAGGGCGACACGCAGGCCGCTTTAACGGTGCACGGCATGTTTCCATCGTGCTGCTGACTCAGACGGATAGGTGCCGCGCTCACAATCCGGAAGAACCAAGGGTCAGAGTGCACTTTGCCGAATCAACGAATTGGTATTGGTTGTGAAAGGAGCGGGGTCAGGTCTTGCCCCGTGCGCGCACGCCGCAAGACCTGACCCCCAATTGCAAGGCTGAGCGACGTCGCGAACTTCGTCGAGTAGAGGCCACGTAATCTCCGTTCGCCGTGGCGCCTACGGCTTGGCTCCCAGCGTAACCGGATACTCGGAATGCCTGCTCCAATCCTCGAACGAACCGTCATATAGCCTTACAGGAACGCCGAGTCGCCGCAGCTGCACGTAATCAACGCTGGCAGTTTGGCCGATGTGACAGTAGACGATAACAGGTTTATCGAGCGGAACGCCAGCCGCCTCGAATCGTGCGCGAACCTGCTGAGGTGTGTCGTAGTTGCTAGTTGCACTGTCGGCGAGCGTCAGGAAGTACACGTTGTGTGCACCAGGAATGTGTCCGACGCGCGCTGCGCTGTGACCGCGAGCCGCGCCATCGTAGAACTCCGGCGCGCGTGCGTCTACAATCGTCACCGCATCACTGCCGAGCAGCTTCCGTACGTCCGGGGCGTCAGCGACGACGACGCTGCGCGGCTTGAGGTGCAGGCTGCCACGGACCGTGCTTGCAGTCGCCGTCTCGACCGCCCCGCCAGCCGACTTCCACGCGTCGTATCCGCCATCGAGAATGCGGGTATGACCACCGAGTCCGAGATAGTCCATCGTGACGAAAGCTCGTGCGGTCGGGCTCACCCATTTCGACGTGCTATAGAGAACAACCGTCGTTCCATCCGACACTCCGAGACCCTCAAGCACCTTTCGGAGCGAATCGACCGCAGGAATCTGCATCGTAAGGACACTTGGCCCTTCTTCCGTCGTAACGATCGAATGGAGGTCGAGTGCCTTGGCACCTGGTATGTGCCCAGAACCGTACGGATCGGGCGTGTCCATGCCTGACATCGTAACGTCGAGCACGACGAGATGGCGATCATGGATGTGTGTGCGCAGCCATGACGCGGATACCATGATGTCGGGCGATGGTGCCGGATGGCCGGCCGTGGTGATCGCGATGGCGGAAATGAGCAATAGCTGAAACATGGTGCTTCTCCAGTTTGGTTGCTGATGCGTTTGAACGTGAAGATTCTGCCAAACGGCATCGTTCGCCACCCTGAATGTGACGAACTGCACGAAAGCGACGATGAGCGACGCCTGGCTGCGACGACTGCGTGCGGCCGAAACGCGATAGCCAACCCGGGCTACGGCGCACCAGCGCTCTCGCGGCAACCCTACTCTTGCGATAAATGCAGCGTTGGCTTACTCGTATGGTATGCGTGTAATAATCGTCGAGGACGAACCGATCGCGCGCGATGGCCTTCGCGCGATGCTGGCTGCGGTACCAGGCGTGGAGGTTGTCGGCGCATTCGCGACCGCGGACGCCGCGCGGCGCGGGATTCGTGCGAACTTCCCTGACGCGATGTTCGTCGACGTCGAGATGCCTGGTGAAGGCGGCGTTGATCTTGTCCGTTCGATTCCCGTCGAGTCCCGCCCGCACGTGGTGTTCGTAACGGCGCATGAGAACTACGCTGCTAATGCATTCGATGTCGAAGCGGTCGACTACGTCCTCAAACCGATCGACGAACAACGTCTACGTCAGGCAATCGAACGTGTTCGCCGTCTCATCGAGGCGCGAGAGAGCGCGAACGCCCACGCGCGACTCGCGGACGCAATCGCCGCCACCGTTCCTGCAAGCGATGGCCATCTCACACGAATCTCGGCGCGAGTGGGCGACAAGTTGGTCGTCATGCGGCTCAGTGATGTTTCATGGATCGAGGCCGACGGAGATTACATGCGTGTTCACTCGAAAGGCCACTCCATGCTCGTACGCATGACAATGCGCGATCTCGAGCAGCGATTGGATCCGGCGACATTCGTGAGAGTTCACCGATCGTCGGTAATCAACATCGACTTCATCTCGAGCGTGGACCTGCTATCACATGGAGAACAGGTGGCAACGCTCAACGATGGCGCGCGCGTTCGCATCGGCAGAACGTACCGCCCCGGTCTGTCCGAAGCGCTTGGAGAGCGAGCATGAACGCATTCCTCAGGGAGCACCGGCCGGCCGTCACGATGGTCCTGGTAGCGTTCAGTATCGCGACGGCGTTTGGCGCGATCGCGGTAGTCAATCACTTCAACATGATGATCGGCGAGGGCAGCCCGATGCCGTGGCGGCACGCGATGGTGATGGAGATGCCTTTCTGGTATGTCGCCGCTATCCTCGCGCCCGCGCTACTGTGGGCACTGCACCGATTCCCCGATCGCTCGCGAGGGATCACGAGAGTCGCACAACACATCGGGATCGCGCTGATCTGGATCGTCGCGCAGGCTGCTCTCGATATGGGCGCACGCTCCGTACTCGGGACGGGACTGCATGGTCCGCAGCCATCGTACATGCAATCGTTGCGTGATGCACTCGCAAGTGGTTTCCTGGGTAGAGCGTTTGCTTACATAGCTATCGTGGGCGGTATCTATGCGCTCACGTATTATACCAGATATCGTGAGCGTGATCTCGCCGCCTCACAGCTCGAGGCGCGCCTCGCGGAGACGCAGCTTCGCATGCTCCGAATGCAGCTCAACCCTCACTTCCTCTTCAACGCGATGAACACAATCGCGATGCTTACACGTGCGGGTCGATCCGAGGAGTCGGTCGCAATGCTGCTGGCATTGAGCACACTCATGCGCGACGTTTTGCGTGCCGACGCACCGGAAAGTTGCTCACTCGGCGACGAACTGAATCTGCTCAATCGCTATGTCGGGGTGGAGCAAGTGCGTTTCGGCGGCAAGCTGGCGTTCAGTGTGGACGTGCCTTCGACATTGATGGACACCACCGTTCCCAGTTTCCTGTTGCAGCCGCTCGTGGAGAACGCAATCAGGCACGGACGCGCAAGCTCGGACGGCATCGCGAACATCGCGGTCCGCGCCGAGCGTGCCGATTCGAAACTCATCCTTTCGGTGTGGGATGATGGCAGAGCGCTGAGCGCGAACGCGATCGCATCCAGTGGCATTGGACTTCGGAACGTACGCGAGCGACTTGCCCAGCTCTACGGAGCGGCTCAGTCCTTCGAGATCGGCCACACGGATGCGGGTACGGTTGCACGGATGGAGATCCCGATCGGAGCTCTGTGAGTATGGCCACAGGCGGTCTTTTGATCACGATCCGAGTATTTCACCGAGCCCCCCGGTATGGCGGCCACTCGACTCCCTCTGCGCGAAGCCCTTCCTCCGCCAGCGCACGTTCCTCGACGGGATCGAGGCGCGCGGAGGACCGCCGCACGCGCCCTCGCCCGACGAGCCTGTGTATTGTTACGCCTTCAGCTTCGCTTACGTCTGCGGGCGCAGACTCCGACCGCCCCGAACATGCCCGTACCAAG
>JBDTAW010000028.1:0-10412 GCA_039924445.1 Gemmatimonadaceae bacterium
AACTCGAACGCCGCGCGTGACGGAGCGTTCGACGCATATCTGGCGTTCGAACCCCTTGAATCGATCGTGAGTGCCAAGGACCCAGGTCTGGTAAAGTCGCTCGAACGTTCCTTCGCCAATTTCAAAATTGCCGTTGCAAGCGGTGACGCCGAATCTGCAAAGCTTACGCGTGATGAGATCGCAGAAGCACTCCCACGGGTCGTGGCGCTCGCAAGCGAAACGGGCGAGAACGCAGTTGCGACATTCTGGCAATCGTTCCTGATCATACTGCGCGAAGGCTTCGAGGCGATCCTGGTCGTCGGAGCGGTGGTCGCCGTCCTCATCAAGACCGGAAATCGCAAGCAGTTGCGCTCGATATGGATCGGCGTAGCACTCGGCGTAATCGCGAGCCTGATAACAGCGATAATCATCAAGACAACATTCTCAGCAATACCGGCGAGCAGCGAGATCGTAGAGGCAGTGTCACTGCTGATCGCGGTAGTAGTTCTCTTTTCTGTGAGCTACTGGCTCATATCAAAAGTCGAGGCTGCGAAGTGGCAGAAGTTCATCTCGCATAAAGTCTCGGCTGCACTTGAGCGTGGCGGTGGCCGGGCGTTGATGCTGGTTGCGTTCCTTGCGGTGTACCGGGAAGGTGCCGAAACCGCGCTGTTCTATCAGGCGTTATTCAGTCAGACGCAGGGCACAGTGTTGCCGCTGGTTCTAGGGATACTGGCTGGATCCGTCACGCTCGCAGTGGTATTTGTGCTCTTCTATCGCTTCGGAATAAAGATCCCCATGCGCCCGTTCTTCGCGATCACGAGCCTGCTGCTCTATTACATGGCGTTCGTCTTCGCGGGACGCGGAATTCGTGAACTCCAGGAGGGAAATGTCATGTCCATGACGCCTCTGAGGCACGTTCCGGATATATCATGGCTCGGCATATTTCCGACAGTCGAGACCGTCGCCATACAAGCCGTGCTGTTGCTGTTGTTCGTGTTCGCACTGCTTAAGACCTTCGTCTTCACCACGGAGAAGAACGTAGCAGCCTGATCACGACCAGCCGAATTGGCGTCGGGGATTCCCCTATGAATTATGCAGATTATCCCGACTGAATCTGTCGGTTGCGGCGCCATAAGTTACTTAGCCATGACAACTGCAACCCGCGATATTCCCTTGCCCGAGATCATACAGGGCGGCATGGGGGTTGGTGTTTCCAACTGGAAGCTCGCCAATGCTGTGGCGAAAAACGGCAGCCTCGGCGTAGTCTCTGGAACTGCCCTGGACACGGTACTTATCCGGCGCCTCCAGGACGGCGATCCGGGCGGTCACATGCGCCGTGCTATCGCTCATTTTCCGATTCCGCATGTAGGCGATGAAGTACTGAACCGCTACTTTCTGCCAGACGGCCGCGGTACTGATCAGCCGTACAAGATGCTTCCCATGTACAAGCAAGTGGTGAGTGTTGCACGTCAGCAGGTCACGATGCTCGCGAATTTCGTCGAAGTGTACCTCGCGAAAGCAGGCCACGACGGGCTGGTCGGTGTAAATCTCCTTACAAAAGTTCAATTGCCAAATCTCGCGTCGCTGTGCGGCGCGATGCTGGCTGGTGTGGATTACGTATTGATGGGAGCCGGTATACCGCGCGAAATTCCGGGTGTGCTGGATGCGTTCTCGGAGCACCGCGCAGCATCGATTCGATTCGATGTCGAGGGGCTTCCCGCCACAGAAGCAGAATACCTCTCATTCGATCCCGCAGTTCACGGGGTCGAACCGACGATGCCGATGAAGCGTCCGCAGTTCATCGCAATAATCGCGGCCACGTCACTCGCAATGACACTCGCACGCAAGGCGAACGGTCGTGTCGACGGCTTTGTTGTCGAGGGGCCGACGGCCGGCGGACACAACGCTCCGCCACGCGGCGAGCCACATCTGAACGATCGCGGCGAGCCGATCTACGGTGAACGCGATGTTGTTGATCTCTCGCGCATCGCCGAGCTGGGGCTTCCATTCTGGGTCGCCGGTGGCGCTGGCTCACCTGAGAAGCTCATCGAAGCTCGTGCTCTCGGTGCAGCGGGGATCCAGGTAGGAACGCTGTTCGCATATTGCGACGAGTCCGGAATTGCAGACTCTCTCAAGCAGGAAGTATTGTATCACGCGGCGCGCGGCGAAGTCGATGTCGTGACCGATCCGCGCGCGTCTCCAACGGGTTATCCGTTCAAGGTTGTACGATGGAAAGGCGACAACGCCGACGGTCCGCGGCGAGTACGGAAATGCGACCTCGGCTACCTGCGCACCGCTTATCGTGATGCAAACGGTCGGATCGGATACCGCTGTCCAGCGGAACCAGTGGATGCGTACGTAAAGAAAGGCGGGACAGTCGCCGAGACAGAAGGGCGCGAGTGCCTGTGCAATGGATTGACTGCAAACATCGACCAGGCTCAGTTTCGCGGTAACGGCGTCGAGGAGCCGCCTTTGCTGACCAGTGGTGATGATCTGCTCGGCATCCAGAACTTCATCGGTTCACGCACTACCTATTCCGCAGTTGATGTTGTGAATTATCTGCTCGGCCGCTGATCCGATCCTCTCGGTCCCGCGCTCGCTCGTAGTGCATTGAGGACCACGGCGATGTCGATCCCTTCCTGAAGCAACGCGCCCGGAATCGGGTCGATGTAGCCAGCCGCGGCGAATAACATCGCGACACCGCTAAGACCAAGGCCAGCCCAGATACTCTCCTTGGCAATCTTCATGCTGCGGCGTGCTATCCGAATCGCCATTGGTACCCGGTCGAGTTCGTCGACGAGTATCACCAGATCGGCGGCCTCTGCCGTCACGCCGCCGCCGTGCCCCGCCAGCGCAATACCGACGGTAGCAGCGCTCAGCGCGGGTGCATCATTCGTTCCGTCGCCCACCATGAGCACGCGCTTGCCCTCTGCAGTCAGATCTCTGACAACTACAACCTTGTCTTCCGGCGTCATGTCGCCGCGAACTTCGCTGATGCCGATCGTTGCGGCTATCGAGCGAGCGTTTTCCTCGTGGTCTCCCGAGAGAAGCAGGATTCTCTTGAAGCCGAGTCCGTTCAGGTCCTTGAGAATTGCCGGAACATCGTCTCGGAGTTTCTCGTCGTACACGACGATGCCCGCCAGAAGGCCATTGATCGCCACGTACGCCTTGAGACCGACGACGGACTCCTCGGGAATTGCATCATCCTGCCGAGCTGCCAACCTGTCCTGGATGAACGGTCGCGATCCGACGGCGACTGTCTCGCTTCCGACTTTACCTTCAACGCCGCTTCCTGGCGTCTCCACAACATCGTGGATCGCCGGTAGCGACTCGTTCTCGGCAAGGGCTGCGTCCACAAGTGTACGCGCGAGAAGATGCACCGCGCCCTGCTCGATCGCCCCCGCAAGACGCAGGACTTGATCACGCTTGAATGACTCGGCGGGATACACATCCTTCACGACTGGCATTCCGACTGTGAGCGTGCCCGTCTTGTCCAGAACCGCGACGTTTGCGTTGGCTAATCGCTCGATCGCGGCGCCGTTTCTTACGATAATCTGCCGCCTTGCCGCGCGATTGATTCCGCCAATGATGGCAATCGGTGGCGCAAGTATCAGGGGACACGGCGTCGCGACTACCAGCACGGCGAGGAAGCGTTGATAGTCCCCCGACATCACTGCTGCAGCGGTAGCGACTGCGAGCGTGATCGGCGTGAACCAGACTGCGTACCGATCTGCGATTCTCTGAAATGGTGCCTTGGAATCCAGCGCAGACCGAACCAGCTGCACAATTCGCTCGTACTGACTGGCTTCAGCGATAGCCGTGGCACGCATCTGGAAAAGTCGGTCACCGTTGATACTGCCGCTGCTGACTGGCACGCCTGGTGCCACAGGACGCGGCAATGACTCTCCGGTGATCATCGACGTGTTGAGTTCCGACCTGCCTTCTATGACAACGCCGTCGCAGGGAACGAGCTCACCGGCTCGCACAATGATCGTATCGCCGACAAGAACCTCATCGGCTCGGATATCGACGATCTCGCCATCCCGGAGTCGATGCGCAGACTTGGGTCGATCTGCCTCGAGTTGCTGGACTGCACGGGATGCCCGGCCCTCGGCGTAACGCTCCAGAGCCTCGCCGCCGGTCTGCATCACGACCACGATGAGACCGGCAAGCGGTTCGTTCATAACAGCGGCTGTTACAATCGCGAGAGTCGCGACGACGTCCGAAGCCCACTTGCCATGCAATGCACCCCGGACGGTGCGCGTAACAACCACGGCACCGGTAACGATGAGCGCCGAGAGCCAAATTCGCTCTGGCCAGAGCGGTATCTTGAGGGCCCATACCAGGACGCCCGCAAATACCGCCGCGGTTGCAATGCCCGGTATTACGGCGGGCCGGCCAATCAGTGCAACCAGCCCGCGTGATTCGACAACTTCAGGGTCACCCCGACGGTTCAGTTCTCGACCTCGACGTGTCCCACCATTCCGAGGGCCGCGTGGGCATCACACTGGAAGAAGTACTTGCCGGGCGCGAAGTTGACCGGCACGTCGAGCGTCTGGTCGGGAAGCTGCAGCAAAGCACTCGCCGCAGGGAGGTTGACCTTTCCGGGATTGGAATCCGGGAGAAAATTCACGTTGTGAACGCCGGTTTTCAATGTGAATCGGATGACATCTCCACGATGCACCTCAAACTTCGCAGGCTTGAAGTAGTTGCCTTCGGCATCCGTGTACATGTCGACTACTACAACCTTCCCCGTCGGTGTGGCCGCTGGTCCGCCGCCGCTCGCAGCCGCCGCTGGAGTTTCGGCATTCCCGCCAGCCGGGGATGCATTTTCCTTACCGCCGCAGGCAATGACGAACATGGAGGCTGCGACGAGTCCAACAATCATGCGAACGTTTTTCACTGAGGTCTTTTGGTTAGGGATGAAGAATGATTCGTACTGCGACTGCTGCCTGTTCCGCGACAACTACGACAGGCTCAGAAATCCTTTCTCTGAAATGCTCTCATACCGAGGGCAACCGGCCCCGCGACCCATGCCATCAAGGCAGTGATGGTGATCGCGGTCCCCCATGCGCCGCCGAAGAATTTCAGGAAAACGGCTCCCGTATAACCCATCATTGCGGCACCGTCAAACCGCAACAACAGCGCCACTCTTGCTATGTCAATCGGATTGGCCATCATCATAGCAAGCGTTGCCTTCTCAAGCGGGTAGTCCGACATCACCGCGAGGATGAAGAGAACGAGCCCGTCATATACCACTGTCAGCAGCAACCAAACCGCGATGGCTGTGCCGAGTCCACGGAGGCGGTCTTCACAGCGAACTGCTATCAGCGTAGCTATAGCACAAAACGCACCAGTGAGCACCGTTCCGGCCAGCAGAAGTACTATCAATGTGTTCCATGCATCGGCATCAATTCCGTGTAGCAGGAACGGGAATCCCAGACCGACCGCGAAGGCGAGCACCATGGGGAGAGCCAGGCCGAGATAGAGTCCCGTGTACGTCTGCAACCGACGGACTGGCTGTGCAAGAATCAGTTCGATGAATTCTCGCGCGTTGTACAGATAGACTGTGCCGAAAACGATGGCGACAAGCGGCACCACGAACAGGACAACACTGACGAGACTGAGTTGCGCCTTGGCAGGATCGCCGCTGAAGCGAAGCAACCCTTCCGTAACCAGGCCGAAGAAGATCGCGTAACCGATCAACCAACGGCTCCGCACCGCGTCACGCGCCTGATATTTCAACACCTTGAATATCGTATTCATGCGGCCGCCCGAACCCATCCACGGGTCATCATTGTCGCTACAGCGCGCTCCAGCGTCGTCTGAGCGGTGATTCGCTTGAGCTCGTCGAGAGTTCCGACGAATGCGATGCGACCATCGAGCAGAAAAGCGACATCATCGGCGAGTTCTTCCAGTTCATTCATTATGTGTGATGTCACGACCGCCGTCTTGCCAGCCCCACGGTCGGCGAGGATCTTGTCCTTCAGAATACTGCTCGCCAGCGGGTCCAGGCCGGCAGTCGGCTCATCCAGCACGAGTAGATCAGGTGAGAACAGGAACGCCATCGCGGCGTTGACCTTCTGGCGAGTTCCACCAGACAGCACTCGCAGCGGCTTTTCCAACGCTGCACCAAGCTCGAATGACTCCAGTAGTTCCACATCCAGCTCCGAGGCGCCGCCACGAAGGTCCTTGAGCATCGTTATCAGCTCGGCACCTGTGAGATTCTCCGGGAACCGCGCAATCTGCGGCATGTATCCGATCCGCGAACGATACGCGTCGGCGCCAATCACGTCGGCACCGTCCAATATGATTCGCCCCGTTTCGGGTCTGGTCAAGCCGAGGATTGACTTGATAAGAGTCGTCTTCCCCGCGCCGTTCGGGCCCACAATCGCGATGACGCGCCCGGTGCGCACGACCAGGTCAATGGTGCGGAGCACTGCGGTCGTACCGAACCGTTTGGACAGGCCGGAAATCTGAATCTTGAGTTGGTTCATTGGACCCATCGCATCGAAGGAGCGTTATCTGCCAGCGTCGCCGGCGTAAGCGCCGGTATTACACGCTCGGCGGCGTCCAGCAGCTCGAGGAAGTTGCTACGCAGGAGAATCAGTGCCGGCTCGATCTGGGCCACAATTACCGAGGCAAGGCGCACCGGGTGATACGGAACATCACCCTTGCCGTCGCGATTCAGATCGTAACCCCTGTATGCAGACCAGTAGTTGCCACTGAATGTCGAACTGGTTGACCTGCTATTCGTGCTGACGTCAAAAGTGTTACCCGAGAAATTATTGCCGATAAACACTGCGTCCTCGGTGCTCGACTGAAGTTTCAATGCCCAGCCGTTATCGAGGAATGTGTTGTGACGTGCGTTCAGGCGTGTCGCACCGTCGGCGTAAAGTCCGGACGTATTTCGCGCGAACAAATTATTCAGCAGCTGACTGTCAGAAATCTCCTTGAGGAGTAGTCCGTAAGCGGCAGCTCCCACGTTATCCACGAAACGATTACCAACCATGCGCACGTTATGCGTGTACATGACGGCGACGCCGGCCCCGTTGTGCCGGAACGTGTTGTTCTCATAGTCGCAACTGTCGGAGAACATGAAGTGCAGTCCGTACCTGATATTGTTCTCACTGAGGTTGTCACGAACGTGCGCCTGGCGGACGAATTCAAAGTAGATACCGTCGCGCTGCCCCGAGATCTTGTTGCCAACAATCGTGATGTCGCGCGAATGCCAGAGATGGATTCCGTTGCCTGAGGTCGCATCGCTAAGATGAGCGGCGATAATGACATTCCGCTCGACACGGCAGTTCGATGCTTCCTGCAAATAGATACCAAAGAAGGCATTGTCGATTCGATTGTCGGCGATGACGCAATCGCGTCCCCGGATCACCTTTATAGCGGCGAGATCCTCAGTGTAGGCGACACCAACGTTTCGGAAATTCAGCCCGCGAACTGTCACGCTGTCAGCAGATACGGTCATTATCTGTCGCATCGACTCACCGTCCAGCACCGGAAAGCCTTCTCCGAGGATCGTCACGGGAATCGTTACAGTAATGGTCGTGTCTCGATAAGTTCCCGGGTGGACGACAATCGTACCCCCGCGCGCGACGATCTTGAGCGCCGATCTCACACTGCGGACGGGACCGTCGGTGGACACGTTCACGACCGATGGAGCAGTCCGGCTGCTCGCCCCATTGCCCTGCGCGGACACCGACCCCGAAACCGGTGCCAGGACCACGGCCGCAAGTAGAACCGTGGCGGCAATCGCAAGCGCCGTCCTGCTCCGACGGGGAATCATTTCAGGAAGCCGGAATGTTCGAACTGTTCACTGCGCGCGCCCGCATTGCAAACACCAACGCGATGCCACCGAGTGCAATCGCGGCAACCGCAAGCCATGCACCGATATCCGGCCACGACACTGCTGTGAAATTCAGCAACTGTTTGACGCCTATCAACGGCGGCTGATAGTTCATGCCGGGAATCTTGATGATCGCATGCTCAAAATCGATGTTGTGGCCGTAGTCATACTCCCAGCGCCAGAAGTCCACGAGTCCAGCGACTCCAACGACCAGAAAGGATCCGACCCAACCGATCAACAGCTTGCGACTGCCAACGAGCGCTGTAATCAGACCAAACAGCACCAGGCCCCCCACAACCCACGGCATGTAATGCAGCTCTGGAATCGCGTCCGGAGTGATGTGCTTCATCCCAACGTAGTGATTCAGGCCATTGATATTAGCCAGATCCGTTGGTGTCGCGCCCGCGACGTAGTTGATACCAATGCGCATGCCAAGTCCTTCGGGATACTGCGGCGCAACCAGCTGCACGCGCCACAGAGGAACGAAGAACAACCCGATCAGCAGAAGCGATGCGACGGCCGTCAGGGCGCGCGAAAACCTTGGCATGCGGGCTCCCGTGAGGTTGCGAACGGCGACTGCACCGAGACTGACCGGTGCGGGCACCGAGGCCGTCTCAAGGTAGCCCGCATCCAAGCGCGTTCCCATTAGTGCTTCTCCGCGTGCTGCTCATCTTTAAGGCGCCCGTTCTGAGTCTGTGCAACCTTGCTGACGTTTGCGGTGAGTGGCACATGCAGGCCGGGCGACGACACACGGACGTAACCCTGCATTTCCTGGTGCAGCGCGGAACAGAAGTCGGTGCAGTAGAACGGGTATATGCCGGTTGCCTGCGGCACCCACCGCACAGTCCTTGTTTCGCCCGGTGGAAGCGTGACGCCCGAGTTATTTGCTCCGAATACCGCGAAGCCGTGCGCGATATTCCAGTCCTGCTCGATGTTCGTGACGTGGAAGTACACAGTATCACCGAGCTCGACGCCTTCGAGATTATCCGGCGCGAAGTGACTGCGAATGGCGATCATCTTTACATCGACTCGCTTTCCGGTACGAGTAATACCGCCGGCTGCTTCAGACATCGTCACGTTCGGATTCTTGTTCTCGGCGAGCTTCTGGAACTTGATGGAGCCGGCTTGCAACAGACTGGCTGGCACGGCCTGAGCGTAGTGCGGCTCGCCCATCGTCGGGAAGTCGAGCAACATCTTCATCTTGTCGCCGCTGATGTCTATCAACTGCGCTGAACGAGAACCCTCCGGTCCGGTCGGGAGGTAGCGGTCTTTTGCGATCTTGTCGAGCGCCACCAGATACTTGCCCCACGGTTTCTTGCTATCGCCACCGGGAATCATGATGTGGCCGACCGAATAGTAAACCGGGATACGATCCAGAACCTCCCATGTGCCCAGCTTCCACTTCACGACTTCGGACGAGATGAACATCGAGGTATACGCGTTCCCCTTGCCATCGAATTCGGTATGGAGTGGTCCCAGGCCCGGGTTCTTCACTTCACCGGCTATAACTGCGTCGTACTTGATAACCGGGATTCCATCGATCGTCTTTTCGAACTTCTTGTCCGCGATGGCCTTGATCATCTTCGTGTACGAGTGCACTGGAATCACAGTGGCAAGCTTGCCGCCAGCGACGATGTACTCGCCCGTTGGATCAATGTCGACGCCGTGTGGCGACTTCGGTGTCGGGAGATAATAGACCAGACCATCACAATCGGCTGGGTACAGCATCGTGACGCCAGTCTTGGTCTCGCTCTTCGCGATACGTGTGGCCGGATCAACGTAATTGTGCACGTACGAACCGCCGAACTTCTTGCCTTTGCCGCTGGCGATGCACTCCTCAGCGCGCTTGTAGTTGATAGCTGCGATGTAGTCCTTGTCCGCCTGCGAGGCGTTTACCTCGAGCTTCGTGTTCGCTTGTTCCGAGTTGTAAGTCGTGAAGAAGAACCAGCCATCCGATGGCCCCTTTCCGGCGTGGCCCAGGTCGTAATCGTAACCCGGCATCATTATCTGGAAGGCGACGTCCATCTTCCCGGGCTGGTCCGCCCTTACGAAAGTGATCGTCCCCTTGAAGTTCTGCTTGTAACTATCAATGGGTACGTCCTTCTGCGGGATTGGAACGCTGAACCGCGTCGCCGAGACGACGTACTTCGTGTCCGGTGTCGCGAACGGCGAGGCGTGACCGCCGGCAGCATTCGGAATCTGCAGGATCTCGTCGGTTTCGAATTTCTTGAGGTCAATGCGAGCAATCCGCGGTGTGTTATTTCCGTTGATGAAGAGCCAACGGCCGTCTGGGACGCCATCGGTTAGCGACATCTCCGTGTGGTGGGAGTCGTCCCATGGGACGAATCCGAACGTCGTGTTGAGCATCGGTTTCGAGTCTTCATCGTAGCCGTACCCCGTCTGCGGGAACTGCGAAAAGACCGGAATCTGCTTGAAAAGTCGTCCAGATGGGAGCCCATATACCGTCACCTGGCCGCTGAAACCGCCTGAAAGGAACGCATAGTACTCGTCGTACGAGCCAGGCGGCACGTAGGTGCGCGTTGCCGCATCGCCCGCCAGCAAACCGGTCGCTGAG
>JBDTAW010000029.1:0-3001 GCA_039924445.1 Gemmatimonadaceae bacterium
GCATCGCCGACGCGGGTCACGAAGTCGCCTCGCACGGCTGGTGGCACCGCAAGGTCACATCGCTCACGCCAGCGGAATTCCGCGAAGATCTGTGCTCCTCGCGTGATATCCTGGAACAGGTGAGCGGCAAGCCCGTTGTCGGATACCGCGCTCCCAGCTTCTCCATCACGCCTGGCAATGAATGGGCTTTCGATGCGTTGCTCGAGTGCGGCTACCGCTACGACTCGAGCCTCTTCCCGATCAATCGCTCGAATTACGGCTACCCAATGGCGCCACCCCTGCCTCATCTGATTCACCGTGCAGCCGGCGATCTAATGGAATTTCCCCTCACCACCACACAGATCTTCGGAAAACGAATTCCGGCGGCGGGCGGTGGCTACATACGGCACTTTCCGTACAGCATCATCCGCAAGGCATTCCGCGAGAAAGACCGCTCCGGAATCCCCGGTGTATTCTACATCCATCCGTGGGAGATCGACGAGGATCAACCGCACATGCCGGTGCCGTGGCTAACCACAGTACGCCACTATCGCAACATCCGCAAAGTGCTCCCCAGACTCGAGCGGCTGCTCAGTGAATTCCGATTCACATCGGTCGCACACCGCCTCGCCGGCGATGGCAAATGGTTTCGTACCACAGCAGAACTTCCGGCCATATCACCACAAGCTTTCTCCCGCAGTTGACACTGCATGTCGAGCGCTACTCCGGTAGCGCGAATGAATGGGACGATTTTGTCCGTACGCAAACCGGCTGGACACACAACCACCTGTACGGGTGGCGCACCGTCATGCAGCAGTCAATGCGACACGACACGCCATACCTTGTTGCCACAGACAGCGACACGAATACAATCCGCGGTGTACTCCCGCTTGTTCGCGTCAGAAGCAGGTTGTTCGGTCATTTTCTCGTTTCACTCCCCTTCCTCAATTACGGCGGCCCGTTGGGCTCGCCTGACGCAGTCGCCGCACTCTCCGCATACGCCGCAACAATGGCGGCCGCGGACCACGTCGGCGTACTGGAGTTGCGCAATCGATTCGACATCGGCACACTGGCCGGCTTCGATGTATCGCATCGCAAGATCACGGTCCTGCTCGACAGCTCCGGTGGATCGGAAGGAGTTTGGAAAAGGCTCAGTTCCAAGCTCCGCAGTCAGGTCCGCCGTCCGCAGAAGGAAGGCGTGACCGTACGCATCGGACCCGACCAGATCGAGCCATTCTACTCCGTTTTCGCCCATCACATGCGCGACCTCGGCACCCCCGTATTGTCGAAGGGCTTCTTCACCTCCGTCACAAACGAATTTCCGGACGACTCGCTGTTCGCTGTCGCATATCACGACGACAAACCGATCGCGTGCGGCGCCGGTTTCACGTGGGGCAGCGGTGATGATTCCGAGTTCGAGATCACCTGGGCATCTGCACTGCGCGAATACAATCGCATGTCACCCAACATGCTGGTGTACTGGGAGTTGATTAAGCACGTCGCCGACTCGGGCGTCGGGACATTCAACTTTGGTCGCTGCACACCGGGCGGCAACACGCACAAGTTCAAAACGCAGTGGGGAACCACCGATCAATCGCTCTGGTGGTACGAACGCCGAGCGGACGGCGCTGCGACTCCATCAGAAGGAAGCGGAGCTGCGGCGCGCGGACCAGCAATATGGAAGCGCCTGCCACTCCCGATCGCAAATGCGCTCGGCCCGCGGATCATCCGCTTCATACCGTAATAACGCGATGCATATCCGCAGACAGCTCACCGTCGCATCTCCACTTACCGCCGCCCAGATCATGGGCGCGGCGCGCGACGCGATTGCGGGTCGCGACCTTCGCGCCAGCGTACGCGCATCGCTTGCAGGAATTTTCGAAGCTGAGAACGTACTGCTGACTGATAGCGGAACATCCGCACTGGTGCTCGCGCTCCAGATGTTCGCCAGGCCGCTCGCGTCAATCGCCATGCCCGCATACGCATGCGTGGATCTCATCGCAGCCGCACGACGCGCAAACGTTCGCGTTCGATTCTTCGATGTCGACCCGCAGACGCTGAGTCCCGACATGGACTCGCTACAGCGAGTGTTGGAAGAAGGTGTGAGCGCAGTCGTCGTCGCCCATCTGTATGGTTTCCCAGCCGACATGCCGGCAGTAGTCAAGGTCGCGCATGACGCAGGAGTCCCTGTCATCGAAGACGCGGCGCAGCACGCAAGCGCGACGATCGCGGGGAGACCCGCCGGTTCATTCGGAGACGTGACAGTACTGAGCTTCGGTCGCGGCAAGGGAACCACATCCGGACGCGGCGGCGCACTTCTGACACGTGGCGATTCCGTTGCACCAATGGAACCAGCATGCTCACCGGGTATGGGCGCGCTATCGATAGCCGCCGCGAGCTGGCTGCTCGGCCGCCCGTCGATATACGGAATCCCCGCCTCGATCCCCGCCCTGCACCTTGGCGAAACCGTTTATCACGAAGCCAGCGAACCCGCAGGCATGGCCCGCGCCGCCGCCGCTCTGCTTGATCGCACTCTGCTGCGCGTCGACGAAGCCGCATCCGCGAGAAGAGAGATTGCAGTCGTGCTACGCGATGCCGCCGATCAGTCGCGCCACATCAAGGCAGTGCGACCAGCCGATGGCGCAGTATCCGGCTTTCTGCGCTTCCCGATTCTGCTGCGCAGCGACGGCACCGACGCCCCGTCCCTCGGAATCGCCCGCGGATATCCAAATCCACTGTCCGCCGAACCCGAGATTCAGGAAAGCATGATCGCGTCGAAGGAGCCGCTGCACGGAGCACGCGAGTTGGCGCGCCGACTGGTTACATTGCCGACACATCATATGGTGGCGACATCCGATCTGTCTGCACTTACGCGATGGATGCAGCAACAGTGAACAAAATGGATCAGTTTGCTGGCGATACTCTCGCCTTCAGCCGCGGCAATCCGACTCTCCCAGCCGTTCTCTCGCGTAACAACGCACCACAATTTTGTTGATCACTGGATGACCCACAGTCGCAAGTC
>JBDTAW010000030.1:0-4305 GCA_039924445.1 Gemmatimonadaceae bacterium
GTGGGGAGCGGAATCTGAAATAGTTCAGAAGCTGTCGAGTTCGGGTGGTACGGTACGCGAAGTCGCGCCGCTCTCACTGCTCGACGCTACACTCGCTCTTCTCAACCCGAACAACTGACTCCAATGACATCGACCTCATTGCATCCGACGCCATCGCCGCGGACAATTGCGATTGAGCAGTTTCGCGCAGTTGGGCTCGCACTGCGAAAAGAAGGAATATTTTTTGTCTGCGCGTTAGTTGTACTCGGCGCGCTGGTGATCACCAACGCTGTCCATTTTGCTCAGTCACATCAGTCTCCGGGATCCCATATGGGTTTCAGGTACGATGCCGCGGGTGCTATTCCAATGTTTCTGGTGGGTCTTCTGGTTCCGTTCGGCGTTTGGAAGAGCGAGGACCCGTCACGCCGCGCGTATCACTGGTCGATGCCGGTCGCGCGCGGTCCTCACACGCTGGTGAAGTTGATGTCAGGTTGGGCCTGGCTGATGATCGCGACGGTGTTTTACCTGCTGTTCATCGTCGTCATCGCAAGTTCGGTGGGGATGATCACGGGAGATCCGGTCTGGATGGGCTCGGCGCCGGCGTGGGAATGGATAGTTGCGTTCACGGCACCGACACTTGGCTACCTGATAACATCCGTCCCGGTCATTGGCAGCGATCATCCATGGCGTTGGATCGGCGGGGTGCTCATTGGATATGGTGTGCTGCTGGCGATGCTCAAATCGTTCGGGATGGGCAGCGTGGCAACTGCAATCCAGACGATTTCAGACGGGCGTTACGGACTCAACGCGGCGTTGTTTGGCTCAGCACGCGACGGACAGCAAGGGCTCACAGTAGGCATAACACGGGAATCAATGGCCGCGTTGATGATGAGCACATGGCTTGTCGCGATGCCTCTTTGGATTGCCGGCTCTGCAATCGCCGCGACAATCGTATCATACCGCCATCGCGAGTAATTCACGCCCGGCAGCTATCCAACGAACTCCAGGAACAACGCATCAAGTTCTGCGTTCACGTCCATGCACACACCTTCGTGCACGGGTCCGGACTGAATCACATCTGACCTCGGTGCTGTAAGCCAGTGAAACCGTTCGGACGGCGATCCGAACGAGAGTGTGCCGCCGCGATCATTCGCCATGGATGCAGCCTTGAAGGTGGTCAGGTAACGCACGAGCAGTTCAACATCGACGTGCGGAGCGCGCGCGGCGAGTGCCGCGCGCTCCACCAGGACTCTGAGGCCTACGAACTGCTCGGTGGGAGCGTGAAGTATCACACCGACTGGCACGCCGCAGCCGATGTGGACGTGCGACACAACGTGCAGCACCGCAAAATTATAGGGTGTGCTGGGACCGGCCCTTCTCACGGCATCACCGGCGAGCCGTTCGTTGAAGCGGCACCTCAGTCAGTTTTTCCGAGCGCGCCTTTGATGCAGCATGAGCAAAGGCACGCGGACTGGCAATGCGTTCGTTCAGGTATGCGGTGTAGCGCGCGCGCCTGGGCCGGCGTATCACCATCGGCCTGGAATGCTGCGTCAGCCAGCAACGCATCCGGCACTTGTTCCAGTATGCCTGATACGACATCACTTGTAAGTGTTGCAGCCATCTGTTCGTCGACCGATGCAACGTCCTGTGCGTGAGTGAGCAGGACATGGTCGCGGATCAGAGGAAACGGCGAGTGTACGCGCGCCGTGTCGACGGAGGTCCAGTCGTGGTGTGCGTACAGGGCTGCACCATGATCGATTAGCCATGGAGAGCGTTCCCAGATCATCATGTTGGTGTTACGCGCCGTACGATCCGGATTGGTCAGAAGCGCATCGAGCCACACAATGCGCGTCGCCAGTGACGCGTCGATCAGATCACCGGCTGCGGTTGCATCGAAGTTGAACGCGCCATCTAGATAACGAAGCGCAACGTTGGTGCCGTGACTCTTGCGGAGAACGTCACTTATTTCCGGATCGGGCTCGCTTCTACCAAACGTCTCCGACAGCTGCACGAGCGCGAGGTCTGGCACTGGCAGGTCGAGCGCCATTGCGAGCATTCCGCTGATCAGCTCTGCGACGAGCGCCTTGGCGCCCTGTCCAGCACCGCGAAATTTTACAACAAAGAGACCGTCTTCTGTGTCAACGACGGCCGGGAGCGACCCTCCCTCACGGAGCGGCTGGACATATCGTCGGGCCGAAAGCGTCGGGAGAGTGCGAACGGATGCCATGGGGGGAGAATATAGCGGCAGACGCCAGCATACCGGTGTCATGGCCCGGATGCCGTGACAGCGTTGACGGAATCGATCGCCCATGCGACGATCTGAACTTCGGCATCCTCACATGCCCGTCAATCGATGAACGACGAGTCAAAGCCGGCGGCACGGGCGCGCGTCATCGTTCAGTCAGTAGCCGATCAAAGTCACGTTCCACGTTGTCGCGTTGCTTGGATTCGTAATACCACTTGATGGTTCGATTCAGGCCTTCGCTGAATGACACTTTGGGCTCCCAGCCAAGAAGCCGCTTACCAAGGCTGTTGTCACATACGCGGTTGTACGGACCGGTAGGCTTGGATGGATCCGGCTCCAGCCGGGCAGTAACCCCCGTGCGCTGAAGTATCATCTTCACAGCATCCAGGACTCGTGTGCGTTCCATGGTTCCCAGATTGATCGCCGTACCATCATCGACCTTTTCGGCGGCAAGGATAGTACCCTCGACGATATCGCTCACATACGTCCAGTTACGGATCTGCTCGCCCGTTCCCCAGACGACAAATGGGTCCTGTTTTACGAATGCACGCGCAATCATCGCAATCACCGCGTGATTCTCAAGGCAGCGCTCGCCGTAGGCAGTGAAGTATCGCAGCGATGCGCACTTGAAGCCGTAGTCGGTATGGTAGGCACGCAGCGTCAGCTCGGACATCAACTTGGCCCAACCATAAAGGTTGTCAGCGTCGTACGGGGGTTTGACGAGGTCCTCCGTCAGATACAGCTCCTCGGACGGGTCTCGTTGAATGTGTTCGGGGTACACGCAGCCGGATGACGCAAAGACAAACTTGTCAGCGCCTGCCTGATACGCAGCGCGCGTCATCAATCCATCCAGCGCGAGATTCGTGGAGCAGTTCGCCTGGTGCATGTCGATGTAACCGCGCCCGCCATGGTTTGCGGCCAAATGAAAGACAACGCTCATGCCATCGACAGCGCTCGCGGCTGCTGCAGGGTCGAGCAGGTTTACTTCCATCATCTCGACGGTGCCGGCGTCAAGCCAGCGACTGATGTTTTCCAGCCTGCCGCTTGAGAGATCATCGGCAACTCGTACTTCCGCCCCGCGATCGACGAGCGCATCGACGAGATGCGACCCGATGAACGAGCAGCCGCCAGTAACAAGTACCGGCCGGTCCTTCCAGGAGAAGTCAGTCATTCGGGCTTTCTTCGGTAGGGTTGGAGATGGGGCAATGAGGTTCGCTGGCACAAAATGCACTTTTCGACGATTTGGCACCAGAACGAAATGGTCTGCGATTCCGAGACTCAGGGTGGGATCCCGGATCCCCTGGGGTCTCCGGTCCCTCTATTCACATTGAATTGCGGGTGCGTCCAGACGTCCTATCTCGGACTTTGGAGTGTTGAGTAGCTTATGCCATGATCGAGATGCAGTCCCCCCCGGAAAACCTGCCAGCCACCCGCCCGCTCGTAACCGTACTCGTCCCGACGTTCAATGGCGCGGCGTACCTCCGTGAAGCACTCGATTCCATTCTGGCACAGAGCTATTCGCACCTGGAGATAATCCTGCTCGATGATTTCTCAAGTGACAACACTCCTGAGATCGCAGCGGAGTATGGCGATCGAATCACCTACGTTCGTCAGCCGCACAACATGGGGATCTACGACAACGTCAATGTCGGGATCGAGATGGCGCGTGGTGATCTGATTGCGACGTATCATGCAGACGACATTTATCTGCCCGATATTGTCGAGCGAGAGGTCGCGTACCTGGAAGCGCACCCGGACGTTGGCGCAGTGTTTACGTCGAACATTCTCGTTGATGCAGTGAACCGGGAGTATTATCGAAACGTGTTTCCGGCGGACGTGCGCGGCGAACAGCCACTCGATTATCCGACGGTGTTAAATGCCCTGCTGAAATACAAGAACAAATTTCTCGTGTGCCCGACGGCTATGGTGCGCACGGCGGTACACCGAGCGGTCGGAAATTATCGACAGGACCGGTATCGCAATACATCCGATCTTGAGATGTGGTTGCGGATCGCGCGTCGCTATCCGATTGCCATACTTGAGTCGCATCTGATGCGGTACCGTCACTTCCACGGCAACTC
>JBDTAW010000031.1:0-7546 GCA_039924445.1 Gemmatimonadaceae bacterium
GCCCATTATGTCGTCCTGCATGTACTTGCCCATGCCTTCTACAATCGAGACGACGGCTATGAGAAACATGACACCGATCATCACGCCGAGCAGAGTGAAGAAGCTTTTAAGCTTCTGCACTCTGATCTGCGAAAGCGCCAGCCGTACCGCCTCGAGAAAATTCATGCGTTATCCGACCACGGACGATCCGAACGCGCTGAGACGCTCGTGGAAGTTTTCGCGGCGCTCATCTGTCTCCACGATTCCATCGCGCAGCACAATCACGCGACGTGCATGCGCTGCGATATCCGGTTCGTGGGTAACCATGATGACCGTCTGACCATGATCGGACAGACCGCTGAAGACACGCATGATGTCTTCTGACGTGCGTGAGTCGAGGTTTCCTGTCGGCTCGTCAGCGAGCAGAATGGCTGGCCGGTTTACGAGTGCACGCGCGATGGCAACACGCTGACGCTGACCGCCAGAGAGTTCGTTCGGACGGTGGTCGAGCCGTGATCCAAGCTCGACTTGCTTGAGCGCTTCAGTCGCGCGCTGACGGCGTTCCTCTCCCGACACTCCGGCATACACAAGTGGAAGCTCGACGTTCTGCAACGCCGTGGAGCGGGGAAGCAGGTTGAATGTCTGGAAGACGAAGCCGATTTCCTTGTTGCGTACGTGCGCCAATGCGTCGTCGCTCATGCCGGAGACGAGCGTGCCGTTGAGCCAGTACTCGCCGGCATCAGGCGTGTCGAGGCAGCCGATGAGATTCATCAGTGTCGATTTTCCCGATCCGGACGGTCCCATGATCGCGACGTACTCGTTGCGTCGCACGGCCAGGTCAACGCCGCGCAGTGCGCGCACGATTTCACCACCCATGTCGTATTCGCGCTTGAGTCCGCGCGCGACAATCGCCCATTCCTGACCAGGTGTAGCCCCGCTGACTGATGTGACCGCTCTGCGTTCTGCCGTGGTACTGAGCGGTGCTTCGTCTATTTCATTCGTCATGATGATTTCGTTGAATCGACCTTCTTCGCGACTTTCGTCGCGCGCACGACAGTGCCGTCCTTTAGGTCGCGGATAGCCTGGTACGTGCCAGTCACGATTTTCTCGCCTGGCTTGAGGCCACTGAGCACCTCGAAGTACTGCTCTCCCGCTATACCTACCTTTACGGGGCGGAACGTTACCTTGTTGTCCGCTCCGACGACAAATACACCGTCTGCGTCCTTCTTGCCCACATTCTTGAGTTGTGGCTTCCCGACCGCTGCGGCCGAATCGCCGCCGACGACCGGGGCATTCTCCCGGATGGTCAGCGCTATGATCGGGATGGCCAGTGCCTGCTTCCGGGTGTCGGTGACGATCTTGGCAGTGGCCGAGAAGTCCGGCCGCGTCTGCGGTGGCGGGTTCAGGAGGCGAACCGTCACGTAGTAGTCCACCGCCTGGTCAGTCTGTGTCGAGGCGGTCGTGGTTGGCGTCAGGGAGCTGTTTGAGATCTCGGTCACCTGGCCGCGGAACGTCGTGTCCGGGAAAGCGTCGATCTGGACGAGCGCCGAGTCGCCGACTTTGACGTGCGCAACGTCGGTCTCATTGACCTTGACCTTGGTCTCGAGATTGGACATGTCGCTGACGGTGAGGAGCGTCGCCGCGTCCTTGTTCAGAGTGCCCTGGATCGCGGTTTCGCCAGCTTCGACGTTCAGGCGAGTAATCTGACCGTCGATCGGGGAAACGATCGTTGTCTTGTTGAGGGAACTCTGCGCATCCCGAAGGGCTGCCTCGGCCTGAGCGACGCCGTGCGTGGCGTTGTCCAGCATCGCCTCGTTCACCTTTACAGCGGTCGCAAGCTGATCGATCTGGTCCGCGGAAACGAGCGCTGGATTGATCTTCTTCAGGTCGGCGGTACGCTTGTACGTGTTCTTGGCCTGCGCGAGGTTCGCTTGGGCCTGCGCGACCTGAGCACGGCTACTTGCCACCGCGGCTTCGTTTCTACCGACGGCGGCCTGGTACTGCGATGCATCGATCTCGAGGAGGAACTGTCCCTTCTTCACGATGTCGCCTTCCTTGACCGCGAGGCGCGTAATACGGCCCGACACGTCGGACGCCACATTCACCTTGGTGTGTGAAGCTACCTGACCACTGGCAGTTACCGAGGCAACGAGGTCGCGATTCCCGACGGGCTCGATCTTGACCTCGACAGCCTTGTCGCCGCCCTTTTTGTAGGCGACGAAGCCCGCCGCTATGATTGCGATCAGTACCACCACGCCAACGATTGATTTCGTACGCTTCTGCATGTGTTTATCCGTTAACGTAGAGGCCGGCCAACCGCGCTCTCCAGCGCGGCGACAGCCTTGTGATAGTTGTAGCTGGCATTGATGCGGTCGTTCTCCGCCTGCGCGTATGCTGCGCGCGACGTCGTAAGATCCGTGAACGTCGCGAGACCAACGCCGTATTGATCCTGAACGAATCCGAGTTCCTGCTTCGCCTTGGCGGAGTTCTCCTGCTGCAGCGCTACAGTCTGCTTCGCAGTCTGCAGGGAAAGATAGGCGGCAGTGACGTCCGCCTTGAGCGCAAGTTCACGGGACTTGACGTTGTACCGTGCATCCTCGCGCGCAACCGACGCTTCCTGGACCCGCTGTTCGCGCGCGAAGCCATCAAACAACGGTAGAGATATCTGCGCGCTGATGCTGCGCGGCGACGGCGTAAACGAAAACGGAAACTGGGAATTCTGATCGCGCAGCGCATTGGCCATCGCCGGCGTGAAGACGATGTTGGCGCATTCCGCGAGCGTGTTTGGCAGCCCGACCGCCTGACGAACTTCCTGAGTCGCCACGCAGGATTTCTGTGCGCCCATCGTCTGCACCGTTGCCTGATTTACCAGGAAGTTCGGGTCGCGGTACTGGTATGTGTATCCGCCGATTCCGGTCGTTATGGAAAGCGTCGGAGTGTACTCCGTGCGTTCCTTCTTCACATTGAGATCGGCAAGATTCTCGCGCGAGCGCAGCGCGACAATCGCGGGGTTCTGGCGCCGCGCCATCGCGAGCAGTTCGTCGACCGTCGGGAGCGGCTGATTGACATCGAAAGTGGATACGAGCTCGACGTTGGCCGGCTGATCGACCCCCATCTGCTGGAACAATCTGAGCTTGTCAACTTCGTGCTGGTTACGCGCTTGCAGCAGTGCCACCTGTTGCTGGCTGAGCGCGACCTCGGCACGGCTGACGTCGAGCAATGTACCTGTGCCGACCTGCGCCTTCGCTTTCGCCAACTCCAGTTGTGCCTTGGCGTTTGCAACTAACGAGTCGTTCAACTGGGCCAGGGCGAGACTCTGCAGCGCCGTTATGTAATCCTGCTTGACGGTAAAGGCGAGCGCCTCACTTGCGCCAGCGATGTCCGCGTCAACCGCAGCGGCATTCGCGCGCTGAACCTTCGGCGCGATGAACGTACCGGCGTTGATCCGGTAGTTCAGCCCGATGCTGTACTGTGATTGCATCGCGTCACTGTTTGAGCTGAGTGAAACGCCGCTGAAGAATTGCTGACCACCCTGCTGATACTGTCCGGAAAGACTCGCGTTCAGCGTGGGCAGCAGTCCGCCGTATGCACTTCTCAATTCCAGTGACGCGTTCCGCGCATTATTACGTGTGGATTGAAAATCAGGATTATTGTGCCTGGCGAGCGCCACAGCCTGCTCGATTGTGAGTGCCGTCGGCGAAGCATCCGGCAGCGCAGTGCGTCCTGCCGCCGTTTGTGCGAGTGCAGTTTGACCGTTTGCGACGAGACAGGCGCATGCGGCTACAAGCCAAATCAGTCCGCGCTTCATTTATCAGTGCGTGAGGGATGTGTGGTGTCGTACAACGCCACTGGGGTGACGTCTTTTATTGTGTGTTCTAGTGTATCGGTTTACTAATACACTATATCTGATGCTTCTCTCTGTCAACCATTTTCTACCAGCTATTCAGCGGGTACGGGAGCGAGGAAGATTCGTTCGCTGATCCTGTCGCGAATCCGCTCGTATAGGGCCCGGCCCTGTTCGGCCGATGCACCTTCCGGGACGCCTTCGAGCTTGATGACAGACGGGGCGAGGTATAACAGTAGCGACGCGTAAACACCCCCTCGATCATCATCGCTCCGTCTGACACCGATCAAATCCGAAAGGTTTACAGCGAACAGATCGACCACTCTCACTCGGGCGCGGGCCGTGCCAACCGTGGAAATCGCCTCCAGATGAGGGTCGTAGCCATGGGCAGTAAGGAGCACGAATTCGTTGACCCCGTTGAGCTCCCAGGTGCTGAGCAGGTCGTTGAGCAGCCGATGGAGCGTCTTTTTCCTGAGTGTGGCACTCCCCGGGCATTCTTCCTTCGTCACCTTGTTAACGCCGTACTCGACTGTCGGGGCTCGCAGCACCCTGAATTCCGCTGAGAGGGCATCCGCCACGTGCTCCACGATGATGGTTGACGCGCTCATCGGAAGCTCGGGATGCGTGCTTGTGACGGTCCCAATGGGGAGAATGAGTCTCGGATCGTGAGATAGTGTGTCGGCTACCTCTGCGGGGGTCATTCCCTTCAGCAGTCGAGGGAGGGGCTGTGGGTCAGGGTTTGCCAAAACGTCGATCAAATAGGAATGCTCTTCTGGTTGGGGCAGTTCTATATTAACAACAACCTGATGACTGCGCCCGCCCCTCGCTCTAGTGCCCGACAGCGTCGTGTGACGCGCACATTGCCGCCACATATGGCCGCATGGCAGCTCCCGCCCGGATGGCGATGGGGGGCGGAGGGAATCGCCGGCGACTACCGTCACTATCAGGAAGTGATCGACGGACTCGGCCGAGCCCTGGCGCTGGTCACCGCACCTGACCCGGGACATCACAGGTGGCTTCACGCGGAGGCCATCGGGCTCGCGCATCGAAGTCATCCGTCAATCCCGGCCACCTATCACTACTGGACGAATCAGCGCGACAGGGGGCCGGGATACCTGCGTCGCTGGGTGTCCGGCGAAAGCGTTGGCGCGAAGTTCGAGGGGCAAGGTGCTGCGGATTTGCCGTACGTGCTGCGGCTGCTGCGTGATGCTGGATCGACGCTTGCCTACCTGCACACGACTGGCGCCGTGCACGGTTCGCTGAGCGCCGATGCATTGTGGACGACGCCGACGGGCAGGTTCTGGATGCTGGAATGGCAGTGGGCGACGCCGCGCGAAGACATTCCGGCGGGTTTGCAACCGCCGCTCGATCAGGCACCCATCCCTCCGGAGTGGGCGGACGGTATCTGGCGCCCGACGCCTGAAAGTGATCAGTGGCAACTCGCAGCGACGTGCTTCGCACTTCTTACGGGGGAAGCAGCACCCGGCCGTGACACACCACCAGTCAAACTTCTCCGGCCGGAGACTCCCGAATCGGTTGCCGTGGCGATCGATCGCGCATTATTGAGCGATCCAGCGCACCGGTTTGAGTCGATGGGCGCCATGATTCGGGCAGCGGAGCGCGGTTATGGCGGTGGGGAGCGAGGCGGCACGCTCACTGACCGGAACAAGGGTGTTCCGAACAATGACGACGCCAACGAGCGCGCAGTTCGTGATGCGGTCGGTTACGACTACGAGATCCTTTCCAAGCTGGGTGCCGGCGGCTTCGGGACTGTGTGGCGCGCCCGCGATCTCGCGCTCGAGCGGGAGATCGCGCTCAAGGTGCTGCACCCGCACATCGCGCGTGATTCAGAGGCTGTTAGCGCGTTCTGGCAGGAGGCCAGGCTCGCTGCGCAGCTCGCTCACCCGGCCATTGTTCCGATCTACGACTGGGATGGCCGCAACGGCCTGTCCTGGTATACCATGGAGCTGGCGGAGGGCGGGTCCGTGGCGCAGCTAATAGCGCGGCGCGGCGCCAGAGCGCTTGAGGACATCGCCCCGCATGTCGATCTGATACTCGACGGACTCAGCGCCGCGCACTCGATCGGAGTGGTTCACCGTGACCTCAAGCCCGAAAACGTCCTCATCGACCGGTATCATCGATGGCGGTTGTCAGACTTCGGAATAGCCCATGTAACGGGTGATGAAACGGTCTTGTCTGGCGGAACTCTGGAGTTTGCAGCGCCAGAGCAATTGCTCGGCGAGCCGCAGGGGGCGAGCGCGGATTGCTTCTCGGTCGCAGCCGTGGTCGCATTCGCCCTTACGGGCGTGCTGCCATTTCAAGGAAACGACGCTAAGACCATTCTGGCTCAGCAGTTAGGTGAGCGCACCGACCTTTCTGGACTGGCGACACCGATCGTGGACTGGCTGCGCAAGGGAATGGCACCGCGGCCCGTTGACAGGTTCAGCGACGCGAGTGCCATGCGGCTGGCATGGAGGGCGGCGGCGGCGGCGGCTATCAAGCGAGAAAGAGCGCTTCGATGGTGGCGCAAACTCGTCCCGTTCGCTGGCTAATACCGAGAGAGCTTTTATTGGAGCAGCCGTGGCGTCAGAATTGCAATCGTCCCGACGTATAACGCACGACGTTTAGCCAGGATCAAAAGCCAACTGTTTATTAAGGCCTATTACGAGGCTGAGGGTAGCATTCGGACAGATGATCAGCCAAATTGAGCGCGTTATGAGCGGGTTTCGGTCGGACTCGCGCGTGGCGTCCACATGGGACGGCATGCATCCTGCCGGGTAGGTCGCGCGATGAGCAAATCCGGCTCTCCGACACAGGGTCATTCCTCCATCCCAAGGAGATTCAAGATGTTTTCTAAGCGTTGGTCCGTCTGCGCTGCGGCGGCCTTGCTTTACGGAGGTGTCGCGGCTGCTCAGCAGCCTGGCACTCTGTTGCTAGGCGGCTTCGGGCAGTACACAATCTTTGACGGTGGTCTGAAATCCGGCGGCGGACTCGGAACAGACATCACCGACAACAAAATTGGTTACGGCGGACGCATTGGTGCGTTCATCGCTCCCAACTGGGCACTCGAAGCTGAGGGCTCATACACGGATGCCGCGAGCAGCGGCCCCGCGAGCATCAAGTATGGCCCGATCGCGGCCCGCTTGGTGTACGGGATTCCGATCTACGGTCGGTCCTCGATCCTCATCGGTGCTGGTGGCGTTCTATCGCCTTACCACAACGATGTAACGACGTTCCCGGGCAACATCTACACGTATCACTACGGCGTGTCGGGTGACCTCGGACTTCGTATCATGCTGGGTGACATGTGGGCGCTGCGCGGCGACGCGATCGCGGACTACATGCCATCATCGCCGAGCACGAAGAACTACCGGTTCCAGGCGGGACTAGAAGTTCTTCCGGATTTCTCTTCGTTGATGGGCATGGGCTCAACGGCTCCGGCTCATTTCGACTGGTTTGACAACCAGCCTCAGCCCCAGCCCGGAACGCTCGAGCTCAAGGGTTTCGGCTCGTACAACCACTACGACAGCAAGTTCGGGTTCGATAAAGGCTTCAGCAATTCCATCGGTTACGGTGGCGGCGCTGGTGTCTTCCTTACCCGTAACTGGGAAGTTGAAGGCGACGGTTCTTATGTAAATCCGAAGACGACTGTTGGCGATGTCGGTTATGACAACGGCAACTTCTCACTGCGCCTGAACTACAACATTCCGGTTTGGTCGCGCA
>JBDTAW010000032.1:0-54404 GCA_039924445.1 Gemmatimonadaceae bacterium
ATTCGTCCAGTACGGGGACGGAGTAGGGGCGGACTCCGGATGTCCGGAGTTCACTGCCCAGTGACTTGAAACGACTCTCAGCTCAAGTGACGGTCGCAGACGCCGCGATAGCGGAGCCTCCGCGAGCCGTCTAACCGTCGCGGCCTCACGCCCGAAATCAGCGGAGCGCGTAGCGCGTCCACTGATTGAGTTGTTAGACCGCTGGCCGCCGCTAAACGTTTATCGGTTTACCGGCCGCTTGCCAGGCTTTGAACCCGCCATCGAGGTGCGCCACGTTCGTGTACCCAAGCTCACGCAGAGCCAAAATGGCAAGGGCAGACCGACCACCCGATGCGCAATACAGGATGACTCGGCCGTCTGGGTTGAGCTCTGCCTTGTGGTATGGACTGCTTGGATCGGCATAGAACTCAAGCATTCCCCGTGAGGCGTGTACGGCGCCCGCGATCGTGCCACTAGACAACTCCGGGGCGTCGCGAATATCCACGAGCGTGACGTTGCCCGCGGCTATCTCGGCCTGCACCTGATCTGGCGTGAGATTTTCGATGCGACTCTTTGCATCCTGAACAAGTTGTGTTGCTGTCTTACCTGTCATAAGTCACCTCCGATTGGTGTTCCCAAAGCGGTCTAACGGGTATTAGACTGCAACGCTCTGCTTCAGTAGCGATGCATGATTGCGGCGATTCCTCATCGAGCACCATCCAGTCGCCCGCTACGGATAACGTTAAACGTCAACTTGCCGGCGAAGCGCCAGCCGCGCGGGAAAATTCAGGACGTTGCGGAAATGCTGCGAATGTAGTAACGAGAGTAACGAGGATCAGATCTTGCGCGATAGTAACGAGCGAGTAACGAGGGTCAGATCTTGCGTGATACACATGCGCAGTTTGCGCCATGCAAGATCTGACCCCGAACACCGACGCGCAGCGCCGTCCGCTGCAACCGGCTATTGGGCAACGCCGTTCCAGTTCACCGCCGAACTTCGCTCATGAGCGCAAGAAGGTTTTCGTCCGGATCGCGGAAGAAAGCCATCCACAATTCGTGGTCGGGTAGTGTTGCTATGAGATGAGGTTTTGCTTCAAAGACGACGCCTCGTGCCGACAATGCTTCGAAAGCCGTATCGAGGTCTGCGACCCTGTAGTAGATGACTGAACTGTAATTCCCGGATTGCGCTTTGGCGGGAGCATCCAGCATGAGCCGGACGCCGGCGCAGTCAAAGAAGCCGAGGCCCGGCGGGGCCTGAAAGAGAAATCGCATTCCCAGAGTGTCGCGGTAAAAGGCGACTGCCCGTTCGATATCACTGACCGGGACGGAAATTTGCCCGATCTGGTTCAGTTCACAGTTGGCTGTCACAGAGCCGGTCATGGAGGTTTCCTCCCGTTAGGTATCGGTCCACCCAATGCTGAATATACGTGACTCGCGGACGACGAGTCCGCTTGATTGAACGGTTGGACTGCAAGTGACGCACCCTTATTGCCGCGTGCTACGTAACTCAAGAACTTTCTGTGGGTCGATGCGGATAATCGTGTACACGATGTGCGAAGTTGTGATGTCGACGAAGCCGTGCGGTACGTGCGGCGGAATAATGACGATGTCGCCGGGAACTACATGACGCGATGTTCCTCCAACGACGGACTGACCCGAGGAACTCGGGCCGATCTCACCCACGACTGCGGCAGCGGTCAGAGGTTTTGGCGACTTCAACGCCCCGCCCGTAACAAGAACTCCTTCACCTTCGATTATCTGATAAACCTCGGCGACATCGTCATGAATCAGCGCATCGGGCAGCATGCGACCGTCGATTTTGGTCCGACGAACCACGGCGAGCCCGACGTTGTACTTTGCCTCTATCGGTACTACACGGAGTGGAGAATCTGAAAACGCACCGGTGTTGCTTTTTTCTACCGCTGCTTTGATTTCTACTGCGCTAACGAAAGTCGCAGGAGTGGCTGTAGCTTGGGTTGCCGCATCATATTTTGCCGAGGCCCCGGTCGATACGGCGAGTGCTGCCATTACAAGCCAATTAGCCCTCATAAGCCTACTCCTTGCTGTGGTGACAGACTCCCGCCCGCTGGCGCAGCCAGCGGACGGTCGGCTGGAATGAACTGTTGACCTCGCCTCATTTATAGTCCGGTCCGTTCCGCACTTCAGCCACTCCCCACTCCCCACTCCCCGTTGACCTTGGTGAACAAGAGGAAGTACGGCGTTCGTGGTCCTGAACCTGATACCGGGGCGGAGTCTACATCAACAAACAAAAAATTGCCCATCATCAAGACGTGCAACGGCATCCGCGTGCATAGTCGAAACCATCCCGGCTACATCGTCTTTCCGTGCGGATGATGCATGCTTTTCTATGAGTAATCTGATCGTTTGCACGTCAGCGGGAGTTTCAGAAACCGTCTGAGCGCTCGCAGTCATGGCTCCGAGGGCCACTAAAAGCGAAAAACTGCAAATCGCGACGTGTTTTTCCATGCTTTTCTCCACGAGAATCGTTCGAGGTGTGAAGCATCTTTGATGGGCTACTCTACTGGAATACTCCAGGGTCAGATCTTGCGTGATGCACACGCGCGCAATGTGCATCACGCAAGATCTGACCCCGAGTTCCCTTCAATCGTGCAGCAGACGATAGAATTGCAGGCTATTGCGACTTGGATCACGGAGATGAAACTCTCTCGTGCCCCACGGTGTGTCAGCAGGTACGGCCCATGGGCTACCGTCGCTCGTATCCGGACGGACCGCTCCGCTTTCACGAAATTCCTCAAAGATCGCGTCGACATCACTGACCATGAAGCGGAATGCAGGCCGATCGATCGGATATGCCCACTGCTCTGCATCGGCCCACTGAATATGCAACTGCACTTCATCTCGCTGTATGCCAACGTACTTCGGATTCTTCAGGTCGTCTCGAAAGACAACGACGAACCCGAGAGTCTCGTAGAACCGTACTACTTCACTTACATCGCGAGCACCAAGCACAGGATGCACGGCTTGAAGAGAAGCACTCATTATACGCCTCCGGAAGATGTCGTCCGTTTATGCGTTCCGATGCAGATATGTTCGTCGCAGGCGCACGCTTGAATGAATTGTCAGGCGGGAGCTCGAGCGCCTGGAAGACGAATGGAACCAAGCGTTTTGCGTGACGCATGTACTCAAAGTACTCGGGATACGCGGTGACGAGGAACTGTTCCTCAACCACCATTCGCAGCAACAGCCCCGCGGTTACTGCTATTGCCAGCGAGACAGAAACTACGGTTGGCATCTCCACCTGGCCAGCCCACACGAAATAGATGATGGAGGCATATATGGGATGCCGCCAATAGCGGTACGGCCCAGTTGTAACGAGGCCGCCGCTGGTTGTGTTGGTAGTTGCGTGAAGGCTGCGAAGACCAAACGTCGAGCGGGCCCAGAGCATGAGAAGAACGGCACATGCTTGAACTGCTAACAGCAGTTAGTTGGTGGCGAACAGATGATGAATGACAAAAAGCCACACCATGCCCGCAACTGCCACCAGGAGCCCGCCAAGTGAAAGCGTTTTTCTTAGCAAGTCCGATCCTCGGTTGAATCGCCTTGCTGCCTACGGCTGGAGCTAAGCGGCGGCGAAGCCGTCCGCGTTGAACGGATAGTTGGACTGCTGAGCGTCGCACGTTCATTGGCAGCCGCTGCCGCCGCTACAACTCGTTGTTACATAAAGCTCGGAGCGAATACGCCACTTCCCATCTACAAGCTGCCACATCACGAGGTAGCGCCCGCCATATGTCAGAACCTGGCCTTTAGCGCGCTCGCGCCACTGCCAAATTCCCGTTTCCGCCGCATCCTTTGGGCCCCCCGTGGCAACCTCAATTCTATTCGGTGTGCGACGGCCGGATACGAACCTGTTGCCGTTGAAAATTTCCTTGAAGCCCTCGACGTTCTGATCTCCGCCGACCCACGAACTTCCGTCTGACCCTGTGGTACTGACGTCCGGAAGCCAATACTTGGCTGTTGTCTCCAGATCCCTATTGGTGAGCGCAGCATTAAGTTCGGTCCTGGCCGACCGAATGGCTGCTTCGGCCGCGCTCATGTGCATCTGCTTTGCCGCCGCAGCCGGCGCTTGACCGAACACTAGCGTTGATGTCGCTAAAGAGCAGGCAACACACAGCATCTTGAGCATGGGCGCCCCTGGTTTTTTGAACCACACAATTGTGAAATATGTCGAGCGATCTAACGCGCAAGTTATAACAAATTTAGGGTCAGCTCTTGCGTGATGGACACGCAATGTGCGCCGCGCAGGATCTGACCCCGAGTTCCCCGTAATCCTGCCGGTTTGGATCGTGCAATTTCTGACCCTGGTTCGCCCGCGACGAGCGGCCCCCACTCGTGCACGCTTGGAGTCGACATGGGCGGACCGAATCGAGAGCCACGGATTTCAATCTGATGCTGCCACGCGAAGCTCGCCTGCGGCTCGTCGGCGGCCGTATCCGGGAGGACAAACGCGTTCGGCGACGGGACATCGGTGCCGTTGACTATGAGCTGCCCGTGACGCATGAGGAGCGTATCGCCGGCGAGCGACGCACGTGGAACAGGAGTTGTGCGTGTCGCAGCGATGCGTGCCGCTCGATTCCGTCGAGACTTGCCCATTCGTGATGCCTCCAGATCGAGTGCGAACTTGACTCTTCCTAACGATAGTGAAAAAACTGCGATGCCCGCCTAACGCGTGAGCTCAGCCGACGGCAAGCCGCGTAGCGGGTTGACGGTCGGCGGCAGCGAAATGTCAGGCGCCCGCCCCCGAAGAGCCGAACTCATCTGCTTGCGTAGTGTGCACCGGCCAGGACAAACGGCAGCACCAATTCAGGGATGAGATAGCCAAGCCAGACGACGCGCGGCTCAGGCAAACCAACCTTTGCGATAGAGACCAAACGCCCGACGCCGGCGAGTAGAACGCCTAGAGCCAGCAAATAGACAAGAAAGCCCTGCTGGCGGACGGTGACACCGGCCCATATGCAGATGAAGCCGGTTGACAAATAAACGCCGGCCATGAATCTGTGAACGTTGTCGAGGCGCGGCGATGTATCGGGTTGCCCGAGATAGAACTGCAACGAGCCACCGACGATTGAGATAGCGGAGATCAGAAAGAGGCACACCTGAACGATGTGCTGGCTGATGTTCATCGAAGTTTCAATCGGCATGGCGGCTCCTCTTCAACGCCTAATGCCCAGCGCTCAGTTGCGGGCGCGTCAAATAAGAAGCGAATGCGAAGCGTTCGCAAGTCCTCAGATCGCCCGTCTGCTGCAGCGTTCGTTAGCTAGCACACGAAACGGAACCCAACCGACGAGGTCTATGTTTCTCGACGGAGCGTCGAACTACGTGGCTTCGATCAGATCGAAGAACATCGAGTACGTCAGGGCGCGCAAACGAATCGAACAAGCGCCGCGCTGCGGACGGATCAACACAACAGAGCGTAAGCCGATCCGATCGCGAAGCCCTGCCCTCCTCACCCCCGCGCACCAACGCCACCTTCGCCCCCCGTCGCCACACCAGGCGACAGCATTGCGAACGAACACACCATAGCCAGGAGCCCGAGTCCATACCACTGGGCCTGGCCGGTGATGTAAAAGATTATGACGCCGATCAACGCCGCACCCTCGCCGACGGCCCACCCGACGAGTAGCAACGAGGCTCGGCGCTGCGGCTCTCGTTCCCGTCCCACGCGTCCTTTCAGTACCGCGGCGATCGACACTGCCATAATCGAGTATGCCACCAGTACGTATTCAACAGTGATCGGGAGCACTCCGGGTTTCCAGTTCGGCTTTCGGTGAACGACCAGAACGACGGCGCCGAAAAGCAATACGCCTGTCATCAGGAAAAGGCGGATCAGTTGCAATGGCTGAGGCCGTGGATTCGCACGGGGCATGGGTTCTCTCAGGTCGGCGGACACAGAGCAGGAATAGCGGACTAACGCCCAGCTCAACTGCAAGGGCGTGCAATAATCTGCACGCGAAGGATGGATTCCGCACTACGGGTCAAGTCCGACGGCACCACCTGCAGGAGTCCGTTCTACAGCGCGCAGTAAAATCCGCAGCGCGGCGGAGCGGCGTATCGAAGCTAGTGACGTATCACGGTTTCCGGCATTCATTCGCAACAAACCTTCTGGCCGATGAATATGACATCCGGAAGATACAGGAGTCGCTCGTGTCTTATGCTGCGAGGCCAGCAGGATAAGACGGCGACGATCTGATCGAGAAAATGCGGAACTGCTCGGCACGGAAGCAGAATATCCTTGCGAATGCGATTGGCGTGGGCATCTTATACTGCATGCTCGCAGCGTTTTTGAAGCAGGGCTCTGCAGTCTAAAACGGGTTAGACCGCGCACGAGCCTCCATCGTCTTCGACCCTTTTACGCATGCTAAAGCCTCAGACATGTCCCGAGTGCCACACTTCGATGGAAGAGGGCGTGACCCTCGACCTCGAAAGCCGCCGGACGCAGACGTGGCTTCAAGGCCCCGTCGAAGAGAAACGGTTGACCGGAATCAAAACGCGCGGGAAGGAACTCCTGCGGGTGGTCAGCTATCGGTGTCCCAAGTGCGGGTACCTGAAGACGTTCGCGCCGCCGGTCTAACGAACGCTGAAGCTGACACGTTAGCCAGCACCCGCGCACTGCTTCGTGATTCAGCCATCAGCCGGTGACGATTCATGATCGTTCTACAAGGTTTCAGCGCCATGTCACGAAACGTCTCCGCGATTGGTGCCGCATTCATAGCCCTCACAGCTTGCACTCCAAAGGTGAACCTGATGAGCAACGATGACTTGACAATTTTTGCAAATCGATATGCGGCAGCCTGGAGCGGCAAGGATCCTGTCAAGTTTGCTTCCTTCTACGATGAGAATGGCTCGCTAATAGTGAACGGTGCGGCGTCGGTCGGGCGTGCGGCAATCACGGCGACGGCTCGCGCATACATGGCGGCGTTTCCTGATATGGTCGTCAGGCTCGATTCGCTGCACCAGGAAAAGGATCAGACCATTTTTCACTGGACGTGGACAGGAACAAATACCGGACCGGGTGGGACAGGCAAGGCGGTCAACTTGCGCGGCTACGAGCGGTGGACGATCGGACCCAATGGCCTCATCGCTAAGTCGGACGGGCATTTCGACAATGATGAGTACCAGCGTCAGCTGAAGGGAACCTTCCAGCCGAATCCGTGACTCGGAGTCTCTCGCAACGCAGAAACTACCTCACCCTGTGGCCTGTGCCGGGTTTCGTGAACATCCGCCTACGCTGCGTATCCTCGCCGCTCAAAGTCCATTGGGCTCAAATAGCCGTAGGTTGAGCGCATCCACAAGGGACCATGTTTACGACGATTGGCTCGACTGCGGATGTCGTATTAAACAGCAGACCTCAGCGTGCAACAAAACAGCAAACTCGCGACACGCGCAAGATCGCAGTGCACACCCGATTACTACCGGATCAACTTTTCCTCTTCCGAGGTGCCGCCTTCTTTGTCACCGCCTTTTTCTTCACGACCTTCTTCTTCCCCGCCCCATTCAACTCCACCGCCTCCCGCACCAACTCCATAAACTCCCCCGCATCAACCTCCTCCCCCTCCCCGATATCAATCGCCCGCCTCACCCTCCCATCCAGACTCGAATTAAACAACTTCCCGGGATCGCTTAGCGCCGCTCCCTTCGCAAACGTCAACTTCACCTTATCCCTGTACGTCTCCCCCGTACAGATAATCCCGTCGTGCGACCACACCGGCGTGCCCATCCACTTCCATTCCTCCACAACATCCGGGTCCGCTTGCTTGATCAGCTTGCGCATCCTCGCGAGCGTCTTACCTCGCCAATCACCGAGCTCCGCGATCCGTTCCGAAATCAACACCGACGCCGACTGACCTGAATCCCCGAGTGATTTCTTCATCTCATTATCCCCACTTGTCGAGTGTCAGCTCGTATATACCTGTCAAGCCATATAACCATCCTCCCCCAAAGACTAAACAAAGAGCGCGGCCGTCAACCCGACGACCGCGCCCTCTAGTAGATGATGTCAACGGCGGCGCGACCTACGCCGACGGCCACCTCATCACCCGGTTCACGGCGCAACCACCGCCAACCCAAGCGTCTTCGCTCTCGCATTGAACGCCACGAGATCCGTCGCCCAAACCTTCGCAAGCGCATCCGTCTGCACCTTCAGTTTGCCTGACAGATACTCGAAGATCACCGGTGCGGCACCAATCGGCGCGCCGTCGCCGTCATCTACCGTGCTCAGCAACGTCGCGATCCGGTTGTTGATCTTGATTGGGAAGTTGAGCGGATCCTGACCGCTCTGATTCTGCACCTGGTAGATGTTCTCCTCAATGACCGCAGCGTCGGCGTTGAGCTTGTCGCCGAGTTGCTTGAGTGTCGCGTCGTTATTCTTCTTGAGCAACGTGTCCACCTTCGATCTCACGCTGCGAACGTCAATCACAGCCTGGTTCGCGGCCGACAATTTGTCGCGGATTTTCAGTGCAAGCGCAAACTGCGCCTGCATGTCGGCGTTTGTTACGTCGGTGAACAACGGATTGGCCTTCACTTCGATCGGTTGCGTGAACGTATGTCCATCCACAACGAGTCGGACCCTGTAATTACCCGGAGGCGCCGCAGGTCCCTGCGTGCCGCCGCCCCACAGGATCATTCCGGGGAAATCAGTTGCGGATTGATAACGAAGATCCCACGTGAAGTGATTCAGTCCCGCTGCTTTGGATGGCGCGCTCGGTCCGCGACGGAAGCGGAAGCCTTCGTCGGGTGCGCTGTCAGCCTTCGCTTTCGTGGACGTATCGGGCTTGTACGAACGAATCACCTTCCCCGACGCATCAAGTATGTCCAGACCAACGCTTTTGGCGGGTTGCTTGAGCCAGTACATGATCTCCGCACCGCCAGTTGAACGGATCGCCGCAGGTGGTGCGAACAGATGAGCGTCCGCCGCGGCCACTACGGGCGTGTACTGCTCGAGTGGGACGATGTTCTTCAACAGATAGAAACCGCGACCATGCGTGCTGATTGCAATATCGTGCCGATAGACGATCAGGTCAGTGACCGGCAAGTCCGGAAGGTTGAGCGACAGCGACGACCAGTGGTCACCGTCGTCGTACGACATGTAAACGCCGTGTTGCGTTGCAGCAAAGAGAAGTCCCTTGCGGCTCGGATCCTCGCGGACGGAGTGTACGAAGTCATCCGCGCGGATTCCGTTCACGATCTTCGTCCATGTGCGGCCGTAGTCGTATGTGCGGTAGATGTATGGTGCGCGATCGTCGAGCAGCGGACGCTTCACAGCTACGTATGCAGCACCCTCATTGAACGCCGACGCGTCGATCATGCTCACACGACCGAACTCCGGCATTCCCTTCGGCGTCACGTTCGTCCAGTGTGCACCAGCGTCGCGCGTGACATACACCAGTCCGTCATCGGACCCGGTCCAGATTACGTTCGTGCCGAGCTTTGACGGCCCGATCGAGAAGATCGTCCCGTACACCTCGGGCGCGTTCATGTCGTGCGTGATCGGTCCGCCCGATGGGCCCATGGTGGAAGGATCGTGGCGCGTGAGATCGGGACTGATTCGCGTCCACGACTGACCTGCGTTGGTTGTCTTCCACAGATGTTGCGAACTTGCGTACAGCAACTTCGGATTCACCGGTGAGAAGATGATCGGGTACGTCCACTGCCAGCGCTCCACCAGCTCGCTCGACGCTTCGCCGGAGAACATGAGCGGATACGGACTGACTTCGCGTTCCTGACCCGTCGTGCGATTCAGCCGAGTGAGGAAACCGCCGTTGTTGCTTCCGGCGAAGAAGATGTTGGGATTGAGCGGATCAGGCGCGATGTAACCAGGCTCGGCGCCTCCAGCATTGTACGTCGCGTTCGACGCACCACCGCGCCCGAAGCCACCACCACCACCCGCGTTCGCGGTGCTGGAAACGCAGATCGTGGAAGCATCCTGCTGAGCACCGCAGAGATCGTACGGGTAACCGGCTGTGGCTGCGACGTGATAAAGCTGCGCAGTGGAGAAGTCCTGATCCGTCCACTTCTTTCCGCCGTCGGTAGTTACGGCGCCACCGCCGTCGTTACCCACGACCATGTGCTGTCCGTTATCCGGATCGATCCACAGATCGTGGAAGTCGCCATGCGTACCGCGAAGTGTTGTGAGCTTCTTCCCACCGTCAGTTGATTTGAAGAGACTCGTGTTCTGCATGTAGATCAGGCTGTCGTTCGCCGGATCTGCATAGACGTGCGTATAGTAGAACGCGCGCTGCTTGATGTCGTGGCTTTCATTCACGAGTTTCCACGTTGCGCCAGCGTCATCCGAGCTGTACAGACCACCTTTCGCGTTCTCTATCAGCGCGTACACACGATTGTCATTCGCCGGTGAGACGGCAATACCGATCTTGCCGTCGATTCCGTCTGGAAGTCCCTTGTTCCGCGTGATCTCGGTCCACGTGGTTCCGCCGTCGGTAGACTTGAACAGCCCGCTTCCGGCGCCGCCAGACGAAGCTGTGTATTCCTTTCTGAACGCCTGCCACATGGCAGCGTAGATCACCTGTGGATTCTTGTGGTCGATCACCACATTGATCGCGCCAGTGCTGTCGTTCCGGAACAGGACCTGCTTCCACGTCGCGCCGCCGTCGGTGCTCTTGTACACACCTCGCTCACTGCTCGGCACCGCATATTTGCCAAACACGGCAGCGAATACGATTTTGGGATTCACAGGATCGATGCGCACCTTGCAGATGGCATCGGTATTCTCGAATCCCGCACGCGTCCACTTCTTGCCAGCGTCGGTGGATCGGTACATACCGTCGCCCGGCATGATGTCGCCGCGGATCTCGCATTCCCCGGTCCCGATGATGACCAGGTTCGGATCCGTCTCCGACACCGCAACGGCGCCGATCGACGAGCTCTTTATCTGCCCGTCAGTTACCGGTGCCCAGTCGTCGCCGCCGTTGGTGGTTTTCCAGAGCCCGCCGCCGGTGGCGCCGAAGTATGCCACTTTCGGCTGCCCCCGAACGCCCGAAACGGCGATCGATCGGCCGCCGCGCTCGGGCCCGAGGTTCCGCCACTTGAAGCTGTGCAGCAGCACACTGTCGACCGGCGACGCGATCGGCGTCTGGGAGGATTGCCCGGCCGCCGAGTACGGAGTCACGGCGGCCACGGACAGAATAAGGGCGCCCGGCACGAGAGCCGCGGCGATAAAACGGGGAAAGCGAGACATTAAGTGCGGTCCTTTTACGGTGGAAAATGCGGTCGTTGAGTTATGGCGTCCGCAGGGGGAGTTGTCCAGTCCCGCAGCAAATCAATATCGAGCCGCCGCCGGCTCAGTACTGAGCATCGAGCAGCGTCCGCAGGTCGTGGTTTCCCGGGGATGGATTGGCTGCGTGCCCTGAGCTCTGCAGAATAAAAGTACGAACCTCGCCTGCAGCGAACGTCAGGCCGGCCTGAGCAACGATGGTGGGTGTATCGCCAGCGGCAAGCGTCAGATAGTATCGCCCCGCATCGATGTTCACGACCGCGCTCCCGCCGCGATAAGGAGCGACAGCCACTGGCGTCAATCCGGCGAGCATCGGTGGTGGCAGTGCGCCAGAAGTGATATAGATCGACAACGGTGCGCCGGCGCCGCTCTCGACATCGAATGGCGCCGCATTGATGACGCGGATGCGTGCCTGATATTTCCCGTTCACCACCGGCGGCGCCGATCGATCGTCGGTAACAATCGCAAACGGCACTGCAGTTTGCGGTGTCACCGCCTGCGTTGCTCCAGGAGCTGCAGTGACTGGTATGATGCCAGCAACAACGATCGTGTAGTGCGTGCCGGAGACGAGGTTCTGCGTCGGCAGATACTGCGCACCGCTGGCACCCGTGTAAAGCGATGACAGCGGACCGCTGCTCCCCGCAAGTCGTGCGACGAACGAGTGCATTCCCGCGCTTACCTCCTCATACAGCGCCGCATCTGCCACGCTCGGCTCCGCCAGGAACTCCGGAGCAATTGCGCGCACACTTGGCGCCGTAGCGCTGGAGTCGATCAGGAAGTCGATCGAGCGGGGCGCAGTGTACCATTGGGATTTGGTCGTATCCGTGTACTGGAAAACTGAGTTGACTATGCGAACCAGGGCCGGTTTCGGCGCGGGGCCCGTAGGCGTGCCCGAATTGGAGTCCGAAACAGTGCCCGAGCCGCACGCAGAGAGAACTGCGAGGGTGGAAATAAGAACACAGCGTGTCAAAGCAATCGATTTCATACTGTAAAATCCATGATACGTGAAAATTAGCCAGGACTCGTGGCTCATGCGAAGAGCCTACGTGCGCGCGGCACTACGCGGCACTACAGGATGCCGCCGCTGCACCACTTAGCCTGGCTTTCCCCAATGTCATTGAATCACGCAGCTCTCGCGTTTGCAGCGCGCTGATCGTCACGCAATATCCGCCGTCTCCTGCAATCCCAGCAGCGACTGGTGCCACTGGAAGCTGGCGCGCACGTCTCGGACGCCAATGATTGTCCACGTGCGTTTCACTCGATTCTCGTCGCGTTGGACGCGCCGCCGAGCAACGCACAACCCCGCGTCAGTTATTCCCTGGACGCCAGCTTCCAAGCAATAGCACTGCGCCAGCTACCAGCAACAACGAGAGCGCGATCTGCGCCACGCAGGAGCGAGCCCGAACAGTATTCCTGTCGCGACTGCGACCGCCGCGGTGAATGCAAGAACCGGCAGGTCAAGCGACAGATCGAGGCCGACCGCGCCGCCCGTCCGGGTGGACATAATGTGCACCAGCACTCGACTGCCCCATATGGCAAACGGCACGCCTACCGCTGCACCCAGAAGTGCAAGCAACAAGCTTTCTGTGAGCAATTGTCGAATCAGTTGCGAGGGACGCTATAAGCAGAACGATCCCGACAACCGTCATCAACACGACCAGCGCTTTGTTATAGCTGGCCGGCAACGCCGAGAACCCCTTTGCGGCGGACGCGACACTGAGTTGCGCTTTCTGGTAACGCGCGGCGACGTCGGGAGGCCAGTTCGGCGGAAGGGTCGCTGCCACCAGACCCGGCGTCAGCATCTCAAGCCGAGCGCTCGCCTGGCTCGCGTCTACACCAGGCTTCAGTCGGCCAACGACTCGCACATACCAGGTGCTGCGGGCATGTATCCACTTGTCATTGCCATCGACGATTGTCTTGGCGCATAGCGGTGCGGAGATCTTGACAGGCTTTCCAACATCCATGCCGCTGAACGCCGGCGCAATCACACCGACAATCTGGAACGGATGACCGTAGCGACGTGCTCTATGGCGCTGCGTATCTCGTCACGGCGATGTCTCTCCATTGACAGGACGCCTTTTGACGCGACTACTGGCCCACACTCGAATCCAAACCTCGAGCATGGGCCAGCACGTTACAGCAGAAGTGGTATCGCAGTGAATCCTACCGGCCGCCAGTCTCCGGTTCCGCAGCACCCTTCCCCGCTCCCAGATCATTCCAGTTCATAATCGTATTGAACCCAAGCATGTACGTGCCCTGGGTCTGCCATCTCCAGAACGGACGGATCGCGAACATCACGATGTGTCCCTTGCCGATCGACTCATCCACAACCTGCGCACGGCCCGACAGCGCCTCGCCGCCGGATAGCGTGCCCGACAAAAGCATATCCGCCGGACGAGTCGGGAACTTCATGATCACACGCGGGCCGTCTGCATCTGCAGCCGCCGCGCCTGCGCCACGACCGCCCTGTCCGCCGAATCCGCCGCCCTGGCCACCCGCAGCAGCGGCGCCCGCTCCCGCACCGCGCCGCCCCTGGCCTGCGGTCGATGCAGGTGCGTCAGGATTCCAGGGGGACAACTGTTGCACCGTCGCCATTGGCGTGATGTCCTGACTGTTCACACCACCGCGACCACCGAATCCGCCAAAGCCACCGCCGCCACCAGCACGAATCACCGGTCCCTGATTGAAGTACACCGGTAGCTGGTCATGACCGTAGCCGTACACGATCGGGCTGTTCATGTCGCTGATCTCGCCGCGCATGATGCTGCCACGCGCGAACAAGCTGTCCGGCGTCTCGATCGTCACGCCGGGCGTGAGGTTGTACCCGGGCATGAGTGTCGCTGTGGACCCTTCCACAATCAGCGTTCCACCCTGCTGCACAAAGTCATACAGATTCTTCACGCCCTCGAATCCCATCCCGCCGCGAATATCATCGGATGCGTCCGGCGTACCGAAGCTCTGGAACTCCGCGGTCTTCTTGTATGGAAGCGGAGTCGTACCCGACTTTGCGATTCCGTTCACCATGCTCTGCACACTCCCGCCAACGTGCGGGAAGATTATCACATCGTACTTCTGACGCAGGTTGCCCTGACGAAGATTGATGTCGCCAAAGTAGGTGTACGGTATGCCGTACGTATCCAACGCTGCACGCACCCATCCTTCGTCCTGCGTGCGCGACCAGCTATGCACGTAACCGATGCGCGGAATATCCAGATCATGCGTCTTGACGCTCGGCGCAGAAGCCATCGCAAATGCGGATAGTCCGTAGCTCTTCAATGCAGGCTCGAGTGCGGCACGATCCGCATTTGCAATGATCATCGCACCGGCACGGAAGTGGTGACCAGCCGCGTCAAAATCCGACTCGGCGGCCGACATCTTCGTCTTCGCAAACTTGAAGCGGAACGCGGCAATATTATTGTCGGCAGTGTTGTCGACAACGACGACGTTGCCCGTACCGGAAATTCCGCCCGCCGCGACTGCATCAGACGTCAGCAGCGTCATCGGCTGAGTCAGCAGACTGTGATCACCAACTTCCGTGATCGTAATGTCGCGCATGAGCGGGAAGGTCCAGCCTGTATCATCATACGGTGAAGGATTGCCCGGCGAGAAGCGCTGCAGAGCGAAGTACATGTCAGCCAGCGTACGATATGGCTGATCACCACGAATGATGTAATCGCCCGGCTTCACCGATACCTTGCCAGCGGTGAACGATGTCGTAGCCGTATCGACTTCGAGTCCCTGCTTGCGCAGCTCGTTGACGGCATCGGCCGCGTCGGCCTTGCGTCGCTGCTCGGCGGGGATCACCCATCCGACAATCGGACCGGTCTTGCCCTTGTCGACAGCGCGCTGCGACTTGCGCCAGTAGTTGTCCAGATACATGTCCTTGTTCTTCGCAATATTCGACAGCGAGAACAGAATCGCGGATTCCTGAATGTTCGTGTTGTTGCGCGGTCCCCAATTGATGCTGTCGAGCGGAGGATTCGGCCGGAACCACTCGCGACTCGTCGTGGTCGAACGCGGCTTCACCACGTAATTGTCGGGCCCGTAGCTCTGCACTTCGTAGAATCGACCGATCTCGTTGTGCGTATGCGCGATGAAGAAGAGATAATTGGGAGTCCAGCCGTCATAGAAGCCATACGTCCATACGCCGGGCACGCCGCGCTTCGTCATCTCCATGACGTCGTTCTCGGCCATCAACCACCACTCGTCGACCGTGATCGGATCCACGGCTTCGTTGTACGGGCCAGTGCCGGTCGATGCGTACAGATAGGTCTGCGCCTCGTGCAGATCGTGCAACACGGTCGGATGCCAGTCGAGGACTGCTTGCGTCGTGTGCTGCGTGAGCTTGAGGAACTGCCCCATCCCGTCGCGATTGTTGTCATGCTGCACGTACTTGCCCCAGTACATCAGCGGCAACCGCTCGGCGCCTTTGGGCAACTTCTTGTTGTAGTAATAGGTGTCAACCGCCTTGTCGCGACCATCCGGCTCGATAACCGGTGTGATCAACGTTATGACGTTGTTCCGGATGTTCGTCACGAATGCGGATGAATCCACTGCGAGCCGGTACGCCAGTTCCATCAGCATCTCGGGACCGCCGAACTCGGGCGAGTGAATCCCGCTCGTTATGTAGTAGATCGGTTTCGCCGTGTGAATCAGCTTCTGAGCTTCTGCCTGAGTCGTCTTGCGCGGGTCGCTCAACTTCGCGAGCATGTCGCGATAGGTATCGAGATTCTTGATCGTCGCTTCGTCGCCGATTGCAGCGATGATCATTTCGCGACCCTCTTCCGTCTTGCCGATACGCCAGACCTTTACACGCGGCGATGCCTTGGCGAGCGCATCGAAGTATTTGTAGATGTCAGCCGTTCGATCCAGCTCGCCCGGCGCGCCGATGATGTGGCCCAGCACTTTGAGCGGCGTTGGCACAGTCGACGATGCCGGTAGATAATCCACCAGTTCCGTCGTGATGCGAGGATCCTCGAGATCCTTTTTGATCTGTGCCGTGTAGGCCGAGTCGATCGCCTGCTGCGCGCGTGCGATCGAAGGTAGGGAGAGCGCGGCGGCAGCGGCCAGCGTGCAGATCGTCCGGAATTTCTGGATCGACGGTAGAGGCATCCTGTCTTCCTCGGAGGGTTGAATCGAGTGGCGCCGGGGCGGCACCGGCTTTGTTGGGGTCTCTGCGCAATAATACGCGTATCCGCATACGGCCGTTAGAACTTGACGACCCCCGGATTGCAACCGCCAATACTTGCGCTCGTCGGGAGCGGAGTCTGGTTATTCGTCTAACCGCAGCGCGACGGTCGGGTCCACGAGCGTCGCCCGGCGCGCGGGGAGGTATGCGGCGAGCAAGGAGGCCGCGCCCAGCACCGCGATGCTGCCGGCGAGCGCCGGCGGATCTACCGTGCCAATTCCGTAGAGCATCGACGCCATGACCCGCACCAGCAATAATCCCCCCAACGTTCCAACAACGAGCCCCAACGCGGTGATCCACCCCGCCTGACCCAGAACCAGTCGCAGAATGCGACCCGTATCAGCACCGAGTGCCATGCGCACACCGAACTCATGTGTTCGCTGTGATATTCTACGCAGCATCACGCTGTACACGCCGGTGACGGCAAGGACGAGTGCGATGAATGCAAATGCAGCGAACATGCCGCCAAACAGGCGCTGCTTCCAGAGTGAGCGATGAACTACCTCATCCAGCCCAACGATCTCACCAAGCGCGATTCCCGGGTCGGTTGCACGTACGAGCTTTCGCACTTCAGGAGCCGTCGCCGCCACGCTGCTTGTGTGCAGCAAGAGCGTGACTGTCTGCGGCGGCCGCAATGTGAACGGGGCATACACTTGCGGGTTCGGCGGCTCATCCAGATTCGCGATGCGGGCGTCGCGCACAATACCCACGACGGTAAGCCATCGCTCGCCAATGCGAATACGTTTCCCGACTGGATCGACGTTGGGCCAGAATACGCGCGCGAAAGTTCGGTTGACGACGATTACTGGAGCGGCGGCTTCGACTTCTGCAGTGGTTATCGAGCGACCGCCATCAATGGGCATTCCGATTGTCTGGAAATAGTCGGCGGATATCCCGCGATAGTCGCCCGACGGTAACTCATCGGTCGTTCCTGGATGCCCCTCGATCTCGAAATGCGCCAACGCAGTTCCCCCTGTAAGTGGGAGATGAGTGACCACTGCCGCACTCGTTACACCGCGTAATACTGAGGCATCCTGTACGAGCGTAGTAAACAGTCGCTTCCGAGCCGCTTCGTCGTCGTAGCGTGCGCCAGCGGCGGGGATCTGTGCCGTGATCACCGACGCAGTGCTGAAACCAGGGTCGACCCGCTGCAGCAGCAGGAGACTGCGGACCATGGCCGTCGCGCCGACTAGCAGTACTGCGGCAAATGCGAGCTCGAGCACTACAAGCGCGTCGTGCATTCTACCCTGCGTTCGATTCAACAGCACTCCACGTCGACCAGCCCGAAGTCTTCCTGCGAGATTGGACCAGTCAGCGCCGAGTGCCGGCGCGAGGCCGAACACGGCTCCGGTCATCACGGAGATTGCGAACGTGAAAAGCAGCACATTTCCATCGATATCGAAGACCATCCAGAGTGGTGGCTCGAAGGGAAGCGCGCTCAGAATCACACGCAGCCCGACGTAGGCGACGCCGACACCAGCAACGCCTCCGGCCAATGCGACTATGATGCTCTCCGTCAGTAGCTGTGAGACTACTTGCGAGCGATGGGCACCGAGTGCCATGCGCACGGTGACTTCCAGTTGGCGTCCCAGGCCTCTCGTCAGGAAGATGCTCGCCACGTTACTGCAGGCGATCAACAGAACAAGGCCGACCGCGCCGAGCATAAGCAACAACACTGGCCGAAATCCGCCGCCCTGGACTTCATTGAAGTCGAGCACCCGAACGGTGTGACCAGCATCACTTTCCGGATACAACCGCGTCAGACGCGCTGCCACGGTGTTCAGATCCTGCCGCGCCGCGACGATGGAAGTATTTGGCTTGAGCTTCCCGAGCACTCGCAGGTACCGGCTCCCGCGCGCAACTCCCGCTGCAGTATTTGACAGGGGAAGCCACATCACCTGATTGTCGGGGAAACCGAAGCGCGGTGGCATGACGCCCACAACCGTATGCGGCTGCCCATCGATGATCACAGTGCTACCCACTGCATCTGCGCGCGCACCGAACCGTTCTGTCCACAGCTTGTCACTCAGAATCACCACCCTGTCCCGTCCAGGGCCGTCTTCATGCGAGAGGAAGAGGCGACCCATTGCGGGCCGGGCGCCCAACATCTGAAAGAGGTTGGTGGAAATCGCTTCAGCTTGAATCTGCTCCGCGTCGCTTCCCGGGCGAATCATGACGACATCCCGGTCGTGATACGCGCCTATGTCCTGCAGTGCGCGACTCTGCGCCTTCCAGTCCGCAAAGTCAGGATACGAAACAGCTCCGGCGCTGCGCCGGGAGTTCTGGACATCCCGAAGCACGACCAACCGCTCGGAGTTGATATGCGGCATCGGCCGGATCAGGATCGCATTGACGACGCTGAACACTGTCGTGTTGATCCCGATGCCGAGACCAAGTGTGAGCACAGCGGGGATTACAAACGAGGGATCCTTGCAAAGCGATCGAAATGCGTACCGCAGGTTCGCAAGCAGTCGTTCCATCAGATCAGCTCCGGCCTGCGGGTTAGTCCGTCCACACGCTGGTGTTGTCTCAAAACCATCTCGTTCCCGCGAGGGTTATGAGATTCGCGCTATGCGAGTAGCGCTCAGCCCATTACTCCGGCTTCATCTCCGCCGAACGCCGAAGCATCCAGCGATACAGCCAGAAAACGAGCCCGACGAAGCAGATCACACCGAGCCACGGGGCTGCTGCGAAATTCCCCGACACGAGCGCGATCGGTGCTTCCTTCGTGAAGGCCACGATGAGTCCGGCGTTGATCACACCCCAGATGCTTTCTCCGACGATCAGACCGGATGCAACAAGGGTGGCGAGCCTCCTCGACCGCTCCGGATTTGGCATCGACCGGGAACGCCCTTCGTACCAGTGCGCGATCACCGCGCCAACGATAACCGCCGCCGTCGCTGACATCGGGAGGTAGATGCCGATACCGACGGCGAGTGGTGGAATGCGGAGCTTCTTGAATACGCGAAGTGTCTCGTCCATCAGAACCAACCCGATTCCGATTACCACACCAATGATCAGCATCTTCCATTCGAGCTTCCCACCTATCACGCCCTGCGCAAGTGCGGCGATCAGCGTCGCCTGGGGCGCAGGAAGCGGATGGGCGGCGATCACATCAACATTCGGCGCTCCCGCAAAACCGTAAGCTTTCGCCAGAAGATTGAGAACGAATGGAATCACCGCTGCGCCTGCGCCCACACCAACCACGAGCGCGATCTGCTGACGCATCGGCGAAGCACCAACGAGCTGACCTGTCTTCAGATCCTGAAGGTTGTCGTTCGAGATCGTCGCACACGCGAAGACGATCGCCGTGACGAATAGCGAGAATGCGATCAACGCATGCTGCGTCTCAATAGTCGGCGCTACGACAAGACTGAACAGCGATGCAAACACTACAATCGAGAGGATACCAATTCCGGAGATCGGGCTGTTGGATGCTCCGATGAGTCCGGCCATGTACCCGCAAACACCGGCGATTACGAAGCCGACAACCAGCACCAGCGGAACTGCTACCAACGTCAGCTTCAACGCACTCGGCGCGAGTACAGTAGCATTCGCGAAGTTGAACGAAAGCCACGCCGCAATCGCAAGGCATGATACGGTGAGTATCAGAATCCATGTTGGCGAGATATCGCGATCGGTGTCGTCGCCGTTCGCCGCAACGTGTGACGCGGCGAGCGTATTCACCAGTCCGGCAACAACCGGCTTGGCAAGCATCGCGAGCGTGTACACAGCCGCAACACCAATCGTACCGGCTCCAATGAAGCGAACCTGGGTGCTCCAGATCGCCGTCGTGTGGGCTGCCAGCGTCTGACCGATCGTAGCTGGCTGAGTGGCAGTCAATATCGGAACCGCGATCACCCACGAAATCACCTGACCCACGAGCATCGCCATACCGACGGACAAACCAACCAGCTGACCAGCTCCGAGCAGTGCGAGCGACCACGCGACGTCGTATCCGGTGGACGCGATGGTTCCTATGCGAATGAAGCCAGCCAGACTGCCGGCGACGACCTGCGTCGCGCTCACAATCGCGAGGCTTGCCGATGCTACGGAGCCAAGGACAACTGCGACGAGTCCTTCCTTCGCCTCCCCGGTCTCATCCTTGGTTTCGCCACGATTGCCCGAACCAACCTTCAGCACTTCGGCGGCCGCGACTCCTTCCGGATATGGCAGGTCCGAGTGTGTTACGAGCGCACGACGAAGCGGTATGGTGAACACGACTCCGAGCACACCGCCGCTTACGCAGATGAAGAACGACTCCCAGAACGGAAACCGCACCCACCAGCCAACTATGATGAGTGCTGGCAGGACGAAGATGATCGCGGAGAGCGTCCCTGCCGCCGAAGCGACAGTCTGGACAATGTTGTTCTCCAGTATCGTCGAGTCCTTGAAGGCACTCAGGAGCGCCATCGAGATGACGGCGGCGGGGATCGACGAGGCGAACGTGAGGCCGACCTTGAGGCCGAGGTACACGTTGGCCGTCGTGAAGACGGTCGTGATGAGGGCGCCGAGAATCAGCCCGCGGATCGTTAGCTCTTTGGGTTTCACGCCGTAAATGTGGCACCTAAACCCACGGGTGACGAGTACCCGGGCCAGTCAGGCCCGGGAATCAGCTCAGCCCCGCCGACGCACAAATATGTGACTCGCCCGCTCGCCGGCTACGTGATCCGTGCACTCATAACCGAGAGCGCGCATGTCGAGGCCACCCCAGAGATTCTCACCGGCGCCAAGCAGAATGGGCCTTACAGCCAGGTGCATCTCGTCGATCAGATCGGCGCGCAGGTACTGCCGGACAGTTGATGCGCCGCCGCCAATTCGGACATCGCGACCACTCGCGGCTGCTGTTGCCTGCTCCAGCGCGGAGTGAATCCCATCGGTCACGAAGTGAAACATGGTACCGCCTTTCATCTCGAGCGGCTCTCGCTGGTGGTGAGTGAGCACGAAAACCTGCGTGTGATATGGTGGCTCGTCGCCCCACCAACCCTTCCAGCTGTCGTCTGGCCACGGACCTCGCACGGGTCCGAACATGTTCCGGCCAAGGATCCACGCGCCGACATTCCCAAAGGACTTTTCCGCCATCTGATTGTCGACGCCCGTTTCGCCAACGTCGCCTTGGCCCTCATGCATCGACTGCCACATGTGCGTCGGAAAGAACCATTCCATCAGTTCCTCGCCTCTCACACCCAGTGGATGCTCGAGGTCCTGATCTGGGCCGGCACTGAATCCGTCGAGAGAAACTGCAAAACTTGCAACGCGAACATTGGACATCCAGACTCGTCCTCACGGTTGGGTTAATGTGATTTTTACCACGCGCTCAGTTTCTGCTGCCGCCGTCCGGGTGACATGCCTCATCAACGACAACCGCACTCGCAAGGATCAGCACCGGATCTTCTCCATCGGTTACATCGACGCCGTACGTATCTGCGAGGGAAAACCATTTTTTCGAGACCGTTGCGACCGTAGTCTCACCTCTGCGGAATACATATTCGTGATCCGTGAAGTTCCCTTCGGCTTCCAGATCATCCGGACCCGGCACGTCAACGGTGAAGCGATGGTGCAGCAGCGCGAAGATGTGCTGCTTCACTACCGCAACGATCTGGCCGTTGCGACTGATCTCGTATGTCGGACCCCACGAGAAGACCTGCTGCTTGATGAACGCAAGTTCATGCCGCGTGGAATCCTGAAACGAAAGCTTGTTTCCGAAGCTGATCGCCTTTCCATCAACGAAATAGAGATCCTGGCCCGCTTCGTTCCTGATGTAATAATCATCGCCGAGCGAGAGCAGCTTCTGCTTCATGACAAAGCGCATTGCAGATCCTCAAGAATTCTGGTGGAGCATCAACGCGACTTATACCGCGTCTATCTCGTCGATGCGCCGCTGATGCCGACCGCCGTCGAACGGTGTGTTCAGCCATGCGTCAAGAATCTGAATCGCGAGTTCCTCGGACACCATTCGCTCGCCTACCGACAAGACATTCGCATTGTTGTGGTGCCGACCAAGCTGCGCGGAGTCGAGATTCCAGCACAGCGCTGCGCGGACTCCCTTTACACGATTCGCGACCATCGCCTCGCCGTTGCCTGAACCGCCAAGCACGATGCCGCGCTCTGTTTCTCCGCTGGCGACCGCCAATGCAACCGGCCTGCAGAAGAGTGGATAGTCCACCGGCTGCTCCGAATCGGTTCCGAAGTCCTTGACTTCGTGGCCTAATGCGGTGAGATGAGCCTTGAACATTTCCTTGTAACGGAAGCCGGCGTGATCCGATCCGATTGCTATGCGCATTTCAAGATGAGTAAATGTACGAGAAGATTAACTGACAGTTCTTAGAGCAGGATACTTTGCAAACGCCCAGGTGGAGTACACGAGCACGATTACGGCGCACCCCCCGAGTGTCCATTCCACGCCGACCGCCTTCGCGAGCGCACCCGAAAGAAACGACCCGATCGGTACCAGGCCAACGGAAACGAATATGTACGCCGACACCACTCGGCCGCGCAATTCGTCAGGCGCAATCGATTGAAGCAATCCGTTCGCAAGCGCACCGATCAACATCATCATGAACCCTACAACTACAAGTACTATCGCCGCTGCTGCCAGTGTGTGCATCAGCGAAAAGAGCACGATGCTGAGAGAGAAGGCGTATGTCGCCCACATGTACAGCTTGCCGCGCGGTATGCGCTGTCCGAGCGCGGCCAGCGAGAGTGCTCCCATCAGCGCACCAAGTCCAACGCATGCGAGCAATATGCCATAACCGCCAGCGCCTGTATTTAGTACGTTCCGCGCGACGACCGGCATCATGGCCAGAAATGGCAGGCCGAAAATCGCTGTCACCCCGACGACTCTTATCATCACACGGATTAGCGGTGCGCCACGCATGTACCGGAATCCTTCGAGCAGCCCTTCGACCGGCGACATACCGGTATCCACGCGTCGATATGCGGGCACGTGAATCATGAACAGTCCCGCGAGTACCGCCAGATAGCTCAAGGCGTTGAGTCCGAAACACCACTTAGCACCCAGAGTGCCGATCACAATTGCCGCGATGGAAGGCCCAATCACGCGTGCGAGATTGAATCCCGCTGAGTTGAGCGCGATGGCGTCCACGAGATCCTCGCGACCTACCAGCTCGACAATGAAGCTCTGCCTCGCCGGGATCTCGAACGCACTTATCGTCCCGTTGATCGTAGCAAGGGTAATCAGCCAGTGGATCGTCAGATGATTAAAGGCAGTGAACCACCAGAGAGTCGACGCCTCCAGCAGCAACAACGTCTGTGCAATGCGTACCAGCTTGAGCTTGTCATTGCGATCGGCGACTACTCCGCCGTAAAGAGAGAGCAGCAGGATCGGAAGCGCCGAGGCTCCGGCGACAATTCCTACCATGAGCGCGCTGTTCGAAAGTTGCAGGGCGAGCCACCCCTCGCCCACCGCCTGCATCCACGTCCCGATCAGCGAGAGCGTCTGACCGCCCCAGAATATCCGGAAATTGCGATGCGTGAGCGGGCGGAACGGGTTGGTCCGGGCGTGCATATCCACGCGGGAAATGTATTCGGTGCCGGGTGTATTATTCACACATGCGGTTCCATACTTACTCCAGGTTCAGCCCGGAGATGGCCGACGCGGTCGATCTTCAGTCGCTTCTGGACAAGATGGCGGACTTCCTCCTGCAGTCCGGCTTCGCGGGCGGCGAGAACTACAATCCCTATTGGGGAATGACCGGCGAGGACGCCGACCGCTCACTGGACGCGCTCCGCCAGGCCATTCTCGACGCCATGGTCGAGAGCGGCCAGTTCACACCGGAGATGCTCGACGCCCTGCGCGGCAATGGCGACGATGAGGCTCAGGAGAAGCTGGCCAAGTTCCTCGACGAGTTGATCGAACGTCTCACACGAGAAGGATACCTCAACCTCGAAGCTCCGCCGCAGATGCCGGCAGGCCATCAGCAGGTCGAGGGCAAGGGCAGTCTCTCACACGCCGCATCCAAGTCGGTCCAGTTCAATCTCACCGACAAGGGTGTCGACTTCCTCGGCTACAAGGCGCTCCGGCACATCATGAGCTCGCTGGGAAAGTCCAGCTTCGGAAGCCACGACACGCCATACCTCGCGACCGGCATCGAGTCCGACGGCTGGAGCAAGCAGTACGAATTCGGCGATGTGCTCAATCTCGACGTAAATGAGACACTCAAGCGCTCAATGGCGCGGACCGGCTCGCTGGAGGTGCCCATGGATCTGGACTACGGCGACCTCATGGTGCATCAGGCGGAATACCGCTCATCCTGCGCCACGGTGCTGATGCTGGATACGTCGCATTCCATGATTCTGTACGGCGAGGACAGATTCACCCCCGCCAAGAAGGTGGCGCTTGCACTCACGCATCTCATCCGGACGCAGTTCCCGGGTGATACGATTCGCGTAGTCCTGTTCCACGATTCCGCCGAAGAGATTCCAATCTCCGCACTCGCACGTGCCCAGGTCGGTCCGTTTCACACCAACACCGCAGAAGGCCTGAAACTCGCGCGACGAATTCTCATGTCGCAAAAGAAGGACATGCGCCAGATCGTGATGATTACCGACGGCAAGCCGAGCGCTCTGACACTTCCAAACGGTCAGATCTACAAGAACTCGATGGGCCTGGACATGAACGTAGTGTCCGAGACCCTGCGAGAAGTCGCCGACTGCCGCAGATCGGGGATTGTCATCAACACCTTCATGCTCGCGCACGATCGCGCACTGGTAGAATTCGTGAAACGCGTCTCCGCCATCGCGAAGGGGAAAGCCTACTTCACCAGCACGATGACGTTGGGACAGTTCATTCTCATGGACTTCCTGCGCAAGAAGACGCGAACAGTTTCGTAGTTCGCGTCAGCCCGTGAACAGGTAGGTGCAGCCGTGCTCCTGCGCACGCCCAATTGCGATCATCATTGCGGGCACGAGGATCACGCCGGGAAGCAGTGACGCAGTCAGGTCGCGCTCGATTTGCTTCGCATCGCCCCACTTTTTCTGATCGGCAAGTCCTTCCGCCATTCCACGCAGCATCGTGCGACACGACAGAATAACGACCCCCGCGGCGAACGCCTCGCGAACGCCGGGATTATCCTTGTCGCCGTTGATGAAGATATTGCGGGTAGCCTGTTTCTTTGTTGCCGGATCCGTTACGTCGAACTCTTTCGCGAAGCCGTACTTATCCCACGCGGCGTCATTGTAAGTGATCAGACCCGTCTTGCCATGCGCGGCCAGAACCGAGTTGGCATCTTCAGGCTTTACACCGTACTCCACCGGGTACGCGAGTTTGAACCGCGTGGCGTAGTCGAGTCCCTTGGACCATTTGTCGTGCGAATGAAACAGAGTGCGATGCTTGCCGGTAAGCGCAAGCAACCACGGCTCCGGTTCGTCGCCAGGTGCTGTGGCACCGGCTGACAAAGATCCGGCGCGCGACGTGTCCGGTAGCATTACGCTTGCTCCCACCAGAGCTGCGAGATGAGTTACGAAGGTCCTGCGACTTGGTTTGGAATTAAACATGGGAAGGATGAGTTGGGCTGAACTGCAAGCGATACGCTCGCAAAATCTAGCGTTCCACTCAACCGTTCGCCGGTTGGCCCGGGCGTTATCCTTCGAATGCGCACATCGGTCCGGTTCGGGCCGAAAGCAAGCCCGTACGGCCTGTATCGTGCGAGGATCGCAGTATCACCATAAAAAGGAGTTTCCATGCCTACACGCAAGGCAAGTGCAGTCTGGGAGAAGGGCCTGAAAGACGGCAACGGGTCATTCACGGGAGAGAGCGGCACGGTAAATGGCTCTTACTCATTCGGCTCGCGTTTCGAAAACGCGAAGGGATCCAATCCCGAAGAATTACTCGCGGCTGCAAATGCGGCCTGCTTTTCAATGGCTCTGGCCCTCGGCCTGGAGCAGAACGGGACGCCCTCGGAAAAAGTCGAAACCGAAGCCGCTTGCACCGTTGAAAAGGTCGCGGATGGCTTCAAGATCACGACCGTGAACCTCATGGTCAAAGCCAGGGTCGCCGGCATCGACGATGCAACATTTCAAAAAATCGCCTCTGCGACGAAGGACGGCTGTCCCGTGTCAAAGGCGTTGAAGGGAAACGTCGCGATTACAATGACGGCAAAACTGAATTAGACCTGTTCGGATCTGTTCAAGCTGTCATGAAGACGACGCGCCGTTTATGAACGGCGCGTCGTCTTTTTCACATTACTTCTGCTTGCCGCCTACTTCGATCGTCTGGACGAACGGACGCTCGCCGTGGCCCGTGTAGATCTGGCGTGGTCGAGCGATCTTCTGCTCCTTGTCGAGCAGCATTTCTTCCCACTGAGACAGCCAACCGGCCATGCGCGCAATAGTGAACAGAACTGTGAAGTACTCCGTCGGGAAGCCCATCGACCGATAGATCAATCCGGTGTAGAAATCCACGTTCGGGTACAACTTGCGCGAGACGAAGTAATCGTCCTGCAGTGCGATTCGCTCGAGCTCAAGCGCGATCTCGAGACCGCGGTCCACGCCGGTGATCTTGAATACGCTGTCCGCGAGATGCTTCACAATCTTCGCGCGCGGGTCGTAGCTCTTGTACACACGGTGACCGAAGCCCATCAGCCTGCCGCTACCAGCCTTCACGCTTTCAATGAAAGCTGGAACGTTGCCGATAGTTCCGATCTCCTGAATCATGCGGAGTACCTGCTCGTTCGCGCCACCGTGCAGCGGGCCGAACAGTGCTGCAATTCCGGCCGACATCGCCGAGAATGGATCGACATGCGATGACCCAACCGCGCGCACCGAGCTCGTGGAGCAGTTCTGCTCGTGATCGGCGTGAAGAATGAACAGAATCTCGAGAGCACGCACAAATGTCGGATTCGCCTCGTAGCGCGGCTCCGTCATACGGTTGATCATCGAGAGGAAATTCTCGACGTACGAGAGCGAGTTGTCGGGATATACGACCGGCAGACCTTTCGAGTGACGATACGAGAACGCAGCGATCGTCGGCGTCTTGGCCAGAAGCCGGATCACCGCGATGTTGCGCTGCTCCGGGTCAAAAATCTCACGCGCGCCAGGGTAGAAAGAAGACAGCGCAGCGACGGCGCTCTGAAGCATCGACATCGGGTGCGCATCGTATCTGAAGCCCTGCAGGAAGCTGCGGATGTTCTCGTGCACATACGTGTGATACGTGATGTCGTGCACAAATCCGTCGTATTCGGTCTGAGTCGGAAGCTCACCGTGCCGAAGCAACCACGCAACTTCAAGAAACGATGCCTTTTCGGCTAGCTGCTCGATTGGATAGCCGCGGTAGCGCAGAATCCCCTTGTCGCCGTCGATGAAGGTGATTGCACTGCGGCACGATGCAGTGTTCATGAAGGCAGGATCGTACGACAACAGACCGACGTCGTTTGGATCTGCTGTCTTTATCTGCCGAAGATCAATGCCCCTTATCGCCCCGTCATTGATGGCAATATCGTAATTCTTGTTCGTCCGCTTGTCGGTGACGGAAAGCGTGCCAGCCGAGCTGTCTTGAGTTTTACCGGGTGAGGTCATCTTTGATGAACCGTTCTTTATGAGTATGGGTTTCAGGGCGAAATCTAGCGGATGCGATCAACATCTAAAACGTTGAGTTGATCAGCGATGGCCGGTGCTTCCGAAACCACCGTCACGATTGGTCGTACGCCGAACCTCGCCTTCCTCGAATTCCAGCACCTCGTATCTGGCGATAATCATCTGCGCAATTCGCTCGCCGTGCAAGATGAAGATGGGATGAGCACCGTCATTCTTCACCAGTACTCCCCATTCGCCATTGTAATCCGGATCGATCGTGCCAGGCGCATTCGCAATTACCAGCGAGGTCTTGAAACTGGTTCCACTCCGTGGCCGTATCTGGGCCTCGTAACCCGCCGGAAGGGTAGCGCGGAATCCGAGCGGTACTATCGCCCGTTCACCCGAAAGCAGCTCCAGAACCAGCCCGCCACTGTCGGGATCGGTCCTGGGTGTGCCCTCGTACTGGCGGCCACCCAGGCTCAGCTTCACTGCCGGTTCGCCCAGCAGGTACGCCTTGAGGTCGTAACCGGCGCTGTTTGCGGTGGCTCTTGCAGGCAACTCGACGGAATCGTGCAGCCGCTCAAAAAGGATAGCCTTGCGATCGTCGTTCATGCGGCCAATCTAGCCCTCGGCAACGTCGCTGTCGCTCGGACTCGACCCGCACCGGGCGCCGACGGGTCGCGGTCCGCCGCATAGGCTGTATTTTCATTTTATGAACGAGATTGACGCGCTCCTTACCGAAGAGCGAAAGTTCCCGCCCCCGCCCGAGTTCGCGGCCCACGCCGTGGTCAACGACCCGACGATCTATCGCCAAGCCACGACCGACCCGGAAGCCTACTGGGCTGGTGAAGCGGCACGACTCGACTGGATCCAGCCATGGACCAAAGTCCTCGACTGGAAACCGCCGCACTACGAGTGGTTCGTCAATGGCAAGCTCAACGCGGCCGCCAACTGCGTCGATCGCCACGCATTCGGCGAAAGACGAGACAAGCTCGCGCTGATATGGGAAGGCGAACCCGGCGATGAACGCAGGATCACCTACGCCCAGCTATACGACGAGGTCACCAGATTCGCCAACGTCCTGACCTCGCTTGGAATCACAAAGGGAGATCGCATCGCGATTTATCTCCCAATGATCCCCGAAGCAGCTGTCGCGATGCTGGCGTGCGCACGCATCGGCGCAATCCACTCGGTCGTATTCGGCGGATTCTCGCCCGATTCCCTGCGCGACCGCATCGTCGATGCCGCGGCAAAGGTGCTCATCACCGCTGACGGCGGATACCGCCGCGGCGGCGTAGTAGCCCTCAAGGCCAACGCCGACCGGGCACTCGAGGAAACACCATCGATCGAACATGTGGTCGTCGTGCAACGGAATCACAATCGCGCCATCAGTACTCCCGCCGAGCAGATCAATTGCTCCATGCAGAAGCCGCGCGACCTGTGGTGGCACGAATTGATGGAAAAATCGACCCCCGGCGGCGAGCCGGTGACGATGGACGCGGAAGATGTGCTTTACATCCTCTACACGTCCGGCACGACCGGTAAACCGAAGGGAGTGGTTCACACGACGGGCGGTTATATGACCGCCGTCACGAGCACCACTCGCATGGTTTTCGACCTGCGCGAGGACGACATCTACTGGTGTACAGCCGATGTGGGCTGGGTGACGGGGCACTCGTACATCGTGTACGGTCCGCTGGCGAACGGCGCCACGTGCGTCATGTACGAAGGCGCGCCCGACTTCCCGGACAAGGACCGTTTCTGGGCGCTGATTGCCAAGCACCGTATAACCATTCTTTACACTGCCCCGACGGCGATTCGTGCCTTCATGAAGTGGGGCGACCAATATCCGGCGCGACACGATCTCTCCTCACTCCGGCTACTCGGCTCCGTCGGGGAGCCGATCAATCCGGAGGCCTGGATGTGGTACTCCGAGCACATCGGTCACAAGAAATGCCCCATCGTTGACACTTGGTGGCAGACGGAGACCGGAGCGATCGTGATCTCCCCGCTCCCAGGCATCACCGCGACAACGCCCGGCAGCGCGACCCGTCCACTGCCCGGCTGTAGCGCTGACCTACTAGATTCGAACGCTCGTTCGATACCTGTCGGAGGAGGCTTTCTGGCTCTCACCAAGCCGATTCCGTCGATGCTCCGTACCATCTGGGGCGACGACGCTCGATACCGGGAGACCTATTTCTCCAAGTGGCCGGGCCGGCCTGACCTGTATTTCCCAGGTGACGGCGCCAAACGCGACACTGAGGGCTATTACTGGATTCTGGGTCGAGTCGACGACGTTCTGAACGTCGCCGGCCACCGTATCGGGACGATGGAAGTAGAATCGGCACTGGTGGAGCATCCAGCCGTGGCGGAAGCAGCGGTCGTCGGAAAGACTCACGAACTCAAGGGCCAGGCCCTTGCCGCCTTCGTGACCGTTCGCGCAACCCACACCGGCTCGCTCGAACTGGCAGCCGAGCTGAAGCAATTCGTGACTGACAAGATCGGAGCTATCGCGAGGCCGGACGACATAATTTTTGCCGCAGATCTCCCAAAGACCCGCTCCGGCAAGATCATGCGCCGTTTATTGCGTGATGTGGCCGAGGGCAGGGCGTTGGGCGACACGACGACCCTGGCCGACCCGGCTGTTGTCGAGGGTCTCAAGATTCAATACGAATCCCTGGAGTCATGATTTTTCGATCACTGTTCCCCGAGTCGTTATTTGGCCGGCGTTTGCACCCAAATGCCGAGCGTCGGCTCCGTCTGGCGCAGGCGCGGGCGGATGAAACGATAATTCGCGCGCACGTGGACAACGCACTGATGTTCGTTGACACACTTGCCGAGGATCTGTCGTTTGATCGCGCAATCGACACGTACATACGCGTCATGTCGCTTCCCGAACCGCTCGCGAGCGCTGTTGCAACGCGAGCGCTGGTGACGCTGGGTCGCGATCTCGTTCCATTCCGCAGACGCGCGCGCGAGGATGGCGAGGAAGATGTGGAAGTGAAGCCTCGCGTGCGACTGGACGACGCGGCTGCACGACAGCGCGCAATACGTCGAGTGTAGCGCGCGAGCGTTACACTCGACTCAATCGATCAAACGGTCTGGCGCGCGCGCCGATGTGCCATTACGTCGGCCACGCTGACCAGAAAGATCAGCGTGACGATCACTGCAGACGACACGCAGTACTTGCAGATTGCCTCGATCACGTACAACTCCAGGTACGTGAGCCACGCAGAGAACGCGACTCCCACAAACGACATCGCGGCCAACAGGTACGATAGCTCGGCGCGCTCCGCATACCGAGCCGACGTCCCGACCAGCGCAACCAGGAACATGACGACGTAGAACGCGAGTCCCCACGCTGCGACCGGTGCGCCAACGAAAATCGACCAGCTGCTGGTATTGACGCGCTCGCAGCCGCCAAGACCGCACGCCAGATGGCCGATCGCACCCATCTTGTACATCGTCAGGTACAGAGCAACAAAGGCTCCGACAAGTGCCAGTGCTGCTATCGTCATCCGGCGCATTGTAATGCTTGCTACTTGGCCGTGGGTGACTTCGGAGCTGCCGCAGCGGCCGCAGTGGCCGCGTCAACCGCTGACTTGATCACGTCATACGGCAGCGCACCGGGCATCTTCGTACCGTTGATGAAAAACGTCGGCGTCTGATTCACCGCGCGCTTGAATCCTTCTGCAGCATTCGCATCAACGCGCGCCTGGTACTTCCTGGAGTCGTAGCACTTTTCAAATTGCGCTGTGTTCAGCCCGATCTTGCTGGCGTAACCCATGAAGATCGATTTCGGGTTATCCGTAACCTGTGTCGCACCATCGGGGTTGAGACCCCATGAATCCTGACCCGCATACAACTGATCGTGCATCTCCCAGAACTTGCCCTGCTCGTCCGCGCAGGCAGCCGCGTTTGATGCGAACTGGGTATTGTGGTGCATTGGAAGCGGAAAATCGTAGTACTTGTAATAAGCGAGACCGGCCGCAACAATTTGCTTCCGCACATCGGGTTCGGTGACGGTAGCGTAGTTGCCGCAAACGGGGCATTCAAAGTCGGCAAATTCCTCGATGACGACCGGCGCGTTGGGGTTCCCCATCACATATGGCTTGGGCGGACCCGCGTTCTTGTAGTTCGCCTGCAGCGAGTCGTAAGCGGCCTGTGCGGTCGCGCCACCTTCGCCGGTTGAGGGATTTTTCATCAGGTATGCGATCGCGGCGCCACCTACGACGACGATTGCGATAAGGACGCCAATGAAGACGCTTCGCTGAGACGACGGCTTTGCTGCCGCGTTTTTTGCATTCCGGGGAGGTTTATTATTCGCCATACCGTGAATTTATCTCCAGATGCAAGCTGACGTTTTAAGAGTTCAGGTCGGCCCCGGGGCGATGCACGTGGAGCGATATGGCCACGGCGGCACTCCAGTAATCCTTCTCCACGGTTTCGGGACCTGCACCTTCCTCTGGCGGAATGTTGCGCCGGTCCTCGCCGAAGCGGGCCACACGGCTTACGCGGTGGATCTGTTCGGCCATGGCGAATCCGACCGTTCGCCCGAGGCCGATTTTGGTATCGCCGCCCAGGCCGAGTACCTGGACGCGGCAATGACTGCCCTGCGGCTCGCGCATGCTACAATCGTGGGCCTGGACCTCGGCGGAAACGTCGCCCTGCGGCTGGCTGTGACCCGGCCGGAGCGCGTAGACAGACTCGTGCTAATCAATGTGCCAGCCTTCGACGAGATTCCAGCCGGTGATATCGCCGCCCTCCAGCGAAGTACGGCCAGATTCGCCTTCAAAGTCACTCGCGGAGTGCTCGGAGCCGCACCATTGCTCCAGACGGTTCTCGAAGGAAGTGTCGCCAAGCCGGACCAGATGCCGACCCGTCTTCTCGCCCGGTACCTTGCCCCTTTCGCTGGTCGGGACGGCGTTAATCACCTTCTCACTCTGGGCGCGTCCATCAGGAAGTCAGATGTCGAGGACCTCGCCCTCTCGGGAATCAGAGCACCCACCCTTGTTTTGCGCGGTGATCACGACGGCTGGGTGGGCCGCGATGTTGCCAGCCGGCTTGCCGCGGCCATCCCGGGAGCGACGCTCACGCGGATTCCCGGCGTCGCCCGTTTGATCCCGGAAGAAGCGCCTGACTTCCTGGCCGAAGAGCTGCTCAAATTCATAGGCGAATTGGGCGCGAATTCAGCAAATATGGCTGCAGCGTCCCCTACTAAATGACCGGCGGATCTATTAGTTTACGGTGTTGTAGTAGTGGCACTTTTCTTAACCGGGCGTAATGAACAAGAAGCAGAATTCACCGAGATATCAGGCGCACTCTGCGCCAACGACACAGAAGTCGCCGTTGGACGAGGCGCGGGACGAGCTCTTTCAGCACATCATGCGGTGCGGCGTTATTGGCGCCGAACTGGAGCACCAGGCGGAGTGGTTTGATGCAACGATCACTTACTTCGCTGGACGCTACCCAGAGCTGACGAAGCTTGAGCTTACGCAGCTCCGCACGTTGGGTGAGAGATTCGCCCAACCGCTGAAGACAAAGCAAGCTGTTTGACGAACGGGCGCCCGAGGGCGCCCGTTGAGTTTTCCAGCCGTCATCCCCGCGAAAGCGGAGATCCATGTTGCCCTACTTGTGCTTCGGGCTTCCCGTAAAGCGCATCGTTACGCCCAGCCGAACTCCGCCACCAAATCCGAGCTCGACTCCCGGTGCGATAGATCCGGTGCTTGGCCCGTTCGCGCCGATAAACCCCAGTAGATATGTGCGTGTTCCTGGACCGCCGCCATCGCCGCGTACAGTCACACCGCCGCCGACGTACGGCTCCCACTCGAGCTGGTGATATGGATCCAGTGAGAACGTTCCAAAGCCGTCGACGCGGCCGCTGAAACCGGTCGAGCTGATGCCGGCGCCCACATCAGCCCCGAGGTTGAAATAATTGCTGAACGGGAAGGCTATCCCCGCACCTGCCTGAAGCGCGGTCGGTTTCCCGCCTAGAACGTCGAGACGAAGTGACGGGATATACGATACCGCCACGGCAACCTGCTGCTCCTGCGCCGAAAGCTCCAGTGAGGAGACAGCGGTCGCGGAAAGTATCAATGCGGCAACAAGGGCCGCGCGCTTAATCATCACTTTTTCGTTTCCTCTTGCGTGAATTGGTCAACGGCGAGAACAGATCGCTTGCGGCGAACTCGGACGGCTGACTATCGGACCCGCGCGCGCCACAGTGCCAATGTATAGTCGAAAATCGACATTGCCGACACCACTCCGATCGCGATGATCAATCCATCTGTCGCATTTGGCTTGACCAGCACCGTGATCAGGGTCACCAGTTGGAGCACCGTCACCGCCTTGCCGAGCAGGCGCGCACGGAATGTTACAGGTCGCAGCCACGGAATGATCCGCGCGACGATGAATCCAATCGCCGTGGCGATGTCGCGTGAGATGAATATGAAAAACTGTCCGGTGCCGAGCAGCCCGCCGAACAGATATGCCGAAATCGCCGCGAGAACAAAAAGCCGATCCGCTATCGGATCAAGCAGAGCACCGACGGCGCTGCGTTGATTTGCCAGCCTGGCGACAAGTCCATCCAGGAAGTCCGTCAGAGCAGCCGCACAGATCAGCGTGATTCGCGTCGGCGTGGCGCTGATAAGCACGAACGCGACCGCCAGTGCAACTCGCGATAGCGAGATCACATTCGGTACGTTCCACAACCGAGTGCTCCGGTTCATGGCGAATTATACCGCAGGCGAAGGTTGCAAGCAGCGCCGCCGCCCCATAGCTTCGGCGCGATGCCATCGACATACCGCCTGCTCCTGATAGGCTACTTCGGGATCGGTGCCGCAATAGTCGCCTGGAACATCGCGACCGCCAGCCGAATCCTCCAGAGCCGCCGGAAGCTATCCATCTCCATCCTGGCGACGGGATTCGGTGCCCTGCTCCTCATACCGGGCCTCCTGGTCGCGATTTCCGACGCGTCGCTGGTTTACGGTCGCGCGATCCAGCCGCTGGCGTTGCTGTGGCCGATAGTGACGGTCCTGTTCGTCATACAGGCCTTCGCCACGCTGTCCCGCGGGCGAGTGAGCGCGATTCTCGGTGTTCCCATTCTGACGTACGACGTACTCGTGGCGATGGTCGCGATATGCAGACATCTGAATGCAATTGGAATCACTCCGCCATACTTCTCGCTGGTACTCTCAGCCGCGCAGTCGGATGCGCTTGGTGTCGTTGCAGGTTCCGCAGCGTTGTCACGAGCGACATGGTTGCTCGTTCCAATGTTCGCGCCAGCGCTACCATCGCGATCGCGACTGCGCATTGCTATACGGCATGTACTCGTACTGGGAATAAGCATCGCGTCGGCACTCGTACTGATCGAGCTCCCCGGCGCCAGCGCGACGATCAGCAGCTACTCCCGCTATGCTGACGACGCACTCACAGCACGCAGCGGTTCCGACTTCCAGTTCGGCCTGAAGATCTTTCCTGATCTGCGCTCGCCACCGCCAGCGGTCTCGATCAGGAACGACTTCCAGCTGGCAGACTCTCTTGGAGTCCAGGTTCTATCGATAGTCGTCGACCCCGAAGCCGCACGCGGCAAGGCGCTCGATTCACTCTCGCATTCTCTGGACAACATTCGCGATGACAGCACCGTTTTGATCGTTACACTCGGGTATCCGCGTGGCGCACGCGAAAGCTTCGACCAGTCGCCATCGGAGTATGTCACGCAACGACTGGCCGATGTGAACAGGCTGGCGCGTGCATTAAAACCAAACATCCTTGTCCCCGCCTATGAGCCGTACGGCGAAGGTGCACGGGAACTCGGCACAGTGTCACCGACATTCTGGATCGATTTTATTTCCCGCGCGGCAACTATCACTCACCACGTAAATCCGAATATCCGCATCGCGGTATCGGCTGCGAGTTTTGGTTCGCGGGATAGCGTCGTTTATACGTGGGCCGCACTCCGCAGCTCACCGGTCGATGTGCTTGGATTCTCGCTCATGCCGGGCTTCGACGGCGCTACATCGCTCGACACGCACATGCACATCGCGCAACGCTGGCTTCGTGCAACAGCGCGACCCAAACCTCACTGGATATTCGCCGCGGGCGGATATCCAGTCGCGCACGGAGAGGCGAGTCAGTTACTCGCGCTACGTGGCGTGCTGGCCTGGGCGACTTCGCAACCTTCCGTGCATGGTGTGATTTTCACCGATGCAGGCGATTACGATGCTCAACGCGGATTGCGCGCGCCCGACGGTCGCCTTCGTCCCGCGCTCGGCGAATTCCAGCGAGCGATCTCCGCGGAGCGCGATTCAGGAACTCAGTGAGACGACTCGGAGGGCGCTGACACACCACGCACCATCCCTTCTACCATGCGCTCCGGTTCGAAATACTGCTGGGCCACGCGCTGGATGTCAGCCGCTTCGACGGCCTGGATCCGCGCCTCGATCTCGGTCAGATCAGACAATCCCGCACCGAACATCCACGCGTTGACGACATCGCCAAGTATCGCGCCGCCACTCTCCTGTCGGATATCGTTCATCCCAAGCATGTAGCGCTTGCCGCGCGCAAGCTCCTCTTCGGTTACAGGAGTGGACCGCAGCATGTCAAACTGCTCCACAAGGGCGCGACGTGCTTCAGCCTCCCGTTCCGGGGCGGTAGCGATGTATGCCATGAACGAGCCTGATAGACAATGCTCGGAGCCGAACGCGTGCACTGTGTACGCGAGCGATCTTCGGTCACGCAACTCATCAAAAAATCGCCCCCCGAGCCCGCTCGTGATGGAGCCCAGCACCCGGGTGACAAACCGATCCGCATCAGTACGACTGGGTGCCGGGAATCCCAGTACCAGCGCGGTCTGCGTTTTCTCACGCACAACGATTCGCTCGCTGGCCTTGTCCGGCCAGTGCGGCACCGACAGCGGCTCGCGGTCGGCGAACGTGAGTTCTGTAAAACGGCTCGCGATCGTCCTTGCCGTTTCGTCACAGTCGACGTCGCCTGTCAACGCAATTACGAACGGAGCGCGGAGAAGCGCGGACCGGTACCAATCACGGATATCCGACGTCACCAGTCCCTGCAATGATTCTTCCGTTCCGCCTGCGGGAATCGAATACGGATGGCTTGGATAGGCTGCCTCATTTGCCAACCACATTGGAAATCGAAACATGTCGTCGCGCTTGCGTGCAGCATCGGCCACCATTGCCGATCTCTCGGTTTCCAGTGCATTGTCTTCGAGTGTCGCGTGTTGAACGACGTCGGCAAGCAGTGCGATTGCCGCTTGCAGATTCGCCGGCGGCACCGACAGCGTCCACCCGAATGACTCGGAACCTACAGAAGCGCCGATGCTTCCCCCAAGCCGCTCCGACTCTTCAGCAACCTGAAGCGACGTTCGCGTCGACGTTCCGCGCGCCGCCGTACGAGCCGCCAGTGCGCTTATGCCGGCCCGTTCCCTTGGCTCATATGCCGCACCACATGCCGCGAATACGCCAATGTGCGTGATCGGTGCATTTTCCCGCTTACGGATAAGAACAGGAATCCCCGACGGCAGCTGATATACCTTTACTCGCGCTTCCTCTCGCAGCAGCGTCACGCTCACAGCGGCCGCTGCCTTGTCAGTCTCGCGTTGCGTGGAAAGATCCAGCGGTGCAACATCTCCACTGGACAACAGCAACTTGAACGCAGCCGCGTCTTCCGCCACTTGCGGTGCGCTACGAGGACGATACACGACTGCCGCAGCAGTGTCCTCCAGCAAGTACCGACGCGCAACGGAAACAACGGCCGCCGCATCGGTTCTCATGAATGCATCGTAGTACTGCTGTCCCTTCTCCCAACCTCCAAGCGATTCCCATTCCGCGAGGTATGCAGCCTGACCTTCCGTACTTTCCAGGTTGCGCGCCCATCGCGACATGAAGAGCTGCTTCGCGCGATCGATCTCATCCGCCGAAACGTCGCCGGTCCGGAGTGCAGCTACCTGCACCCACATCGCGCGCGCCGCTGCTGCCGCTGTCGCTGGATCACCCTCGGAAGACACAACGAATACACCGACTTCTGCCGGAGAGTAGTTGTACGTACCAACCGCCCCGGCCAGTTTGCGATCGCGTACAGCGCGATACAGACGCGACGCACGACCGCTCCCGAGAACGGCGGCAGCAAGATCGAGCGCGGGCACGTCCGGGTGCAGATTCGGCACGCCGGTCCAGCCGATCTCGATATGCGTCTGTTCGACATCGCCATTCAGTTCCGCATAGCGAAACCCCGAGTGGCTCGGCTCCGATGGTCCCGGTGTGCGCGTCGGAACTCCTGCCGGCAATCCACCGTAAAGCTGCCTTACACGTTCGATCGTCGTTCCCGGATCCACGTCACCGGCGATCGACAATATCGTGTTCGATGGAGTGTAGAAATTGCGATAGAACCCTGCAACATCGTCGCGAGTGAATTTGCGCAGCTCATCCGGTCGTCCGATGCGCCAACGTCTAATGCGATGTTCGTCATGCAAAAGCGCATAGAGCGTCTCGGTCGCGACAGCATCCGCGTTGTCCTCCTTTCGCATCGCCTCCTGAATGATTACTTCAAGTTCCTTTGCAAGTGCGTCGGATTCAATTGCTGAATTTGCGTACGCATCCGCCTGTACCGCGAGCCCCTCTTCAAAACCACGGGACGGAAGCACGGCGTAGTAGCTCGTATGATCGTAGATCGTATGAGCATTCAGATATCCCCCTGCCGCCTTTGTAGCCTTTGCCACCTCGCCGACCCCATACCGCGCGGTACCCTTGAAGTACATGTGCTCCAACACGTGCGCGATGCCGACGACATTGTCCGTTTCGTCAAAATAACCAGCCCGGACATAAGTATTCACCGCTACGACTGGCGCGGCCGGATTCCGGTAAACAAGAACTGTGAGCCCGTTGTCCAGTACAATGCGTGTAACGGCAGCAGGATTTATGAACATCGTCATGATTCGATTCGGTGGAACGCAGAAAAAAAATCGACCGCATTTGGACTGCGGTCGACAAAGGTTGTAAACCCTGAGAGCGAGTGGCAGGTCAGGATCAAGGCGCTACGGGTCCCGGAGTCAGCGGCGTAGTGCATGACGACCAGGTACCATTACCAGCACGAGCCAGAAACTTCTGCGCTTCCGGCGCGCGGTTGAGGTTCATCAGCGCACAACCGAGATATCCCTGCGCTGCACTGTCGTTCGGATTCAACTGTATAGCGCGGATGAGGAAATTCCGTGCGAGTGACGGATTCCGGCTCGCGAGCAGAAAGATCCCCATCTCCCGCTGAGCCGGTTCGTAGCCTGGTTCGATGCGGATTGCGGTGACGAGCTCCTGCCGCGCAGTGCTCATATCGGGCGGCGTATCCGTCCGCGCCAGGCGCGACAGAAATACGTGTGGCGCCGCTTTGTCGGGGTAGTCGGAAACCAGCTGACCAAATGCCTGTCGCGCAGCTTCCGTGCGACCGGTACTCATCAAACTGATAGCGTTCGCCATGTCCCCGTCGAACTTCTTCCCTTTCTGCATCATGTAAGCTGCAAAGGCCACACCGATCACCAGCAGTACAACCAGAATCCCAACGACGATCGGAGCTCGGGAGCGTCGAGCAGCAGCAACCGGTCCCGAAGCGGATCGGGCCAGGACACTCGCGGGATCCGCCGCAGCTGGCGTTGCGCCTGCGACATTTGACGTGGATGCGCCGGGGCCTCCGGGTGCGAATGTCGACGCCGGCGTGCCACCTGTAGTCGTCGTCGTTGCAGCCGGCCGAGCCGTCGAGTCCGCTACAACGCGGACCAGTTCGTTATATCCCGAGCGTGCGAAACCGATGTCGGTCAACGTCGGTTTATAAGCAACATCCTCGGAGCGACTTCGCGCATCCCAGAAACTCGCCAGCGTGTTGGCCTGTTCGAGGTTGAGTTCGCCTCGCTGACGCACTTCACGCACAAGCTCCTGTCCGGACAGCGTTGAGCCGCCGAGCATTGCGCGCATCGCTGCCTCACTCGCAACCCAGAGTTCGAGAATGTCTGCAGCCGCGTCCTCAGGACCGCGGATCTGATCGAGCCGACCATAAACTTCACGACCCTTGCTCAGCGCCGCCTGTGCGGCGGCGCGGTCAGACGGCGTCACCTTGCGATACGGAGCAGTCCTGCCGTCGCGCTCCCTTTGATGAAGCTCTCAGGGTCACGCCACGGAATCTCGACTCCCGTCTTGCCATAGCCTCGACGGGCTTCAGTTGCCATGTATTGGTCGATAGGAAGACCCGCCGCCTTCTGATCTCGCATCTGCTGCACGATTTCCTCCCAGGTGCCCTGGTACGTATGCCCTCCACTTTCGATCATGTGGTGAGTCACTGGCAACTCCTGGACCTCCGCGACCGCGGACTCCGCTCCAGCCTTCTCCCCATCTACGAGCGAGGTGAGCATCGCACCAAACATCTCAATCTGGTCCCTCGCCACCTGCTGGTCCCGCTCCATCGCCTTCGCCTCGAGTTCGGCCAGCATCTCGTCGATATCGTCCGGCTCACCGGCCAGCTCTCGAACCCGTTCTTCCCAAGGCTTCAACTCGGGATCGCCGTCCACCAGCTTGAAAATCGACTTTTTCAGTTCTATAAGGCGCCAGATCCCCAGTTCGTCCCAGTGATCGTCCGGATTGGACTTGTCCAGATGATACAGCGCAGCCTCGTAGTCGCCGCGATCGTACAGAATATTGCCCAGATAGACCCGGGCCTCAACATGGTCCGAATCCAGTCTGAGGGCGGCTCTGAGGGTGACTATCGCGGCCTCGTCTTCCCCGAGCCTGTGCTGGGCATAGCCCACGCAGGACACCGCCTCCGCGCTTTCAGGGGCATTCTGGACAGCAATCTCGAAGAACTCCCTGGCCGGCTCGATCATCCCCTCGCGGAACAGCGCGCGGCCGATCTGAAGCATCAGGTCCAGATCGTCGGCATAGCCAAGCTCCAGCGAACGCCTGAAGCAATGCAGCGCGGCATCCCGCTGGCCAAATTTGAGCAGGGTTTCACCGACGCCAGCAAGGGCGTCCTCGTGATCGGGGTCCAGCACCAACGCCTCTTCAAAGGCACGGCGAGCCCAGGCGAATTCCTCGCGGGCGTGGTGGGCGTATCCCACGCCGATGTGAAGCTCCACAGCGCTGGGGTACAGTGTGAGACCTTCGCGAAGTACCGCTAATGCTTGATCGTACTCACCCTCGTTATAAAGTTGGTGCGCGCGTTCGTCATATTCTTCGGACGAAAGGAATGGGTTGGGCATCCTGGACACCTCCATTCGATCGGATAAAGTGCTGTCAAATTCTACTCGGCAAAGTACACTTTGTTCAAGAACTTGACACTACAAATATTGAGCAAGGACCACTCTGGCAACATCCGCGACCTTTTAATGCTTCTTAATGCTTCGGACCGCCGCCTGCCAAACCACACAGGCGCATCGGGGTATTATATTGTGAAGTCTCGGCCCGATCGCTCCTGTGATAACAGAGTGGTCGGGCCGATTTGCGTTTCTCAAGTAACTGTCGCGGCGCGCGCCGCCTGCGTGAACTGAGCCCAGTCGCCCGAAGCAATGCACTCGTCGATGGCACCGATGCACGCTTCGAGCTCCTCGTCCCGAGTGTAGAAATGCGGCCCAATTCGGATGCCTGCCCCGACGCGATAGTCCACGATGATGTCTCGCGACAACAGGTACTGCGCCACCTCATGACCGTGCGGGACGTCGAAAGCAACAGTACCCCCGCGATCAGCTGACCTGCGAGGCGCGTGGACTGGGTAACCACGCGCGTCTGCCGCCCCAATCAACCATTCTGTTTGACGAATGGACTTTGCGCGAATGGCGTCAATGCCAGCGCGGAGAAGAATCTCCGGACCAGCCGTCGCGGCAAACAGCGCAGGGATGGCGGGAGTTCCTGTCAGCCAGCGTTCTATCCCCTCCGCATAATCCATCTCTTGCTCGAACGCGAATGGGTGAACATGCGCCTGCCAGCCCGTAAGCGCAGGTTCCAGCGATGCGCGAACGCTCGGAGACACGTAGAGGAACGCCGCGCCAGGTCCACCGCAAAGCCACTTCAACACGCCGCCAGTCATGAAATCAACGCCAGACTCTGCGACGTTCACAGGAATTACACCCACAGAATGGTACCCGTCGAGCGAAACCAGCGCGCCTGCTCCGTGCGCATGCGCACATATGGCGTCTGCATCCATAATAAATGCTGACTTGAACAGCACGTGCGACACGCAGACAAGGCGAACCCGCTCGTCGATCGCGGCGAGTAACCGATCCCTGTCGATCGTCAAGCCGTCATCAGACGGCACCACAACTACACGGCCGCCAAGACGGCGAACGAGTTCCGCGTACGCATAGCGGACCGATGGAAAATCAAGTTCCGTCATTACAACCGTGTTGCGCGGACCGCTGAAATCCATCGCCGATAGAACAATTGATTGGGCGATGCTGACATTGGGTTGCATTGATACGGAGCGCGGCTCCGCACCAATGAGCGGGGCGATGACGTCACCCACACTCACCGGCATCTCCCACCAGCCCTTGGCCCACGCCCGCACCCCAAGCTCCGACCAGTCGCGCGTGTACTCTGCCATCCTGTCCGCAACTGCGCGTGGCATCGCGCCAAGCGAATTGGAAACCAGGTAGTTGGATCGCGCGAGTATTGGAAACTCGTCACGAAACGCGAGCAGTCCGTCGCTCATGCTTTCACCCACGCTATTTCTCGCTCAGCGACTTTTCGCGAGCTGCGCGGAATTCCGCGTTCGCGTTCCATGTTGGAACCGTCGATGCATTGGCGAGCTGTACGCCGAAACGGTACGCAATCGTTGCGAGTTGAGCCGTGCCGGTGAGTGGCCATTTCGGATCGTATTCATCAGAAGGCTGATGATAACGATTCGTGACAAAATCCTCCTGATGCGCCTTGCCCCAACCGGCTGGCTTTCCGACAAAATCTGTGCCCGCACCGATGGTCGCTGAAGGAATCCCGACGCGCGCGAGCGAGAAGTGATCAGAACGATAGAAAGAGCCGGCTTCCGGATGCTCGTCCGGAGAAATCCGCATGCTGTCAGGCTTGATCATCGCTGCAATGTCGGGGCCGAGCGAACTCTTGGTATCGCCCATGACTGTAAGGTCACGCACCGGGCCATCGGGATTGGCTTCGTCGATATTCAGGTCTGCAATTATGTCGCGAGCAGGAACCGGTGGGTGCTCGCCAAAGTACTGCGAACCCAACAAGCCCGCTTCCTCTGCAGTGACGAACACGAACATGCGCGATCGTTTGGTCTTCACGGGTTCAAGCGCGGCGGCATGCGCAATCGCCAGGACCGCAGCCACACCAGACGCGTTGTCGTATGCACCGTTGTAGATGGAGTCTCCCTTGATCGCCGGACCAATGCCGAAATGGTCGTGGTGTGCGCTGTACACCACATATTGCGATTCCAACTTCGGATCGGAGCCGCTCACGACGCCAACGACATTGTTAGCGGCAAGATGCGCGACGCTGCTGGTGAAGGACATGTCCATCGTAATGCCCGTCGGCACCGGCCGGAAATCACGTGAATCCGCCTGCTTGACAAGCGCGTCGAGATCAAGACCTGCCTGCTTCAGCAGGCTCGCGGCGACGTCGTGCTGAATCCACCCACGCACGCCGATTGGCGCCGGCCCATTCTCCGGTCGCGCAAGCATGCGATGTTCAGTTGAGTTGGACGAAACAACAACCTGCCACGGATAACCAGCTTCATACGTAGTATGAATGACCAGCATGCCAGCTGCGCCCTGTCGCTCAGCTTCCTCAAACTTGTATGTCCAGCGGCCGTAGTACGTCATTGCCTTGCCACCGAACAGGTCCGGCTCCGCTGCAGTTGCTGGCGGATCGTTCACCAGTACAAGGAGAATCTTTCCCTTGAGATCAGTCCCTTTGAAATCATCCCATCGATATTCTGGAGCAGTTGCACCATAACCTATGAACACCACTTCACCCCTCGCCTCACTCTTCGGTATCGCGGATCCTGCCCACACAACGACATCGCCAGTGGAATGAAGGCTTGCGTGCGCCTTCCCCGAAGCAGTTACCCTGATCGTGGCCGGATCGGCCGTCACGACATCGATCGGAACCTCCTGAAAATAGGAACCGTTGATACCGGGCTTGACACCGTAGGAGGCCAGTTGCGCCGCGATATAATGTTCCGCCAGGGCTCCGCCACGCGTCGCCGGCGCACGCCCTTCGAGCAGGTCCGATGACAGGAACTGCAGATTCGCGCGAATTTCCGGGATCGCGATCGCAGACGCGCTCGCCTCATGGGTCGACTCTGGCGAGGGCGTGCAAGCGACAAAAACGACTGCGAGTCCGGCGAGGAGCGCTGGGCGGGAGACGGGCACGATTGTCACCTCTTGGGTTGAATGGAAGCGCGTTTTAGGTATGCAGATAAATTACCCGCAACGGTGCGATTCCGTATCCGTACGAAACTCAGACTGAGGGAGATGGTCACTTCAACGCCACGCACAACCCGGTTCGAACCACGACAGATCGCCGCGCTGATTGCACTTCAGCTCGGACTGCTCGCCGTAGTACTCGCGGCGACTCCCTTCAAGCAGTTCGATCTCGATCGGTTTTTCGTTCCGAAAGAGCTCGCGCTCCACGTCGCGGCGTTCCTTGCAGTCGTCTTCTGTCTGAGCAGACTCCGAAGTCTCGCGCTCGACCGGGTGGACTATCTTCTGCTCACGTTCGCGCTGCTGTCCCTTGTATCCGCGTTCCTCGCCTCGAATCGCTGGCTCTCAATGCGTTCGTTTGCGGAAACGCTGTCGGGACTGGCGATCTTCTGGTGTGCTCGATCACTCTCCCGCGCCGGACTCAAGCGACCGCTCGTCGCCGTGATCGTACTGGCGACAGTCGTCGGCGCCGCCACATCACTCGTCCAGGCATACGGCTTTGAGAGTGAATATTTCACGCTCAGTCGCGCTCCCGGCGGTACATTCGGCAATCGCAACTTTGTTGCACACGTCGCTGCGATAGGCACGCCGCTGCTCATCTGGTACGCTGTCACAGCCAGGCGAAGTATCGCGGTCGCATTTTGCGCCATAGGTGGCGCAGTCCTCGCCGCTGCACTGGTCCTTTCGCGGTCGCGCGCCGCATGGCTCGCGCTACTCGTGACAGCTGTGCTGCTCGCTATTCCAGCATGGCGCGCCGCGAGGCGCGTGCCGCACGCAGACGCCTCACGAAGGTTGTTGTTCATTGGCGCGGTCGCTGTCGGCGGCGTCATCCTTGCTCTCGTGCTACCCAACCGACTCAACTGGAAGAGCGATTCTCCATACCTCGATTCGGTTCGCGGGGTTGTCGCATACAACAGTGGCAGCGGCAGGGGTCGCCTGATTCAGTACGGCAACACGCTGCACATGGCTGAGGCCCATCCCATTCTTGGCGTCGGGCCCGGCAACTGGCCCGTTTACTATCCCAAATTCGCAACACGAAACGACCCGTCACTGTCTCACAACGATGGAACGACCGCGAATCCGTGGCCCAGCAGCGATTGGGCGACACTGATTTCCGAACGTGGGACAATCGCGGTCGTGATACTTCTGCTGGCGTTTGTCGGCATGATCGCGAATGCATTCCAATCGACTCGCGGCAGCAGTGCAAACAATCCTGGTGCCCGTGACCCATTTCTTCCAATCGCGGTAACCGCCACGATACTCATCACGGGTGCGGTCGGCGCTTTCGATGCAGTTCTGATTCTTGCTGCGCCGACATTCATCGTATGGGCTGCACTCGGCGCGCTTGCGGCACCGGGTCGTCCGCGTAGTCAGTGGTCTCCGTCGCCCCGTGGATTCCGATATCTCGCCCTGGCCGCATCCACCGCGCTGTTCATATTCTCGGCGCGATCTGCTGGCGCGACCATGGCAATGCAGGCGTTCGGAAACGGACAGCGACTGAGCAGTGTCCAGCGCTCGTCGATGCTGGATCCCGGTAGCTACCGTATCGAGCTAAGGCTCGCCATCCTCGCGTTCAATTCACATGGATGCGCCATGGCCAGACCACACGCGAGGCGAGCTGCGGGAATGCTGCCATCTGCAGGAGCGCCTCGCCGGCTGCTCGAACGCTGCGGTAGCTGAACGGCCGTCCACCGGGCGTCCCCGCGACCTCCAAATAGTATAGATTCAAGAAGCCTGTACGGCCGGAGTTTCGTGCCATACAGTGGCTCCGCTTTCCACCGTGCCCCGCCGGCCGCCGGCGTACTTCCGGCCGGCCGGGCGCGACCGCACTGAGAATCACACCATGACGCACCCGAATTCGTTCGGATCTCGCGCGACGCTGAATGTCGCCGGACGCGACTACACCATTTTCCGCCTCGACGCCCTTTCGGGCCCTTCTGGTGGAAACTCGGATCGACTCCCCGTTAGCCTCAAAATCCTCCTCGAGAACCTCCTGCGGAACGAGGACGGCGCCTTCGTGAAGCCAGCCGACATCACCGCACTGGCAAACTGGCGAGTCAAGGACCGCGCTGAAAAGGAAATTGCCTTCAAGACAGCTCGCGTTCTGCTCCAGGACTTCACTGGCGTTCCAGCGGTAGTTGACCTCGCAGCCATGCGCGATGCACTCGCCAAACTCGGCGGCGATGCAACACGAATTAATCCGCTTCAACCAGTCGATCTCGTAATCGACCATTCAGTTCAGGTCGACGAATACGGATCGGAAGCCGCATTCCTTATCAACGCAGACATGGAACTGCAGCGCAACCGTCAACGTTACGCATTCCTGCGATGGGGCCAGACGGCGTTCCGCAACTTCCGCGTCGTTCCACCCGATACCGGAATCGTTCACCAGGTTAATCTCGAATACCTCGCAAGCTGCGTCTTCACACGCGAGGACAACGGTGAAACCATCGCATATCCCGACTCACTTGTCGGAACCGACTCGCACACCACCATGATCAATGGTCTCGGCGTACTCGGCTGGGGCGTCGGTGGAATCGAAGCAGAAGCGGCAATGCTCGGGCAACCTGTCTCGATGCTCATCCCGGAAGTCATCGGCTTCAAGGTGCATGGCAAACTGCCCGCCGGCGCAACTGCAACAGATCTCGTTCTCACCGTTACAGAAATACTTCGTAAGAAAAAAGTTGTCGGAAAGTTCGTCGAGTTCTTCGGCAACGGACTCTCGTCGCTGTCGCTTGCCGATCGCGCCACACTCGGTAACATGGCGCCTGAGTACGGCGCGACGATGGGCTTTTTCCCAGTCGATGACGAGACGATTCGTTACTTGCGCTTCACCGGACGCGACGAGCAGCATGTCAAGCTTGTTGAAGCCTACTGCAAGGCGCAGGGAACTTACCGCACAGATGACATGCCCGATCCCGAGTTCACCGACATCGTGGAACTGGATCTGAGCACCGTTACACCGAGTATTGCAGGCCCAAAGCGTCCGCAGGATCGCATCCCGCTGCGCGATGCAAAGAAGATGTTCCAGGACGCTCTTGAGCAGAATCTGGAGCGCGCGACGCCATCTGGTGCGGCGGCGATCCTGAGCCGCGCAAACGCCGTATCCGGACAGAATCAACTCTCTGCTTCGGTTGTTGCCACGGAATCGCCCGAAGCCGATGAATCCGTACGCGTAACTATGAACGGAGAGGATTTCTCGCTCCGCCACGGATCGGTTGTCATCGCCGCAATCACGAGCTGCACCAACACAAGCAATCCCAGTGTCATGCTCGCCGCGGGTTTGCTAGCGCGCAACGCTGTTGCCAAGGGTCTGATGACCAAGCCGTGGGTGAAGACGAGCCTCGCTCCCGGATCGAAGGTTGTTACCGACTACTTCAACGCCGCCGGTGTCACCGAGCCACTCAATGCCCTCCGTTTCAACACCGTTGGGTACGGTTGCACAACATGCATCGGCAACTCCGGGCCGCTCCCGCAGCCAGTCGGCGACGCTGTCGAAGCCGGCAAACTCGTCGTCGCGTCGGTCCTGTCCGGGAATCGTAACTTCGAAGGGCGTATCAATCCGATGACGCGCTTCAATTACCTCATGTCGCCGCCACTCGTCGTCGCATACGCGATCGCCGGACGCATGGACATCGACTTCGACACCGAACCACTCGGCATCGGCAAGGATGGACCCGTATTCCTGCGCGATGTCTGGCCCGCACCAAAGGAAGTCGCGGATGAGATACTTCGCAGCGTAAAGCCTGAGATGTTCCGCAAGCAGTATGCGAACGTCTTCGAAGGCGATGAAACATGGCGTTCGCTGCCCGTCCCCAAGGGTGTTCTCTACTCATGGGACGAATCTTCGACCTACGTGAAGAACCCGCCGTACTTCGAGGGCATGACGATGACGCCCCCCGGTGTGAAGCCGGTGAATGGTGCCAGAGTACTCGCCATGCTCGGTGATTCAATCACGACGGATCACATCTCCCCAGCAGGTTCAATTCCGGCAGCGAGCCCCGCAGGCAAATGGCTCATTGAGCACGGTGTTGCAACCAGGGACTTCAATTCATACGGATCGCGCCGCGGTAACCACGAAGTCATGATGCGAGGCACGTTCGCGAACATCCGGCTTCGCAATGAGCTCGCCCCGGGTACGGAGGGTGGTTGGACTTCAACAGCACCTGGTGCAAAAGCCGAAACCATTTTTGACGTATCGATGGAATACCAGAAGAATGGTACCCCGTTGATCATCATTGCCGGCAGAGATTACGGCATGGGCTCCTCACGCGATTGGGCGGCGAAAGGCACGTTGCTGCTCGGCGTGAGCGCGGTTATCGCGGAATCTTTCGAACGAATCCATCGCTCGAATCTCGTTGGCATGGGCGTGCTCCCACTGGAATTCGCAAGTGGAGAAACGCGTCAGTCACTCGGGCTTACCGGATTTGAAAAGTACGATATCGACGGTATGAACGATCAGATGGGTCCGCACGCTCAGGTGACCGTCCGCGCGACAGCGCAGGATGGCACCGTCCGCACGTTCAAGGCCCAATCGCGCATCGATACACCAGAAGAAATGCAATACTATCGGCACGGTGGCATCTTGCAATACGTTCTGCGTTCCCTCGTCGACCGCTAGTTCGAACATGCAGTAGCAGCAGATCCAAACACCGCCGCGGTCCCCAACGGGATCGCGGCGGTGATAATCGTATCGCGGCGGCCGGTTGTGTCGATACTTTGCCTTGTGCAACACCTCTGGGGGTTGTACTTTCGCTCGCACTCCAACCTGTTTCTCCATGGAAAACACCAGACCGCTGGCACGCGCAGGATACCTTCTTGCAGCCGCGCTTGTCATCATCCCTATTGCTGACTCAGCGCTGCCACTTCTACCACTTCGGCTCGCAGATGACCGGTGGAGATGGGGAGTCGTCGGACAACTCAGCAACGTCATGTTGTTTCCATTGGTGGGCTTCATTCTCGCCATCTGTCTCGCTGCCCTATCCGACAGTCAACGGATCAAGAGAGTCATTGGAGCAATATGCGGCATCTTCGCCGTGCTGGTGTCAGTCATGACGATAGCCTTCGTCATCGACTACTTCCAGGTACTCAACCTGGTCAAGCCCGAGATGCATCACAACATGGCGATTGCCAGCTCAATTGCCACAGCCAAGAACATCCTCACTATCCTCACGCTTGCACTGCTGAGCTGGGCCGGATTCACGGAGCCCAAATTTTCGACAACCCCCAGACAAACTCAAAAGCCGACTAGCCGACACGCGCCGACAGCCAGTCCCTTGATCGGTGTCGATGGCGGCGGGCCAACCACTCCGGGATCCCGCTCCAGATAGCAGTCCCGCTTTCCAGCTTGGGTTGACACGCGACCCAGGGTGGTTTAACATCTACGCACAATCGTTGTCCCGTGGTGATTTGCCGCCTATTGCAGCCACGTTAAACAAATCGCTAAAAAGCATGTAGCCCGCGGCCCGCCGCGGGCTTTGTGTTTTCGAAACCATCCGAGCTTCGATTTGCTTGACGTTGCCACATGCCGCACACGGGACAGCACCTCAACAAGCGAGACACGCATGGCCAGCAAAGTCACTCTCCGCACGCTCAATACGCTGCGCGAACACCAGACGCCAGCTGTATTCATCACGGCGTACGACTACCCGACTGCTACCTTCGCAGAGCGCGCCGGAGTCGACATGATCCTTGTCGGCGACTCTGCCGCGATGACGATGATGGGGTTTCCCAACACACTCGGCGTATGCATGGATGAGATGATCGTGTTCGTCCGGAGCGTGTGCCGCGCCACAAAACGCGTGTTCGTTGTCGGGGACCTGCCGTTCCTCTCCTACCAGCCTTCGGATGAAACAGCGGTGTTGAACGCCGGTCGCTTCATCGCCGAGGGATGCGACGCAGTGAAGTGCGAGGGCGGCGTACGCGTCGCTCCGCGTGTACGCGCAATGGTCGACGCCGGCATCAATGTGATGGGACACCTCGGTCTCACACCGCAGAACATCGGCCAGCTCAGCGGCTATCGCGTTCAGGGAAAGACGCGAGCGGCCGTCGATCAACTTGTTGACGACGCCATCGCCCTCCAGGAAGCCGGCGCCTTCGCAATCCTGCTCGAAGCGATGCCGGCCGTTGCCGCGGAATATGTTCGCGAGCAAGTTGATATTCTCGTTTACGGCATCGGCGCTGGCCCACACGTCGACGGCCAACTCGTGATTTCGCACGACATACTCGGAAATTTCGTCGGCGACATAGCGCCGCGATTCGCGAAACAGTACGCGTCGATCGGCTCGCAGGTCGAACTGGCTATCCGCAGCTATGCTGAAGATGTTCGCTCCGCGAGCTTCCCGGCGCCGGAGCACTGCTACCCTATCGAACCCCTCCACGAAGCGGAGATCCAGGGCTGTCGCGCTCATAGAGGCAAACCGCGATCCGATCCGGTGCTTACCACTTGCGGACTGAGGTAGAATCGCGCTCTGTTCTCTTCATCGGTCGCGACACTTCTCCCCATCAACAGGCGATTGACCGGCGTTGTTTCGCCTGCATTCACCAAGATCCTCCAAATGCGATCTGAGGCTTCCACAAGAACGAGCAATCCTGCGACCAACGGCAGAATTCGCCGTGGCGTAATCGAGCGTTACGCAGAGTTCCTTCCGCTCACCGCGTCAACACCGCGTCTTTCGCTCGGCGAAGGTGATACACCGTTGCTTGCAGCACCTCGATTGGCCGAGTGGATCGGAGTGAATGACCTTCATCTCAAGTACGAAGGCGCGAACCCCACGGGCTCCTTCAAGGATCGCGGGATGGTCGTCGCAGTTGCGAAAGCGATCGAAGCCGGTTCCACCACGATCATCTGTGCCTCGACAGGAAACACGTCAGCGAGCGCGGCGGCGTATGCGGCCCGTGCTGGGATTCGCGCGGTCGTCCTGCTACCTGCCGGAAACGTCGCTCGAGGCAAGCTGGCGCAGGCCGTAGTTGCGGGTGCGACCGTGATAATGCTCGACTGCAATTTCGACGGCGCTTTGAACGTAGCTCGCGAGTTGGCAGCAAACTATCGCGTCGCGTTGGTGAATTCCGTCAACCCACACAGAATCACAGGCCAGAAAACAGCGGCGTTCGAAGTCTGTGATGCATTGGGCGATGCACCAGATGTTGTGGCGCTCCCGGTCGGTAACGGTGGCAACGTCACAGCATACGCTAGCGGTTTCGAGACATTTCGTAAACTCAATCGTTCGACCCACTCGCCGATTTTTATCGGCGCCCAGGCAGCCGGCGCTGCGCCGCTAGTACTTGGAGCGCCAGTCGCAAACCCGGAAACAGTGGCGACAGCCATACGGATCGGGAACCCAGCCAGTTGGGATTCGGCTGTTAGCGCCGTCACCGAGTCGGGTGGCCGTTTCATCGCGGTCCCGGACGACGCGATCCTCGAGGCCTACCACAACGTCGTCGAGATGGAAGGGATCTTCTGTGAACCAGCCTCGGCCGCCGGAATAGCCGCCCTGCGAATCCAGATTCGCTCGGGCGCAATCGGGAGGGACTTGAGTGCAGTGTGCATCCTTACAGGCAATGGCCTCAAGGATCCGGACCGCGCAACGCCGGAATCGTTCAATCCCGAGTCGGTAGAAGCCGATGCTTCTACTGTAGCCAGCAGTCTGGGTTTAGTCGGCCGCTAAGTCAGTAGCGCGATGGCTCTCCGCCCTGCCTGCTGCACGGTAAGGTCGCCGCCTTTCTTCAACCTCCAGAGATGGGTTACCTGACAGGTCGTCGGTCGTATTCGATAAACGAATCTCTCAACGCTGCCCGGGGCGCCGCCCAAGGCACGCCCATTGGCGCAACGATCGAATGAAGCAAGCTATACCGCTGCACCAAAGCGATTCCCCCGGGCCATCTGGCTCAGAAGTGGCCGCCACCCGCTCCGCCCGACGGCTTACCTTGGACATGCCGTCGCCCGCAAATGCGGCTCGCCGAGCTGCCCAGTCCAGCCGCTCAACCGCGACGCCCTGGGAAATCGCCGTTTTTACAACATCGACCACTGCCCTGATTCTGTTCGTCGTATGGGCAAGCAGCGACGCCCTGAGGCTCGGGAAGCCCGCGCCAAATGTACCCATCGTTACCCAGGTCCTTCTCGTCTTCCTGTCCGGTGCAGCCACAGCCCTCGGCTTGGGCGCATCGCGACGTCCAAATCTGGGATCCGCTACAAAACGCGCATGGCGCCTTTTCGCAGTAGCCCAGGCCGCAACCGGAATCGTAAGCATTTCGTGGGTCTTCCGAATGGCGACCGGTAGTACAGCTGCCGGCGGCCTCCCGCTGCAACTCATCGCGGCCTGCTACGACATCTTCCTGCTCTTCGCGCTCCTGAGCTTCCCTGTGCGCCGGATGCAGAACGCAGATCGCGCAACGTTCTGGTTCGACAGTGCAATCGTCGCCGGTGTTGCTACAGTTCTGATGTGGCACCTGCTGCTACGTACTGCGCTGGTTGCCGCTGGCTCCGATTGGCGTACTTCGATATACGCGCTCACATATCCTGTAGCCGACATCGTCCTGCTCTTTGCAACAGTGGTCCTCCTTCTGCGACGACCGCTATCGGGAAGCGTGCGCGCTATTCGCATACTGTTCGCAAGCATCGTGCTCAATACCGCAGCGGACGTGCTGTACATGTGGGCTTACATCGCCAAGGAAACGTACGGAGCGCGCTTCTTCTACATGGCGTGGGCGATCGTAGCATGGATGGCCACCGCCGCAGCTTATTCGCAGGGAAAGAATATCTGGTTTGGGCTATTCTCGACCGACTCCGCTGTACGAGAACGTCGCGGGATGGCGCCGAGCCTCATCCCGTACGTCGCAATCCTCGCGATCTACGTCACTCTTCTTGTAGAAGTCTTTCGCACCGAATCGCACAATGCTGCAAGCGCGCTCACTCTTGGCCCGAACGCGCTGCTGATTGCAAAATATCCGGTGACCGCACTGGTCGTCGGCGCTGTGGTCGTAACAGCGATAGTCATTGCGCGACAGGTCGCGGCGCAGCGAAAGAATGCGGAACTCGCTGCGGAGCGGCTCGCCCGTGAAGCACACTTCCGTGCGCTCGTACAGCACTCGTCTGACATGGTGCTGGTGCTGGATGCCTCCGGCCTCGTGCGCGAAGCGAGCCCGGCCGTCGAGCGCGTGCTCGGCCACGGCCCGGAGTCGGTCATTGGTCGGCCGTTTCACAAATTCTTTGTTGCAGATGAGATGAGCGCAGTCCAGGCCGACATCGCACAGGCGATCGCAGCGACTGACAGTTACGCAGCAACCGGTGGTGCTGTTGAATGGCGCGTGAGAGACGCGAACGGTAGTGAACGTTGGATCGAAGCGATTTGCACAAATCTTCTCGACGATCCAGTCGTCCACGGTTTGGTTATCAACGGTCGCGACGTGAGCGAGCGCAAGCAGCTCGAAGCCGAGTTGACGCATCGAGCGTATCATGACCCACTGACAGGCCTTGTCAACGCGGCTCGCTTCCGCCTGAAGATCGCCGACGCAATAGCGCACGCTGGCACGGGCTCGCGCCCTGGTGATGGACGAAGTGGCCTCGCGATCCTGTATATCGATCTCGATGGCTTCAAGGCTGTCAACGACATGTTTGGTCACGATGCCGGCGACATTGTTCTGGCAACAATCGCAGATCGCCTTCGCGACGCTACTCGCGGATCGGATACCGCCGCCCGCCTCGGTGGCGATGAGTTTGCCATTCTGCTTGAACGCCTGCGCGACGAAGACGAAGTTCGCATGGTTGCTAAACGCGTCCTGCAACTCGTCCATCGGCCCGTACGAATCGATCACCGGGAAGCGGTAGTGGACGCCAGCATCGGCATTGTATGCACATCGCTCGGTGTGACCGGTGGCGCCGTCCCGGCCACAATCGACACGGATGCTCTACTGCGTCAGGCTGATACTGCTATGTACGCCGCCAAGGCTCGTGGATGCGGACAGTTCGAGTTCTACTCGCCCACTGCCGGCGCTGGCGCCTGAAGAGAGCAATG